>JANNGR010000587.1:0-4221 GCA_031403955.1 Betaproteobacteria bacterium
GAGCACGGCTGAATAACGCAATACCGCCACCGAAAGCGCGAACTGATCGGCGTAGTGCTGGATGAAAAATTCCGCCGCCAGTTTGCTTGCCGCATACAGACTGCCAGGCCGTTCGCTGACGGCGTGGAAGGCGAAGTCCTCGCCCAGGGGCCGGTCCATCGGCCGATGGAAGATCGGGTAATAAACGGTGGTTGATGAAGCGAAGACGAAGCGCCGGACCCCGAACGACCGTGCCGCCTCGAGCAGATTTACCGTGCCGCCGAGATTGACGTCGGCCGCCAGCGCGGGCGTTTCGCGGATCGCCATGCTCATTGCCGCCGCCGTATGGATGACGGCGTCGATCCGGTGGCGCCGAAACACGGCAAGGATGGACGCGCGGTCGCGCACATCGACGGCTTCTATGACAACACCATCCAGCGCAAGCACCGACGCAATCAGATCGGGCACCGGCCGCAGGTCCAGCAACACGACACGTTGCGCGCGCGCCACCAGCAGCGCGGCGGTCTGGCAACCGATCAGGCCGGCTCCGGTAATCAACACCGTCATGGCATGCGCGCGTGCCGGCTCAGTTTTCACTGAATACCAGGTGGTACACCCGACCCTTGAAGCGCGACATGCCGTGCGAGATTTGTTCGCGCACCGCCTGCCGGATCGGGCTTGCCAAGGCCGCGTTCATGGCGTCGATGTCGTCGAAATACAGGTCGAAAATCATGTACAGCGGTGGCGCACCCGCGTCGGCCTGGGCGATGCGACGCAGCTTGACACGGCGCAAATGCGGATAGGTCGCGATGGCCGCCAGCACCGGGCCGGCCATGTGCCGATCGAATGGTTCACGATCGGCATCCGCTACCGTGCCCTCCAGGTAGGCTGATCTGACAATCATGGTGTGTTCTCCAGTCGGGCTTCGGGTTGCATCAAACGGGCGATTGCCTTGCTCGTGGCAAGCAGGTGTTGTGCCATCAGGCCGCTGGCCAGGGCGGCATCGCGGCGCAATACGGCATCCATCAGGGCCTGATGCTCGCTGTTGACATCGCGCACCTGTGCCTTGCTTTCCTGGTGGTGCAGGATGCGGATCTTGCGGTAACGCTCGGATTGGTCCACCAACTGGCCATGCAGCCGCAACAGCCAGAACGAAGCACAACCGGCGACCAAGGCGTGGTGAAAAGCACGGTGGCGCGATTCCCACAGGCTGGCGTCCACCACCGCGGCCGAATCATGCGGCAGCGGCGTACGCGACAGGCGGTGAAACGCGGCCACGATGTCGGCCTCCCAATCCGCATTGCCCAACTGCATTGCCAGCGGAAGCATGATCGATTCCAGCGCAGTGCGGGCCAGCGTCAGGTCTTCGAGTTCGGCGACCGACACCGGCGCCACGGCAAAGCCGCGCTGTTCGTCATTGACGATCAGCCCTTCGGCGGACAGGCGTTGCAGCGATTCGCGCAACGGGCTCAGGCCGAGGCCGTAACGCGCCTGCAAATCCCGCGTGCGCAAACGTTGCCCGGGGCCGAGTAGCCCGCTGAGGATGTCTTTGCGAAGCAGATCCTGCGCCTGGCTGGCCAGAGTCTTGGCGTTCGCCGTCGCGTCTGTCTTTGCAACCCGGTTGATTTCCATGAGCCTGCTGTTAACGGAGTTGACCCGGTTATTTAAAAACAAAATATGAATGATTATATGTTTTATTAAATAATTTATGTTGACAACTATTATTTATGTTGAATAGAATAGGCTCGAATTGCCGCGCGCCGAGCCAGTTCCCAATCGGAGACATTGCCAGATGTTTGCTCTTGCCACCGTCGAATACTGCGGAAAAGCGCTTGCGTGTATAGAAAAGCACGGGCGCTATTTCTCCATCGCCGAGATCGCCCGCCAGGACGGATCGACGGAGATCCCACCAGGCCTGATCGGGCTTTTCGAAGACTGGGAGCGCAACCGTCCATGGGTGGAGCGTATGGCGGCCGGTTGCCAGCCGTCCGAGGGCATTGCCGCGGCCGACGTGCGGGTGTTGGCCCCGTTGCTGTACCCGGGCAAGATACTGTGCGCCGGCGCGAACTACTTCGACCATCTCGCAGAGATGGGCATGCCGGGGGCCAGGAAGGAAGACCAGCGGCTGTTTTTCTTCATGAAGCCACCGCGCAATGCGGTCGTCGGCCCCGGGGCAACGGTCCACATGCCCATCGGTACCAAAGCCTTCGACTGGGAGATCGAACTGACGGCGGTGATCGGCAAGCGCGCGCGTAATGTGCCGGTCGAAAAGGCGCTCGACCACGTCGCCTTCTACACCGTCGCCATCGACTTCTCGGCGCGCGACCACAACCGCGCACCAGAGACCTTCTACAAACTCGATTGGGTCGCCGGCAAGGCCAACGACACCTGTTGTCCGCTGGGTCCGCGGCTGGTGCCGGCTGCCGCCGTCAAGGATCCCCAGGACCTGACCCTCAAACTGTGGGTGAATGGTGAACTGAAGCAGGACGGCCATTCCAGCGACATGATCTTCACGGTGGCAGAGCAAATCGCCACTGCCTCTCGCATCATGACCCTCGATCCCGGTGACTTGCTTCTCACTGGCACACCGGCGGGTGTCGGCGCACCCAAACAAACGTTCCTGAAGGTGGGTGACCGGGTCGATGCGCAAATCGAGGGCATTGGCGAGCTGTCGGTAACGATTCAGGAGCCGCGTTGATGGCCACTTGGAGCAGAATTTTTTAGGAGAATGAAAATGGTAAATCGCAGACATCTCATCGCCCGCTTTATCCTGGCAACGGGACTTGCCTTCAGCACCACCGCCTGGTCCCAGGCGCTCCAGATGCGTATATCACACGCCGCGGCGGAAAGCGACTGGTTGCACAAGTCCATGCTGATGTTCAAGGACAACATCGAGAAGGCCTTGCCAGGTCAGGTCGCCGTATCGGTGCACGGTGCCAGTTCGTTGTTTCGCCAGGGCACCGAAGTGCCGGCGCTGCAGCGCGGCAACCTGGAAATGAACACCATGACCACCTTCGAGGTCGAGCAGCAGTTGCCCGAATACGGCATCCTGAGTTCCGGCTACCTGTTTCGCGACTATGACCACCTGGCCCGGGTGATGCGTGGCCCGATCGGCAAGGAGTACTACGACGCCGTCGCCGCCAAGATGGGCATACAGATAATCGAAGTCAGCTACCTGGGCACACGCCAGGTCAACCTGCGTCAGGCCAAGGATGTCAAGGTGCCAGCCGATCTGGCCGGCGTCAAGCTGCGCATGCCGGCTGGTCCGGGATGGCTGGCACTGGGCAAAGGCCTGGGTGTGAGCCCCACGCCAATGGCCATGTCCGAGGTGTACCTGTCGATGAAAACCGGCACCATCGACGGCCAGGAGAATCCGCTCGGTCTGGCCAGGAACAACAACCTGCACGAGGTGTCGCAACAGTTCGTATTGACGTCGCACCTGGTGCAGCCGGTGTTCTACGCAATTGCCAAGCCTTTCTGGGACAAACTCACACCGGTCCAGCAGGAGGCCCTGCGCAAGGCGGCGCGCGAATCGAGCCAAGCCAACGATGACGCCAAACTCGCCGAGGAGAAGCAGATGGTGGACTTCTTCGTCAAGGCCGGCCTGAAGGTCACTACACCTGACGTCGCATCCTTCCGCGCCTCGGTGGACAAGCAGTATGTGGAGTCCGGGCTGGCTGCCAAATGGCTACCCGGATTGAAGGAAAAAATCCTGGCCGTCAAATAGGTTCCGGAATCCTTCGTGCACCGCATCAAGACCGCGTTAGCGCGCGGTGCCAAGCTCGCGGAATGGATTTCGGTGGGTATGTTCTTCGCGATATTCGTGCTTTTCATCGCGGCCGTGGTGATGCGTTATGTGTTTGTACGTCCCATTGCCTGGGCGGACGAGTTCATTCTCATACTGTTTCTCTGGACCACCTTCCTGACCGAAGCGCTGGTGCTGACCGAGCGCGAGCAGGTGACCTTTGACGCGGTCTATGACCTGTGCGCACCGCGGAACCGGCGTGTTATCGGGCTGGTGAGTTCGATGTCTATCACCGCCATGTTCCTGCTCGCCATGCCGACGGTATTCGGCTACATCACCTTTCTGTGGCGCGAGCGCACCCCGGTGATGGAGTGGCGCCTGGACATCATCTTCTCCTGTTTCATGGTCTATTGGCTGGCGGTGTGCGTGCGTGCGATTGCCAAGTTCAGTGCCCTGTGGGGAGCGCGCTGGCGCGACCATGTTGCGGCGGTACACCT
>JANNGR010000588.1:0-16136 GCA_031403955.1 Betaproteobacteria bacterium
GCAAGACCCTGCTCGACAGCCAGGTGCAAAACCTGGTCAACGCCATGGCGGGTTTCGCGCCGCCGGCAGCCGGGCAGAGCACGCTGGCGGCCAACTACGCGATGGAACTGGCCCCGGTTATCGCGGCCAACTGGCAGTAACACAGGTTGCCGCGGCTGATCAAAAGCCGCGCCGTCAAGGTGGGGCCGGCGCGCTGACTGACGAACTGGCCGAACCACTGGCCGCCGCAGCTCCGGGTCTTGAAACATCTCCAGTCCGACCCGCTTGATGGTTTTGCGCGTCCCTCCCAGATCCGCGTCGCGCGCCAGGCGCAGGTTGAATTTCACGTTTGCCAGTCACGACTGAAATTGGTGATCGCATTGGGCGGTCCAAACGCGATGGACGGTATTTCGGCCATGGCCGAGCGGGCCGCCTGAACTCAATCGTTATGCGCCCGCCAGACCAGCGCCAGCGACTTGACTTTTTGCCACAACGTCAGCCGCTCGTCCGACAACGCGTCGAGGAAATCCGACAGGCGTTTGGACTTGGCCATGGTGTACACCGTCAGCGCCAACACCAGCCCGAATACCGCGCCGAATATCAGCAGCTTGCGGCTCCAGGGCGAGTCTGCTTCGGCCAGCAGGTTCATGCCGAGGAAGCCGGTCGATACGGTGCCAATCAGACCGAAGATAGTCACCACCGTCAGGCGCACCACGGTATTGGCCTGCCGCCGCAGGCTGTCGGCCTCAAGGTAACTGTTCATGTCGGCGATGCGTTCCTTGACCTCGGCGTACAGCGGGTCCAGGCCCAGGTGGGTGGGTGGCGCACATGTTGAACAACGCGCGCGCCTGGGCCTGTTCAGCCACTTCGTGGAACCAGTAGCGGTGCGTGAAGCGCAGGAATCCCGCGAAGCTGGCGCGGATCGAACGCTTGAACCGGCGCACACTGCCCAGGTCATCCACATTGAGCTGCTTCAAGGCCTCGACCAGCTTGTCGGAGAACATCAGCAGCGATGCCTTCTGGAAGTGCGCGATCAGGAACAACAGGAAATGCTGGTGCCGGAACTGTGACAACACGCCGCGGTCGCGGCAGCTATAGAACTCGGAGCGTGCGTCACCGATCACCACCAGCGAGCGCCCGCTGCACAGGTAACGGGTGTTGGGTGCCGCACCGCCATCGGCCCAGAAGCGGTCGTAACAGAAACGCGGCTCGAAGTCGTTCAGGTGTTGCTCGGCATAAGGCAGGCCGGCAGCGTTGTCGCTGCTTGGCTCACCGGCGCCAGTGACCAGGCCCAGACGGATGAAATCATTACGCGTCAGCAGCTTCGGATCGTCCAGTGCCAGGTAGGCCATCAGTGGCATGCGGTAATACTCGATTTGCCGGTAACGCAGCGTGCCGGGATGGTCTGAGTGGTCGCTTACCAGTGGCTGGAGCAGGTAGGCCCAGTGCGCGGCAATACGCGGGGCACGGTGGTTGGCCACATGCGCCAGAAACAACTCGCGTTGTTGTGCGTCGGAGCAGGCCAGGGCCTGGCCTTCGTGGCCCAGCCATTCCACGCTGGCCAGGCAGTGCATGGCCTGCCCATCGGCCTGCCAGCCGGCCGGATAACCACGACCAAACCGGTACAGCAACTCCTGCGCCTGGGCCAACGAGAGCTGGCCGGCGCTGACCTCGACGTTAAGCAGCACCAGGTCGACGTCGAGGAAAAAATACAGGTCGACATGTACTATGTCCAGCACCAATGGCGCATCACCGGCGCGCAGGCGCATGCGAGCCTGGCGGATGTCGTGGCGCCGGAAAACGCGCATCGGCGAATCCGAGTCCCGGTCGCCGCTGTCGCGCGCGGCGCGCCCTTCGCCATACAGAAAATGCTGCACATAGGGCAGAAAAGTGACGAACTCATTGTAATGCCGTTCGTGAAAGTCGTCTGCCGCGCCGGTGTATTCATCCACTACTTCGCGCCACGGCGACGTCTCGTCCATGTCGCGCAGCAACTGCCACGGCCGGTGCCGCAACGATTCATTACCGCGCACCGGCATCAACCGCAGCGGCCACAGCAGCACCTGGCGGAAGTGCTCGACTTTGGCGGCGGGCGCGGCGTTCATGTTTTGAATGTAATACACAAATCTCCGGGGGAAGCAGAGAATGAGCCAGACGCGGGTGTTCATTTTCTGGAGTGGTTGATGGCACATTTCCTGTTGATCCACGGCGCTTGGCACGGTGCCTGGTGCTGGCGCGACGTCACGGCCATGCTGGTGCGCGCCGGGCACCTCGCGCATGCGGTGACGCTGACCGGTCTGGGCGAACGTGCCCATTTGCTCCGTTCCGATATCGACTTGCAAACCCATATCACCGACGTGCAAAACGCCATTGAGGCCGAGGAAATGCAGCGCGTCGTGCTGGTAGGCCACAGTTATGCCGGCATGCTGGTGACGGCAGTCGCCGACCGGATGCCGCAACGTTTGTCGCATCTGGTTTATGTTGACGCGGTGGTGCCCAAGCCGGGTGAATCGTGGAGCAGTACGCACAGCCCTGCCACGCGACAGGCGCGCCTGGGCGCGGCACGCGGGTCACCGGTATTCGCTTTCCCGCCACCCGACCCGGTCGTGTTCGGGCTCAGCGGCCAGCAGCATGACTGGGTGCGGCGTCGCCAGACACCGCACCCCGGCCACACTTACGAAGCGCCGCTTGACTTTGATGTGCAGCGTGTCGCCGCCGTGCCGCGCACGTTTGTCAGTTGCACCGCCCCGGCGCTGGCAACCATCGACGCGATCCGCCCGCGCGTGCGCAGCGCGACGTTCTGGAGCGGCGCCTGGTTACCCGGCTCGCGCGTGGTCGAGATGCAAACCGGGCACGACCCGATGGTCAGCAGCCCCGAGGCGCTGACCAAGTTGCTGCTGGAGTGCACCTGAGAGAGCTGACTACGCGCCCGATGCAGCTACCGCTCAGTCGCGCGGAACCTCAGGCTCGTGCCCTGGCCGGCGGTCACAATCCAGTACTTGCTGTCCGAAGCCACGCTGCCCTGGCCCGCGACCACCGACGGTGCGTGGTAGCGACTCTTCGGCAGCAACCAGGTTAGGTCGGCCAGCGAAGCCGGGTGACTGGCGTTGAAAGTGGCGATACCCGACTGGGTGCTGGATGTCCAGGAAGTTTCAATGCGACGTTGCGAGAATGCGGCTAGCTGTGTCATGGTGTACCAGCTGAATTGATTCTTCTTTTCCATTGCATCGGCCCGGCTCAGTAGCGCATTCACGGGCTTCAGATGGTCCACGGCACCGGGCGGGTGGTTGTAGAACATCCGGTTGGTGCGGTGGTTGACCACGAAGCTCTGTAGGTCGAGCAGCCACTGGCCCGCGACGGCATCGCTCACGCCGAACTCCTCGAACTCCTCCCAGGTGGCGTATTTGCCCAGCGGCGTCACGGGAGACGACCATAACTTGTCGGCCAGTCGAACGGCGCCGCGCCAGGATCGAAGCATGCCGGCGCCGACATCGCCCACCAGGTAGGTGGCGATCACGCCGCGCTGCTCGAGCCACTTGACGGCCCACAGCGGCGTGTTGCCCTGCGGTGAGGAGTATTCGCGGATCTTCTGACCAGTCACTTTTTCGATCGCGTCGAAGTTCTGTGTCAGCAGCGACGTCAGGTCCGGCGAATTGGCTTCGTTGGCCGTCAAGCCCCAGTACTCGTGAATCCAGCCGCCGTGCGAGCCCAGCTCGTGCCGCACCGGCAGGGCCTTCTTCTTCTTGTCGTCATCGTCGTCATCGTCATCATCGTCATCCCCATTGCCCTTCGAATCCTTCTTGCCGACGCCGGCCAGTCGGCGCACCAGGTCCTGCGCCGCCTTGCTGTTGTTCAGGTTGATGCCATCGCCGTCACCGAAGTTGACGACATCCGGCCCGGCCGTGAAATGGATCGAGAACGGGCCCCGATTCAGCACCTTGGTCTTGTCAAGCAGAAAGCGCGTGCTTACCGTAAGGTCGTCGCCATCGTCCACGTGCCAGTTGTAGATCAGCCCGCCGCGGCCGCGCGGCTGCACCGACAGGGTGGAGATGCCGACCTGTTCGCGTGCAAACAGGTTCAGGAATCCGTGCAACGGCGCACCGTCGGTTCCGATGGCCTTGAAGTAACCCAGCGGCAGGTTGACGAACAGCAGCTTGCCGCTGCCATAGTTGCGCGAGCCAGCCACCAGTCCATGCTCGGGTGACGACAGGTACACCGTGCCGGGGAATGTTCCGGTCGTCACATAGTGGAAGTAATTGAGCGGCCCGAACGCGTAGCCGCTAATCACCTGCAATGAGGCGTCGGAGGTGGTGAATGCCGGCACGCTGAGCTCGGCCGAAGTGCTGGTGTCGCCGCTGAGCGCCGCCGCGACCGCGTCGCTCGAGCGTTCCGCCCGGTCGAATACGTGCATGTCGCGCGCTTTTGACGCATTGCCATTGCGCCGGTCAAAACGCAGCGGGCCGTTGGCCTCGACGCCGATGCCGAGCAGGTCGCGCAGCGAGCGGGTGCGTTTGCGGCGCACGTTTGCCGAGCCGTCCTCGATCGCTTTCGCGGCGCGCCGGGTAATCATCTCGGTCATCACCTTGGTACCGCCCGCATCCAGCCGGCTCGACGGTACGAACGCGGTGCTCATCAACTGGCTCGTCAGGCTGGCCGGCGGCAGGTAAGGAACGTACTTGCCGGGCGGGAACGACAGGCTGTCAAGGCGCGCCTTGGTGCCCGCCACCGGACCGAATCCGACCATCGTCGCGGCGCCCAGGCCGTTGTTCCAGAACACATATTCCACACCGGCCAATTCGGCAAAACGCGAGTTGCCGCTTAACGGGAAAAAGCCGTTTTCGGTCTGGACACCGGCGTCGTACACCAGCATCAGCTTGCCGCCGAGAAAGGCGTACTGCTTGACCGCGGCGATCAACGCATCGCTGGCCCGGATGTGCGCGCTGTCGGGCATGATCAGCCCGCTGATCTTCGACGCGGCAGTGCTGCCCATGGCCAGAAATGCCGCGTCGCTGATCAACTCGAGCCGGATGCCTTCCTCGGCCGCGCTGTCGGTCCACACTTTCACTTGCCAACTAGTGACGTCGGCGCCGTCTGGCACCAGCAGCGTGAGGCGGTCGATCGGCGCGCCGGCCAGGGCCACCGTGCTGGCCAGGCCGAGCGCCATCCAGCCGGCGAGCCGCGTCAACATGCGGTACAAATGCTGCAGCCAGGGCAGCGGGGAACGCTTCATTAATTCCATAAATGCTCTCCTAGTGGTTCGAGGTGGTTGCGGGGGCGGGGAAAACACTGCTGATGCGTGGTGGCGGTTCGGCCAGCCACAGCAGCCATAACAGGTCGCCGACCTGGAATGGCCAGGCGAATGGGGCGGACGGATCGAGCCAACGCTGGCGCGCGCGGGCGACCCAGGTGCGGGCGGCGGCGGCATCGCCGGTGCATAGGGCAGCGACGGCAGCGGCCGGCCACCAGAAACCGTCGGGATCGACGTTGCCGCGGGCCCAGTGTGATGTGCCTTGCCATGGCGCGATCACGCGGCGCCAGGTGGCACGCGCACGCTCGGCAAAACCCGCTCCGGCGCCCCACAACAGCGGCCAGGCCTGCGCCACCGTGTCGGGATACCAGCGGGCGTGTTGCGGCGCGCCAGCGCCCAGGCTGACGCGCCAGGCGCCCGCATCTTCGTCCCACAGGCGTGTGGTCAGGCCGGCTTCACCACGCGCCGCGGCCGCAAAGCTGTTTTCGGCTGATAGTGGCTCGGCATACGCATCGCGTTGCACCCGTGCCCAGGCGCGCCAGCCGGCCGTCACCTCAACCGCATCCATGGTGTAGACCACCCGGTGGGTCGGCTTGGCGTGGGTAAGTCCGTCGGCTGTCGTCAGCTCTCGGATGGCGGCCGCGGCCGCTTCGAGCGCCTGGCGCATTGCGGGTTCACGCAGCACGAATACGTCGCCGCCGTGCCGCAAATAGGCATCGGCCATCAACAGTGTCGAGGCGGCGGTGCTGTCGAAGGCATCGACATGGCCGCACAGCGGCTGCGCGATGCCGGGCGGGCAGGTGGATTCCTCAAAGTCGCCGGCCCGCACCCAATGGTCGAGCACCACGCCGCGGCTGACGCCGACAGGGGCGATGTGACGTGCCTGCCAGCGCAACCAGCTAGCCGCCAGCGGCAGCAGCCGAGGCGCCACGCGCAAGGCGCCGATCAGGCCCAGGTTGGCCTGGTAAGCCGATACCTGGTGCCATGCGCGGCCCTGCGTATCGACATGACCGGCGGAGTGGTGCGTGCGTACCGCGCCGTCGGCTGCCCGGCCGCTCGCATGCACCGCGAGCCGCTCGAGCGCGCCGAGCGCTGCATCGCGGAACGCCGGGTCGACCAGCTCACCTGGCGCGCACGGGCTGCCGGCCAGCGGTGGCTGGTTTGCGCGCGCCGCCGCGGATAACGCGAATGCGAACAGGGCAACCAATACAAACAGCGGGCGACCCATGGCTTCAGATCTCCTGCGCGGTTTGCGCCGGGTCGTGCCAGCTCATGCCCCAGCCGTACAGCGCGACGAAGCCCAGGATCGGCACCATCACGCCAAACAGCAAGTGCAGCAGCGGCATCAGGATCATTCCGAACTGGTACAGCAGTGCCGCATGCGTGGCGTACTGCAGCGGCGCGAGAACGAACAGGAAGCCGAGCGTTAACGCCGTCAGCGCGAGGCGCTGCCACAGCGCAAACGGGAACAGGTAATAGGTGCACAGATGCAGCCACGGCGTCAGCAGCATCAGCGCCCAGGTTTGGCGCAGGCCAGCCCCGGTGTGGCTGATCAGCGAATGCGGAAAGCTGGCCGGCCATAACAGGAAGTAGCCTACCGACGCAGCGTGGATCAGCACGCCGAAGCGCAGCACAAACGCGGCCGGCTTGGCACTGTCAGGCAGCCAGGCGGCCATGGTCCAGATCGCGACGGCGGCGAGCGCGTGCGCCGCTGGCGCGAGCGGATCGGTGGCGCGCACTAACACGTCGATCATCGGCACCGGCAGCGAGAACAGGGCCGGCTGGCCGATCACCGGGCTTGCAAACTGCCCCGGCAACTCAAGCGCCTGCATCCACCATACCAGCTGCTCGCCCCAAAAAGTGGCGATGTGCGGCTGGGCCCAGGCCAGCGCCAAAGTGAAGGCCAGCGCGATCAGTACACCGCCGGCCAGGCGCCTCCTGGGCAGCCGCAAGTTCCAGATTGAGCGATGCGGCAGGATCACGCCGCCCCGGTGGCCACGGCGTTGCAGTTGCAGCTGGGAGTAATGGTCAGGCGCTTGCATGGTTACCACTGCACGAAGATGCCGGCGCCGAGCGTGGCGCGCTCGTAGGTCGGGTTACGGTAAAACTCGGCCTGGGCTATGACGCCCCACTGCGGCTCAATCCAGCGCCGCCAACTGACGCCCAGGCTGCGGCTGTTGAAATCGACCAACTGTTGACCGACGCCGATGGCCTGGTAGGCCTCGCTACCGCGGCTGGCACGCAGGCTGAAATACTGATCGCCTTCGCGGCCGAAGGTGGCGGCGATGAACGGCATACGCGAACGAACGGCGCCCGGCTCGCTGATGTTGAACGTCAGGCCGGCTTCAAGCACCATCGGGCCGGGTCGGTAGCTCACCAGCGCCAGCCGCAGGCCGCGGTCGCTGCGGTTGCCGTCGAAGCGGGCCTGGTAGAGCGCGGCGCGGGTCACGATGTCGCGTTGCTCGGCCCATTTGGTCGACAGCTCCAGATCGACGCGTGTTTTGGCCCAGTTGACACCGCCATGACCGGAAGCGAAGGCGCCGGTTACGTACCAGTCGGGTGACAACACGCGGGTGTAGCCGATGCCGGCGATACCGCCACGGCTACCGAACTTGCGCTCGTCGAGAATTTCGGCGCGAGCCACATCACCGTCATCGAAGGCCCAGGTGCCACGCACGTTTAACGCGTTGGCGTCGGCTAGCCGGGCCGTGAGCCGGCCATGTGTAGCCACCGCCTCTAGCGTGGCATGGGTGGCGCCGCTGTTCTGCGCCAGGGCGCCGGCGCACCAAGCGGCAAGCAGGCCGGCAGTCAAGCAGGCTCCCAGGCGTGTGGCAATCGGTTGGTATGGCATTCAGATTTCCAGGTCGCGCTGCAACACGTCGGCCACCCGCGCCGCGGTGTGGCCATCGCCGAACGGGTTGACGGCGTCGCGCATGCGCGCCAGCGCCGGTGGGTCGGCGAGCAGGCGTGACACCAGCGCGACGATGCGCGCTTGGTCGGTACCGACCAGCATGCCGGCGCCGGCGTCGATCAGCTCCGGCCTTTCGGTGACATTACGCAGCACCAGAACCGGTGTCGACAGCGCCGCGCCCTCCTCCTGGATGCCGCCGGAATCGGTCAGCGCCAGCACGCTGCGGTGCAGGCACCACAATAACGCCGGGTAGTCCAGCGGCGGGCACAACGTGAGGCGGCCGTCGAGCGTGTTGGCCAGCGCGCCGAGTTCGGCGTACACCGTGTCGCTGACGGCTGGATTGCCGTGCACCGGCCACACCACGGCCAGGTCGTCGTGGGCGGCCAGCAAGGCGGCGACGGCGCGCGCGATGCCGCGAATGCCGTCGCCCCAGTTCTCGCGCCGGTGTGCCGTGACGACCATCAGGCGCCAACGATCGACGCGCTGGCGCAGCGGCTCGATCTCGGGCGGCAGCACGAGGGCGCCTTCAGCCAGTAACTGCTCGATGCGGGCGCTGACCGTCAGGGCCGCATCGACCGCGGTATTGCCCACCGTGTGCACGGCCCCGGCGGCGATGCCTTCGCGGGCCAGGTTCGCCGCCGCGCCCGCGGTGGGCGCGAAGTGCCAGCGCGCCAGACGCGCGGTTAGCTCGCGGTTCTTCTCTTCCGGGAAAGGTTCGCGCGGGTTGAAGGTACGCAGGCCGGCTTCGACATGTCCGATCGGTACGTCCAGATAGTAGGCCGCCTGCGCCGACGCAAGCGTGCTGGTGGTATCGCCATGCACCAGCACCGCGCGTGGGCGCAACGTCTCATAGAGGGCAGACAGACCTTCGAGCAACAAACAGTTCAGGTGCGCGAGACTGCCGTTGCGCCGCTCCAGCGCCAGCTCGTGCTCGGGCTGGATGCCGAAATAGCAGTACAAGGTGTCGGCCATCTCGCGGTGCTGGCCGGTGTGGACCCAGGCTACCGGCACGCCACGACGCCGGAACTCGGCGTGTAGCGGCGCCATCTTGATTATCTCGGGGCGCGTGCCGACCGAGATCAAGACCGGCGAATTGGCGCAGGGTGTGGCTGGCATCAAAGGATCCGGGCCGGTAACGGTGAGCTGGAGCCGACCGGCGCTGGCAGCAGCACCAGTCCGAGCGCCAGGCGCGCGCCGCTGCCAGCCGTGACGCGCCAGAACGGCCCATCACGCAGCACCTGCGCCTGGCCTTCCAGCAACTGGGGCTGCGCGTAGCGCTGCGCGGGCAGCAGCCAAGTCATCTGCTCGAGCGACTGTGGGTGGCTGGCTTCAAGCCGCAACCCGCCGGGCCCAGCCGCGTCGCCACGCAGTTGCCAACGGACCTGCAGCCGGCGGTTGGAGAAATCGGCGTATTGCGCCATGGTCGTCCAGCGCAAGCTGCCCTCGCGTACCAGAGCGGCGGTGTGCTGCAGCCAGCGCTTGAAGGCCAGCGGGAAGATGGCCACGCCCGGCGGGTGAAAATAAACCAGCCGCACGGTGCGGTTGCTGGCGCAGAAGTCGGCCACGTCGTTCAGCCAGGCGGCCACATGGTCTTCCGGTACCTGGTCGGCGCGGGCCTCCTCGAAGGCTGCATGGATGCCGTAGCTGAGCACCGGAAAGGCCCACATGTCGGCCGGCCCGCGCCGGCCGTCCTGGTAGCTGCGCGTCGGCGCCATGCCAATGTCGCCGGTGAAGTAATAGGCGTGGATGCCGCGCTCACGCAGCCACTGCGTGACCCAGGCCGGGTGGTTGCCGGTGGGCGCTGAATACTCGCGCACCGGCTTGCCGCTGGCCTGGCTGACGACCGCTGAATTGCGCTCGATCATTTCGGCCGAACGCGCCGGCGCCTGGGTGTCGACCAGGCGGCCGAACTCGTTGTGAATCCAGCCGCCATGGCTGCCGACTTCGTCGCCGCGTGCGGCAAAGCGACGCACCCAGGCGCGCATGGCCGGATTGTTCGCCAGATCGATGCCGCCACCGTCGCCGGGCACGTCCACGTCCGGTCCGGCCGTGATGTGCATCGAATACGGGCCCTGCTCGAAGGCGCCAAGCGCGGCTAGCTGCTCCATTGCCGGCACCGCCGCCGCCGCATCGATATGCCAGTTCATGATTAGTGCGCCGCGTCCCTGCGGCATCGCGGAGAGCTGCGGTAGCTGCGCGATATCCTGCGCGAAAAAACGCAGGAAGGTGTGCAGGAAAAAGCCGTCGGTGCGCAGTTTCAGGTAGGTCAGCGGCAGGTTGACGAACAGCACCTCGCCATTGCCGAAGCGTCGCACACCGGCCAGCACGCTGTTGCTGTCGCCATGCATCAACCGCTGGCCATCGAATTCACCCTGGGTGGCGAAGACCGGATAACGCAGCCGGCCGTAGTGGTAACTCACGACCGCCAGCTCCTCGCCGGGCTGCGGCGCCGGCTGGGCGCTGGTAAGCGGGTTGTCGCTGTCTTCGCGCATCAGCTTGCCAGGCGGCAGGCGCAGCAGGGGCACGGCGGCGGTATCGAGCCAGGCGACCTGCTCGCGCAGCATGCCGGTGTTCAACTCGCCGTAGAGCGCATAACGCACGCCCGCCAACGCCGACAAACGGGATTGGCGCGGGTGGTATTGCCCGTCCATGCCGGCGATGCCAGCGTCGTGCACCAACATCAGCCGGCCACCTTCCTGCACCCGCTGGGTCAGGGCGGCCACCAGCGCATCGTTCATCTGCCGGTGCATGGTGTCGGGCAGGATCAGCGCCGCGTCGCGCTGCAGGCCACCCGCGCGCAGTAGCTGCGAGGCGCTCACCACTTCAAGCGCGAATCCAACCTCGGCGGCGGCGTCCTGCCAGGCGAGCAGATGCACGTCGTCGGCGCGCAATCCGTCTGGCACCACCAGCGCGAGATGGGTCGGTGCAACTTGTGACGGCGCGCTGCGCCCGGCGGCAAGCCACAGCGCGAACGCTGAAACGGCGAGCACCAGGCCGACTATCAGGCGGCGCCCGCGTACGCCCGGCAGCAGGCCATGCATCATGTCGTAGCCTCGCGTGCCAGCACATCACGGGCGTCGCCGGCGTCCGGCTCGGCCAACACCTGCGCCGCCGGTTCGACCTGTGTGCCGCCATGCTCGCCGGCCCACAATGTGCCGTATACAACCACGCCGGGCGCGACCGTGATGCTTGGCGCGGCTACGGTAGCCGGCTGTCCCGGCGCGCCGATGACACATCCGGCGCCGAGCGAGATGGCGTGTTCTGAGATAACCGATCCGCGCACCGCGCATCCGGCGCCCAGCGTGATGTTTCCTTGCGCAACCATGCTGCCGGCAACGATGCAGCCGGCAGCCGCCGTTATGTCGCCGTGGGCTTTCAAACTTCCGCGCGCGTTGCAGCCGGTACCCAGCAACAGGTCCGCCCGGCAGACCAGGTCGCCGCGCCAGGCGCGGTGCGCGCCGGTGTCGAGCGATGCGTCGCAGGTTCCCCGCGCCGCCGCGGCGTCCCATGCCACGGCGTCGGGCAGGCCGAGCTGGAACAGGCTGGGCGCCGCTGGTGCCGCCACGATATCCCCCGATCGAGCAGACAGGAAGTAGACGGCCGGCGCGTGCAGCAGCGTGAATGACGTGTCGCCGCGCACGCTAATGCGGTCGTCGGCACTCACGCGTCCGGCCAAATGGCAACCGGTGCCGATGTCGACCTGCGCAGCATGCGCCCATCGCAGCACGCTGGAGTCGGGTGCCAGGAACAGATAACGCCCGGCCCACAGTGCGCGGTACACCCCGCCGGCGGCGGTGCGCAGGGTTCCGTGCGCAGCCACTTCCGCCAAAAAGTCGATTCCGTTGGGAAGCTCGGCGTCACCGGCGGTATGCCACACGCGCCGGCTGGTCGCGCCACGCCGCTCACCGGCATCGAGCGGCCAACCGGCGTGCGGCGGTGCTTTGCCGATCGGCGAATCACCCAGCTGCGTCTGGTCCGCGGCGAGGGCGGCGGCCAAACGCGCCGCGAATGAGCGGGCCAGGAACGGTGGGTCGAGCGCGTCCTGCGTATCGATATACAGCGGCACCACGTCGCTCGGCCGGCGCCATTCGGCGATCGCCGGCAGCATCGGCAGTATCACCACCAGCACCGTCAACGCGAACAACAACAACCAGATCATGGCGCGGGCCCCTGCGGCGCGCGGCGATAACGCGCCGTCTTGTCCCACTGGAAGTTGCGCCCGGGCAAGCGGTCGAGCAGCAACTGCTCGATCACCGCGCGCGCGATGGCTACCGCACTGACGATGAAGCCGAGCCAATTGAACGCGATCAGGCGCACGCGTTGGCGTGATCGATCCAGATGAACCGCCGCCGCGATTTCAAAGAAAGCCGCGAAATTGCCCAGGGCGCTGTGACCCATGAAGGCGATCAGCAGCAACGCCGGCGCGGCCACCTGGAGCGTGACCGTGAAGTACAGCAGCAGGCTCAGCAGCCAGCCGAATATCAGCAACGGCGACATCAGGTACACACCCAGCAGCAGCAAGCCGTCGATGCGCTCGGCCAGCGGCACATTGCGCTTGCGCGTCAGCGCGATGCTGTGGCGCACCAGGGCCTGGTTGTGGCCCTTGGCCCAGCGCTTGATCTGGCGTACCCGCACCGCCCAGCTCTGGGGCACCTCTTCGTAACACTCGCTGCGGTTGTGGTACACGGTGCGCCACCCGCCCAATAACAGGCGGTAGGTCAGGTCCGTGTCCTCGGCCAATACGTCGTCGTGCCAGCCGCCCACCGCCGCCAGCGCGGCAATGCGGATGCCGCCCACCGTGCCGCCGTATTGCGGCACCAGGCCGAGATTCATGCGCGCCTGCTGATCGACCTGGTAGCCGCCCGAGCGCTCGAGGTCGAGCAGCCGGGTCAGCAGATTCGCGCCGACATTGTTCGGCACCACCCGTCCCATTACCGCGCCCACTTCGGCGTCGAAAAAGGGCGCCATCAAGCGCTGGATCAAGCCCCGCGAGGGCAGGTAGTCGGCGTCGAAGACGATGATGAAGTCTGTCTCGACGAACTGTGTTGCGTCTTTTAACGCGGCCGCCTTGCCGGGCTTGCCGCCGCTGCGGTGGAAGGGTCGGATGCGGCCGGGGTACTTCTCGGCCAGGGCATCGATGATCTCGCGCGTAGCGTCGCTGGAGCGATCGTTCACCGGCATGACAAGTATGCGCTCGGCCGGGTAGTCGACGCGCATCAGGTTTTCGATGCAGCCGGCGATCACCGCCTCTTCGTTATGTGCCGCGACGAGGACCGTGACGCGCGGCCAATCGGCGCTGACAATGCTGGCGTAGGGATGCCGCTGGTCGCCGAACAGGCGGTTGAGTGAGAACACATAGTGCCGCGCCGCATAGACAGTCAGCAGCATGAGCAGAAGGCCCATTAGCGTCAGCAGCGACCAACCCCAGGCCGCGCCGAGCGGGCTGGCGACTACCAGACTCCACGCGGCTTCGGCCGGTGATGCCATGCCACACGCCGCCGCCGCGCATGCGCGGTAGCCGGCCTGCGGTGCTAGCCGCATACCTGTCTTTTTTGTCATTCCCCAGTGCCTTGCGGCTCCGCTCAATTCTGCAGTTTTCGAGATCGGTTTAAGACCTCGGTCTTACCTTGGGCCTGGCGGCTTCAGGTTTGATTGATTCAGGGACTGTCTCCAACAAAAAATCTTATGCACTTTTCATGCCAATATCATTTATTCCTTATTAATCAATAACACCCGGTTGACAGGCCGACACCATGCTGGGTCGGTTGTCAATTTATCCGACACTGAGCAATCATTTACTGATCGTCAGTGTGTTGTTATCGGTAAGTTGGGCGAGCTCACTGGGCCATGAACCGGCGCCACCCGTGGTGCCGGATTAACTCGGGCGCGGCGGCTTCTGATAGGCCGACGCGGCGTTTCAAGCCATTGCGCTTAACCGGGGCGCCGGGGCGCTGGAAATATTCGCGCCGGCTGTAGGGCCATGCGCATTTCCATGCCGGTCAACGCCCAACCGGCGGAACCGTCGCGTTAACCAGAACAGCGTACTCGCGCCAGCCTGCGCGTGCGGATTTCCGGCCTCAGGGTTTTGCCTCAGGGTTTCCTGCCCACCGCCGTGTACAACTCGCTGAGCGGCACCATGCGTCCATGCAGCGGCAGGATCTGGTCCACCTTCAGGTTCAGGCGCTCGATGTTCTGCACCAGATTCACATGCAGGTCATTGGGCCGGGCCGGCGCCGGGGCATTCGGGGCTCCGGGTGTGTATGCGTCGGCCTCAATCAGGATTTTTTCCTTCGGCAGGTAGACCATCAGGAAGCCCTGGGCGTGGACGTTGCCGTCGATGTAATGGACCTCCACCACGCGCTCGCCGTCGGTGAAGGTGCGCAGTCCGCTGACGCCGGTCACGGCTGCTTTTCTGCCGGATTTCTCCATTGCGTCGGGGTTGATCCGGTTCGGGTTTGCAAACACCCTTTCGTAGAACGGCCGCGCCAGCTCGCTGGTGACCAGCGTTGCGCCCTCGGCAATCGCGGTGCGCAGCCCGCCCGCGTGGTCAAAGTGGTGGTGCGAATTGACCACGTAGCGGATCGGTTTGCCGTTGGCAAGTTTCTTCACCTCGGCCAGCATCGGAGCGGCGCGGCCGTCAAACAGCGGGCTCTCGACCACCATCATGTGGTCTTTCATCTCGATCGCCACGCTGTTATGTGAGCCACCGGCCATGAACCAAACGCCGTCGGCTGCCTTGTCGGCGGTGATACGTTCGGTTGCTGCCGTTACCAGCGCGGGAATCTCGATGCCCGACGCCACATTGGGTTTGACTTCATTCACGCCCAGGTCGAGCACCGGAAAACCACCCATGCTCTGGCGGATGCGCAGCGGAAACTTGACGCCACCAAAATCCTGGTAATCCGAGAAACTGATGACCGAAACCGTGTCGCCCATGACGGCGTTGGGTTGCACCGACTCAATCTGTTCCAGCATGCCCGCAGCATTGATCAGCGCCGTGGCGCTGAATCGGCCCGGCACGACAAACGACACGGCTGAAAGCGAGCGACCGGCGTCATAACGCATGGCCACCGTGGCCTTGTTCGCCAGCGCTGCCTTGATCACGCCGTGCGGGGTGGTCCACAGGTCGTGGATCCGGCCGGCGAGCGTCAGCGGTGCCGGCAGCGGCGCCGGTCCGGCCATGTTCCAGGCGCTGGTGCCACGCATCAGTCCGGTGGTGCGTTGCTCGCCCGTGCCCATCAGCGGCACCGCACCGCCGCCGTTTGGCTCGGCGCGGCTGCGTGCCGCGTCTTCGCGAAACGCCGCGTTGTCATAGTCCGCGACGCGTGAAAAACTGGAGTAATTTATCTTTGGCCACGCCATGCCAGGCTGAAAAGCCTGGCCGAATGTGGCCCCGGTGCCGCTGCCAGCATAAGAAATGCTGCGCAGCGCGGTGCCGCCCATCGCCGTATTGGCGCGCTGCAGCACCGCCTCCGCGCTTTCTGTTGGTACGCTGGCGCACGACACCAGACCGGCGGCAGCCACCGCCAAAACCGCACAGCGGCCCGAATTGCTCCACGAATCGACTTGCATAGGGTTCTCCTGAAAACTTGCGGGACAGACCGCAGCCACACGCAGTGGGCCAGCTCTGTCCCCAACACCTTGTCGGATGTTGGAAGTCCACCTTGCGCGACAGCGCGCTGCAATCGTAAGCAGTTACTGGCCAATCCAACACTAGGGAAAACACACCCAAATTCAGCTCAACTGGTTGGAACTTTTTCTTGCCGGTACGGATTGCAGGCGTTCAAATCGCTGGTTGGCGCCGGCCGTCTGGCGACGCAATCGCTCTGGACTGGGGCGACAATCCACGGTTATTAACAGGAGATGCTATGGATGCCTCCCTGCCCAAGGGCAAGGAAATTGGAGCGCTGAGATGAACAGCCGCCTATCAGGAAGAAGAAGCCCGCTTGAGCGAGGTGGATCCTCTGATGGATACGGCATCGAAGTGCCCAAGCGTGA
>JANNGR010000589.1:0-5327 GCA_031403955.1 Betaproteobacteria bacterium
CACATGCAATCCGAGGTTGCCGCAGATATCCGCATGATTTTCGATGCACCCGACCGCACCACCGCAGAAGCCTATTTAGCCAAAGCAGTGAGCAAGTACCAGCACCGGTGACGTCGCAACACACGCAGCGGCGACACCGGCAGGCGGGCAAAAGACCACCCGAGACCGACCCACGCCATGTACTCGTGGTGGCGCGCGGGCCCGGCCACGAACGTATCGAACCATCGGCGACCCGGGGTCATCCAGTCGGTCAGCGCCAGGCCCATGGCCGCACCTTCGAACGCAAAGCCGCTGTCGGCGGGCGCAACCGTCTTCAAGACCGACACCAGTTCATCGAGGCTGGTACTACGCGTGGCATGGTTGAAGCCGTGCGCAAAACTCGCACCGATATGCTCCAGCCGCTGAACCACCTGCGCTGAGTCAACCGAAAAACCGCGCGTCGCCACTCGCGTTTCATTTGGCGACAGCCCAAGCATGCGCCCCAAACCGCGCGCCCAAAGTCTGGCGATCACACCGGTGTGGCGCGTCGCCGGCCGGTCCGAGATGGGAGCGGCATCGAGCTGGGTTGGCTTATTCATACTGTCGAAAGACTTCAATCAAATAGCCGGGGATCTCGAACAACACCCAATCCGAGCCCTCGCGGTGCAGAAACTTTATGTCCTGCCGGCCGCGAGCCACAACTTCGAAGCCACGGCCGTTGCCCGCAGTTGCCAGCCGGCCAAACTCGAAGTTCAGGCTTACGCCAAACGGTATGAATCGATTCAGCGACAAACGGATACAAACCTCATCGAAGGCAACCAACTCGTCGGTGTAATCACAACTCGCATGCGCCGTCACCAGGCGCAGATCGCCAGCGCGTAGCTCCATCAACGCTTGCGGCGCGTGCTGGCGCAAAAACATCTCCCGGCACATGCCTTGCCAGAGGAAGTAGTTGCTGAAGTAGACGTTTCCCACCACATTGGTCTCTTCGAACGTCACGACATGATGCAGGTCGAATGTGCGTTTGCTCATGGCCACGCTCCCACACCGGCCAACGTTACGGCGCTCGGTTGGTGGGTCGGGTCACGGGTGCCGACAACGCGCGCTGGCCCGTCCGGTGTAGTGGTCACGGCCACGGCGACTGCCGTTTCAACAGCTTGCCCCATCAGCCGGACCAGGCCGATCGCCAATCTGACGTCGTGGCAAACCAACTCCACGATCGGGCCGCAGTGCGGCGCATCGACGCTTCTGGCCTCCCGTACTTCGAACGGCCAATCGCTACGCCCGAGTTTGTGCAGGCACTCCGAAGCCGACCAGACGACGAGGCAGGCCAGATCCGGCGGCAGACCAACACTTGCCGCCAGATCGCGCGCGAAGCCCCATCGATGCGCTCCCAGCATCAGTTGCCAATCGGTCGCAGGGCCACCCGGCAGCGCCTGGACGTCGCAAGCGATGTTCTTGCGCCGGTGCGCGATGGCCAACGTAAGGTCGTCGCCATGTGATATCGACACGTGATGGCCGGCAACCTGCGGCGCACCGTCGGTGCGGTGCATCAGCACGACCTGCGGGCCGAGCGCCCGTCGAATCGCCAACCGGGACGATGCTGGCTGGCGGCCACCACCACAGACCCCGACTTGCCATTCGGACTCGCCCAGGGTGTCCTGCAGCAGGCGGCCGACAAACGGCTCCAGCAGCGCGATGTCGAATTCGCGCCGAAGGCTGCGGTCGCCCTGGTCGGACAGAATCCGCGCGACACGTAAACCGGTCCAGCGCTCGATGGCCTCTCCGGCACGGTTGCAGACGTCGATGTTGAAAATAAACTCGCGTCCATCACTGTCGGTCTGCCGGGCCGAGATGAAGTATTCGGAGTCGGCCTGCAAGCAACCGGGTTCAATCCGATCTGCGCCCACCGGCAATACCGGATGCTGCGGTATGCAGACTTGCAGGGCGTGTAACACCGCGTCGCGCAGGGCCGGGTCTCCACCGGCCAAGACAGGACTCTGTAGCGACCCGTACCAGCGCTGTTTGCTGCCGGCCCGGGTACTGGCAATGCACCCGCGGGCATCGATCCGGTGGTAGCCCTCGATGCGCCGGAAAGTCGGCCCGTGAAACACCAGCCCGCGATAAAGCACCCGCTCGGCTGGGACACAGGGTTGCGAAAGCTCAAGCTGCAGACGCGCGGCGGGTGTTCTGTTCCAGTGCAGCCGGCCCGAGAAATGATCGACCGCGTAGTCGGTTGTGCTGCATCGGACAGTTACGCGAATCGACCCGTCCGGCTGCACCAGCGCCGCTGTGCGCAGAACAAATCGCTGTCCGGGCGCACAGGAGATCGCGTCGCCAATCCGCAGGTCGTCAATCACCGGCAAGCCATCGCCTTGGCCCAGGCACTGCGCCGCCGACAACATCGCTTCGATCGCTGCGACCAGGGGGAAAACCGGCAAGCCGTAGGGGGCGTGATCGAGAAGATAAGGGTCGGTGTCGGTCGACAGCTCCGCGTCAGCGACCAACTCGATTCCGGGGTAAAACACCCTGGGCCACTCCAGCAACCGGTGCCGGTGCAGCGCGGGCAGTTCCGCCAGCGGGTCGGGAACTCTGCCGTACCGTCCGGTAACGATCAGCGGCTCGCCCGCGCGACCGGACTCCAGAATTGCGCGCAACACGTCGAGCGCCTCGGCCGTATCCAGCGCCCGGGTATCGACACGCGCCAATGCGTCGAGCACCCCGTCCAGCTTGGCCGCCATTCCGGTTTCCCGCCAGGCAGACCAGCAGATCGGCAACCACCGCGTGGATGGCGAAGTGTTCGAATATTCCCGCATGCGCTCGACCAGCCATTCATTCGCCAGCGCATAATGCGCCTCGCCGCGCAGTCCGAACTCGCCGATGATCGACGCGAATCCGAGCAGCAGACGCAACTGCCCGGGCCGCAGCGCCTGTAGCAGATTGGCAATCGAGCTCACCTTGGCCGCCAGGGTCGCCTGCAAATCCGACAGCTCCAGCTCCTGCAACGCCATTGGGCGGTTGATGCCGGCCGCGTGAATGACGACCGTTACTGCGCCGCAGGTGCGCTCGATGCCGCGGATGGCCAGTTTGGTTGCGCTAGCGTCGGTTAGGTCGGCCTGCACATAAGTCGATCGCAGGCCTGCGGCGTTCAGCGCGGCCAGCGCCGCCTCAACTTCCGGGTCCTGCGCGGGACTGCGGCCTACCAGCGCTAGTTGGCAACCATATGCTGCTCCCAGGAAGCGCGCGGTGGCGGCGCCAATGCCCTTCGCTCCGCCGGTAACCAGGACGATGTCCGATGGCCCAGGGAGCCATTGCTCCGCTTGAGGCCCGACCGGATGCAGCGCAATGCGTCTGAGCTGGACTTCGAGACCCTTTAGCCGCAGTTCCGAATAACCACGGGCCCGCCGGCAAAACGCGTGAACACCGCGCGCGAGTGATTCGACATTCAACTGTTCGAACTGCACCACACAAAAACGCTGCTCGGGCAGCTCTGCGGCGACCGATCGCAGGAACCCATTTGCCAGTTGGGCGCCCTGCAGCACCAGCAGTCCCCCAACTGACCCGCGCGCCGCCAGTTCCTTGGCAACCGCGAACAATCGCGCCAGCACATCGGTATTCGCGGCTGCCGGAAGAATCAGCAGTGTCGGTAGTGATGTGTCGACATCGAACAGACCGGCGGCCGCCTGGCGCAGTTCGCCAGCAATCGGTGCCAGCGTGTCGTCGAGTTGCATGCGGCACGGCCATGTGCTTAGGTCATCGACGCTTAACTCGTCTACGGCCTCCCAACGGTGGCTAAACACGCGCACCCAAGGTTCAATGCCCATCGGCACGTCGGCCGCAGTCGAGTCGCCGGCGGCCTCGGCGGACCGGAGCTGCTCGAGGTGCCGGGCAATGTCGCCCACGGATGCGTTGGCGATCTGCCCCGGGTTGAACGGCAGTCGGGCGATGCCGAGTTGCCGTGCCGCGGTAGCTACCGCGTGCCGGGCACGAATCGAGTTCAGATGCAGGTCCGCCAACAGGCGCGAGTCGGCCGAGACACTGGTCCGCGGCAAGCCGGCCAGATCACAGATTACGGCCTGCAGAATGTCGAAGGCGCAGAGTCCGGGATCAGCGCCCAGCGCTGGGGTACGCTCGATCACGCGGCTGCTGACGAGTGTCGTGTGGGGACGCGCGGTCAGGTCCTTCGAACCGCAAGGGCTGGCGAGAAAGCGCGGTTCGTCTTCGAGCCGGTAGGCTCTGAGCAGTCGCCCGGCATACAGCACATCCAGATTCACATCGCGCCCGCAGACCCAGGCCGCGCCGATGGCTGCCAGCAGCGGCGCGAGCGAAGCAGTGAAGAGCGACAAAGGCAAACAGACCGGCCCATGCATCTCCGCCACCAGCGCACCCAAGCCGGGCCCCGCCCCGGCTTCGATCACCAGGTCGACCCGGCCCATCCTACTCACCGCCTCGGCAAACTTGACCGGCGACACGAATTGTTCCAGCAACAACTCGCGCAACAACTCATCACCCAAGAGTCCGCCGGTGATGGTCGACAACACCGGTACTTTCGGCCGACAGACCTCAAGCGTGGCCATCTCGGCGGCGAAGCGGCGTTTCGCCTCCTGCATCAGCCGTGAATGGAAAGCCCGATCGGCCGGCAGCCTGGCGGCGGGAACACCGCGGCGTTCACACGCCTGCGCCAGCGCGGTTATGGCCTCGGTGTGTCCCGCCAGGACATACCTGCGTTTGGTGTTGTGACAAGCCACATCCAAGTCGTGTCGGGCCGCGAGTGTATAAGCCAGCTCGTGATCGGCTTCGATCGCCAGCATGGCGGACGGTACGACCGAGTCCTGCATGCACCGGCCACGAAAACCCGCCAATTGGCGAAAGGCCGCCTGGTCGAACACCTCGGCCGCATGCAGCGCCGAAAGCTCGCCAAAGCTGTGGCCCAGCACCAGATCGGGCCGCATGCCGAACCGCTCCAGCAGGGCCAGCGATGCAAAACAAACTTCAGCCAGTCGCGGCTGAACACTGGCGGTGTCCATGCCGGCGCCGGTGGCGGCGATCCGCCCGGCCGCCTGCGCCAGGAACGGAAATCGCGCGGCCCATGCGTCCACACCAATGTCCAGCGCCATGCCCTGGCCCGGAAACAGGTAGGCCACCACTGCGGGCGGCGAACCGGGCGCTGACCACGACCAACCTGTTTCGATGACACGCGACTTGTCGCCACCGTGCATGATGGCGTTGCGCAGTTCGCCGCAGGCGGCCTCGAGTTCCTGTGGCAAACCGGCCACCAAACACGCGCGCCAGGATTCGCCTGCGCTTGGCATTGGGCGGCACGCGGCTGCAAGATCGATCAGCTCCGA
>JANNGR010000590.1:0-2860 GCA_031403955.1 Betaproteobacteria bacterium
GATACAGCAGTTCGGTACCCCGCAGGACCTTTACCAGCGCCCGGCAAACCTGTTTGTGGCCGGGTTTATCGGTAGCCCGTCGATGAATTTCATACCGGTGACGATGCGCCGCCAGGGTGCCTGGCTGAGCTTGAATCTGCAAAGCGGCGACGCCAGCCACGATTTGATGCTGCCGGCAAGCGAAGCGCTGCGGCCGTATGTTGACCGGGAAGTGATACTCGGCATACGCCCGGAGGCGATCGACATCGCCGTCAATGGGGCCGGCCATCTGCCCTGCACGGTCGATCTGGTCGAGCCGACCGGGCCCGACACATTGTTGCTGGTGCAAATCAACGGCAGCAAGGTAACCGCCCGGGTGGCACCACAAAGCGAACGCGAGCCCGGTGAAATTGCCGCGCTGGCCTTTGATGTCGACAAGGCAGTTTTGTTTGATCCACAAAGCGGGCAGCGGATCGGCAGCTGAGTTGTTATTCGCTACCCACCGCCGATGCAACAAACACGACCGACGCCGGCCGGCCAGTCAGTGGATGAATCGGCCAGGATTCACTGATCAATTCCATGCCTGAGGCGCTGAACAAGTGGCGCCAGCTCTCCAGCGTCCGAAAATACCAAGGTGGCGCAGCGGCAAATCCGGCATCGAAACCAGCCCAGGAGCCGTCACGCCAGCCATCTTCATAAGGCTGCTCGCCGCAGGCCTCGCGTGGATGCAGGGTCTGCACCACAAAGCGCCCATTGGGGTTCAACAGCGCCGGCATGTAATGAAATAGCTGCTGCACCGACTCTTTGCCAAGCAGCGAAAAATTGCAGCACACCGTGTCCGCGGTCCGACTTATAGTTGCGGACGTCAGTTCTTCGTAGCTGGCAACCGAAAATTCACCACCGAGCCGGATTGCCTCGTCGATCAGGGCCGGTACCGCATCAACTCCCCTGGCCTGCATGCCCAGGCGGACCAGCTCGCGCACCAACCAACCCTCGCCGCAGCCAATGTCGAGCACGGTGTTGGGCTGGGTAGCAACTATCGCTGAGACGATTGCCGCGTCAGTGGTCAGGATACGGCTGCTTATCCGCCGGTTGCGAATGGCCTCAATCCAGGGCGTTGCGTTCTGATTCCAGCAGGCAAGAATTCGTTGCTCGGTATTCAGGGCAGCCCCTCGATCAATTCATATGCCGTAGGTCCGCACTTCGCTCGTCGGATCGTCATGGTGTTGGCGCAGCGCGACGCCGGCCGCCAGCGGGATCGATGCGCCGGCTCGCGCAAACAAGGGCAGTGTCGACAGCGGTGCGGCGACCGTGTGTGCTTGACCGGATTCGAGGCGCGCACCGGTGTGGAAGTCAAACCAGGCTTTTGGTCCTTCGGGCAGGTAGACGGTGCGTGAGTTAGCGCCCGGTTGCACCACCGGCGCCACCAGCAACGCGTCGCCGAGCATGAAATCGTCGCTGTCGGCGAAACAACGAGCGTCATCCGGGAAGTCGTAGAAGGTCGGGCGGATGATCGGTTGGTGCAACCTATGCGCGCGCTCGAACAGTGACCACAGGTACGGCATCAGCGTGTAGCGCAGCCGGATCGCGGCGGCCACATCGGCCGTCACCGTCGGGTGCAGCCAGGGCACGTTGTTGCTGCCATCGGCTTTCCAGGAGTTCATCACCATGCGTGGGTTCAGGCAGCCGGCCTGGACCCAGCGCAAGAACAGTTCCGCGTCGGGCGACGGACCGGCAAAACCGCCCACGTCATGGCCCATATTGAACATGCCCGACAGCGACATCTGCAGACCGGTGCGTATGTTCCAGCGCAATGTTTCCCAACTGGTGGTGTTGTCGCCGCTCCAGGTTTGCGCGTAACGTTGCAGCCCCGGCGGGCCACCCCGCGTGACGGTGAAAACTTCCCGGCCCGGCCATTGCGCGGCCTGGGCTTCAAAGGTTGCACGTGTCATCAGCAATGCATGCAAGGGACGTGCGCGGTGCATCGGAATCGATTCACCAAAACCGTGGCAGGTGGCGCCATCGTCCATGATCGCGTATTCATTGTTGTCGTTCCAACCGGCGTCGATTCCATAGTCCAATACCTGCGCGCGCAGGTTTTCCTGCCACCAGGCCACGACGGCCGGATGTGTGAAGTCGAGATGGGAACCCACACCATCCCAGAACTGCTCGACTACCGGCTGCCCGGTGGACACGTCATGGACAAAGCCGCCCTGCGTACGCACCTCTTCGAACGCCGGGTGGTCGTCCAGCAGGCAGGGTTTGATATTCGCCACCAGCTGCATGCCGGCGGCGTGGAACCTGGCATTTAGCGTTTTGGGATCGGGGAACTTGCCGCTATTCCAGGTAAACACGTAACGGCGCTTGCCGCGCGACGAGTAGCCCGAACCGTAATGGAACGACGAACAGGGTATGCCTTCGGCTTCGATGCGCGTAATAAACGCGTCGAGCTGGTCTTGCGCGTCGGGTGCGTCGGCCAGCCCCATCGCGGTTTGGGCAAAACCGAGCGACCAACGTGGCGGCAAATGCGTGCCGCCGATCAGGTGAACGAATTGTGCGATCACCTCGCCGGGGTTGGACCCGACCATCAGGTAATAGTCCAGGTCGCCGTCATCGATCTCCACGTAACGGAACCGGTCGTGGTAATTGTCGTGTTCGCAACCCAGGTCGAAGGTGCAGGCCGACAAGGTGTCGTAGTAGATACCCCACCATTGGCCGGTGGCTGCACGGGTCAGCAAAAAAGGCCAGTGTTTGTACAACGGTATTGTCATTTAGATGTAATAATTTGAAGGATTATGGTAAGTTTGGTACATTTATAATTGTTATTGAACTGAATTAATAGCCCCGTCATTCATGGCGGGGAGTTTGATTTTTTCATATC
>JANNGR010000591.1:0-3044 GCA_031403955.1 Betaproteobacteria bacterium
CCCATCGAACGCGTGGTATGGCAGCAGGAGGAGGGGGCGTATGCGCAACTGTCCCATCTCTTCGTTATCGGGCACGGCATGGCCGGGCCAACCCTGATCACCCATGGTACCGAGGCGCAAAAGCAGCGCTGGCTGCCACCCATCGTCTCGGGGGCGGAAGTGTGGTGCCAGCTTTTTTCCGAGCCCTCTGGCGGCTCCGACCTTGCGGGCCTGCGCACGCGTGCGCAGCGCGACGGCGACGACTGGGTCATCGACGGCCAGAAAATATGGACTACCCATGCCCACCTGGCCGATCTTGGCCTGCTGTTGGCACGCACCGACCCGACGCTGGCCAAACACGAAGGGCTCACCATGTTCGCCATCGACATGCGCTCGCCCGGTGTGGAGGTGCGGCGCATCCGTTCGATGACCGGCGAGCGGAATTTCAGCGAGGTCTTCTTCAGTGGCGCGCGGGTTCCGGATGCGCAGCGGATCGGTCCCGTGGGTGGCGGCTGGAAGGTGGCGCTGACAACCTTGATGAACGAACGCCTGCACCTGGCCGCGGCCATTCCCACCGGCGTGCCCGAACTCTTCGACCTGTGCTGTGAGTTGCAGACCCATGAGGGTCGTCCCATCGACGATCCGGCGGTGCGTACCCGCCTGGCGACCTGGGTGGCACGCTCGCGAGGCCTGCAGTGGACCATGGCGAGAACACTCTCGGCCTTGTCCAGCGGCAAGCCGCCTGGCCCGGAGAATTCGATCGGAAAACTGGTGGCTGGCGAGCTGGCACAGGAGGTGTGCGCCTTCGCGCTCGACCTGCTGGGCCCGGCCGGTGCGGTGATCGAGGGCGGCGACGCCCGTCGGTCGTTCCAGAAGATGCTGTTGAGCGCACCGGCCATTCGCGTGGGCGGCGGCACGGCCGAGATCCAGCGCAATATTCTGGCCGAACAGGTGCTGGGCCTGCCGGCTGACCTGCGCGCCGACAAGGGTCTGCCTTTCAACCGCATCCCCACCGGCCGAGACTGACAACGACAAACGCATTTCATCGACTCCCATGCCGTCCATCACCTATGACTTCCTGATGGCGCAGCGCGCCAGCGACGCTGCCCATGCCTATACCGAACGCGACAGCATGCTGTACGGCATGGCGGTGGGCATGGGACGCGACCCGTTCGACACGCGCGAGCTGGACTTCGTCTACGAGCGACGCGGCACGCTGCGCTCGGTTCCCAGCCAGGCCGTGACGGTGGCGCGCCACAACCTGATTTACGACATCGGCCTGGACGTGCCGAAGATGTTGCACGGCGAGCAGAAACTCACATTGCACCGGCCGCTGCCGCCGGCTGCCGAGGTGCTGGCCGACCACCGTATCACCCAAGTGTGGGATAAGGGACCGGCCAAGGGGCTACTGATCGAGACCGACACCAAGGTGCGCCTCAAGGACGGCACGGCTCTTTTCAATGTGTATAACCTTTACCTCGCTCGGGGCGACGGCGGCATCGGCGCGCCCTCCATTCCAGCCCTTGCTGTACAGCCCATGCCGGAGCGAGCACCCGACCTGGTACGCGTGACGAGCACCCTTGCATGGCACGCACTTTTCTACCGCCTGACGGGAGACCGCAACGTGATCCATGCCGACCCGGACATCGCGCGGCAGATGGGCTTCAAGGCGCCGATTCTGCACGGCTCGGGCACGCTGGGCATCGCCTGCCGCGAAGTATTGGCCGGCGTGTGCGACTACGATCCCACGCGCATGAAAACTTTCGGTACCCGCTTCAGCGCCATCGTCTATCCGGGCGACCGTATCGAGACCGATATCTGGGTGGACGCCAACCAGGTCCGCTTCCGATGCCGCGTGCCCGAACGTAATGCCGTGGTGCTCGACCATGGTGAATGCGAAATCGAAAGCCGCTGACCGGCACCCCATTGCGCCCTTGCAAGCTTTCACCAGGAGACACACCATGTCCAGCCATTTCAATCGCCGCGCCGCGCTGCAGCGCCTGTCCACCTTGGCCATCGGGCTAGGCGCCGCGAGCGCGTTGCCAGCGCTCGCCCAGGCCTATCCTTCCAAACCCATCACGCTGGTGGTGCCCTACACGCCTGGCGGTACTACCGATAACATCGTGCGCGCCATCCAGAACAAGCTGGCAGAGCAGCTCGGCCAGGCGGTCATCATCGAGAATCGTCCTGGTGCCTCCGGTAACGTGGGCAACCGCTCGGTGGCGCGCGCCACGCCCGACGGCTACACCATCGGCATCATGCCGACCACCGTGGGCACCTTCCCGCTGATGGCGCAGAACCTGGGCTACGACCCGATGGAGGACCTTACCTACATCGGGGGCGTGGCGGAGACGCCAAGCATCATCATTGTGCGCAAGGATTCGCCCGTGCGCACTTTTGCCGACCTGGTGGCCTTGGCACGCACGCGCCAGGGCGGCATCAATGTTGGCTCCGGTGGAGTGGGTGGCGCGGGCCATCTGGTCATCCTGACCCTGGGGCAAGCTCAACAACTTTCCGGTTACGCACGTGGCGTACAAGGGCACCGCTCCGGCCGTGAACGATCTGCTGGGCGGCAGCATCGATGCCGCCTCGATGGCCATCGGCGGGGTGAAGGGGCAGGTCGACGGCGGCGTCGTGCGGCCGGTGCTGGTAGCCAGCGTCAAGCGCAATGCGCTGCTGCGCGATGTGCCGGTGATGGAGGACATGGGCATGAAGGGCGTCAACGGTGGCGTGGGTTATGTACTGGCGGTGCCGGCCAAGACGCCGCGCGAGATCGTCGAGCGGCTGCACGGCGCGCTGGACCGCGTGCTGCAGGACAAGGAGGTGGTCGATCGCATGCAGGGCATGTCCTTCGTGCCCACGCGCACCACGCTCGCCGAAGCGCGCAAGCTGGTGGAGGAGCAGACCACAACCTGGGCGCCGACCATCAAGGAACTGGGACTAAGGCTGGAATAAGCAAGGCGGATGGCCAACATGCTTCAGAACGCTCCGGGCGCGGATGCCAGCGCGCTGCATGGGATGCTCGTGGTCGAATCCGGCGCGCGCGTGGCAGCATCGGCGGCCGG
>JANNGR010000592.1:0-3440 GCA_031403955.1 Betaproteobacteria bacterium
CCCAGGGTGATGCGACGATGCGTTCGATGGCCACGTACACCCCCGCCACGGTCAGCAGCACAATGGCCAGGTAGACGCTGTTGTCGGCCCAGGGGCTGTCAAGCACGTCCTTGAAGGGCCGTGCGATCGACGAGATGCCGATGCTGCCCCCCGTCAACGCCGCGAAGTTCAGCGCGACCAGTTGAATCGTGACCGCCACCCCGAACGTCGCAATGGCCAGGTAGTCGCCGCGCAGGCGCGTCGTCGCGAAGCCGATCAGAGCGGCCACGAAGGCCGACACCGCCATCGCGCCGAGCATGCCCACGATCCACGGCAGCCCAAAATTCCCGAGCATGCCCGCCTTGGGCGCCGCGGTAAGGATGGCGAATGCATAGGCGCCCACCGCATAGAAGCCCACGACCCCCGCGTTGAAGACGCCGGCTGTGCCCCACTGAAGGTTCAGCCCCATCGTGGCCACGGCGAAGATAAGCGCAACGATCAGGAAAAATACCAGGTACGACAACAGTCCCATGGTGTGCGCCTTCAAGAACGTGTGGAGCGGGTGAACAGGCCCTGCGGCCGGACATACAGGACCAGCAGCAACAGCAAAAAGGGGACGGCGCTCTTGTAGCTGGCCGGGATCACCAGCACCGAGAAGCTTTCGGCTAGCCCCACGATGAGCCCACCGGCGACGGCGCCGAAAAGGCTGCTGGTACCGCCCAGGATGGCTGCCGTCATGACGCCCAGCAGCATGTTGAAGCCGAGTTCAGGCCGGATCTGGATCGTTAGGCCGGTGAAAGCCCCCGCGGCAGCTGCCAGCATGCCGCTGAGGACCCAGGTCCAGCGCACCACACTCGTGATGTCGATGCCGCAAACGCGCGCCAGCGCAGGGCTGTCCGCCATGGCCCGCATGGCGACGCCGATGCTGCTGAAGCGCAGGAAAAGGTATAACGCGACGACAAGGGCCACCGTCAGCGCCAGCACGAATACCTGGTCCGGCATCAGCAGCACATCCGGCAGAACCTGCACCGCGATCTGCAGCTCCTGGCTGTAGTAGCGCGCCTCGGCGCCCCAGATCAGCAAGATCAGGTTGCGCAGTACCAGCGCCGCGCCGAAACTCGCGAACACCAGTGTCAGGCTGTTGGCAGCGCGGTCGCGCAATTTACTGAAGACGAGGGAGTCCACGGCCACGGCGATGACGGCCGTGCCCACGCCCGCCAACACAACCGCAGCGAGCAGTTGCCACCCGAAAGACAGCGGTCCCATCGGCGTACCCGCCGTGGCGAAGACCGTGAAGATCAGGGCAATGTAGGCGCCCCAGGTGAGCAGTTCGGCGTGCGCGAAGTTCGCGAACTTGAGGATTTGCGCACTGAGCGAATACCCCGTCGCGCCAAGCGACAACACGGCGCCGGTCAACAGGCCATCAGCGAATGTCTGGGCGATCATGGGTAGCCTTTCGTGAGCCGAGGAAAGCCTGCCCGATGGCAGGATCGTTGAGCAGGTCGGCCGCATTGCCCGACAGGTGATTGCGGCCTTCGACCAGCACATAGGCGCGGTCCGACATGCGCAGGGCGGCCTTGGCGTTCTGTTCGACCATGAGCACCGCCACGCCGCTGCGCGCCAGCCCCCGGAGCTCGTCCAGCACCTCGAGGACGACCTTCGGGGCAAGCCCGGCGGTGGGTTCGTCGAGCATGACCAGAGTGGGATCGGTCATAAGGGCTCGGGCGACGGCCAGCATCTGCCGCTGCCCGCCCGACAGCACGTTGGCCGCAGCCGAGCGTCGCGCCGCAAGCGCAGGAAAGCGCGCGAATGCACGGCGCACGCGTTCGCGCATGACCGCGCGTGGGAGCGTATGGCCGCCGGCGATCAGGTTGTCCTCGATCGACAGCGTCGGAAAGATGTTGCCAGTCTGCGGCACGAAGCCGATACCGCTGCTGGCCAGCGCATGGGTTTGCAGCGCCGTGATGTCGCGTTGCGCCAGCCGCACCTCGCCATGCTCGACCAGCACCAGTCCGGCGATGGCCTTGAGGAAAGTCGACTTGCCGGCCCCGTTCGGCCCGATAAGCGTGACCACCTCGCCCGGGGCAATTTCGACCGAAATGTCGTGCACGATGGGCATGCCGCGCACATAACTCGCGCATATATTGCGGGCCGTCAGGATCGGGGTGCTCATGCCGTTGCCTCCGCTGACGCGTCGCCCAGGTAGGCATCGATCACGCGCTGGTCATTGCGCACCACGTCCGGCCTCCCTTGGGCAATGATGCGTCCCTGCGCCATGACCACGATGGAGCTGGACATCGCCATCACCATGTCCATGTTGTGTTCGACGATCAGAAAGGCGACGCCGCGCCGGTTGATCGCCACGATTTTCTCCACCAGCGATTCCAGCAGCGTCGGGTTGACACCGGCGGCGGGCTCGTCGAGCAATATTAGCTGCGGGTCGACCATCATGACCTGCGCCAGACCCAGCAGCTTTTGCTGTCCGCCTGACAACACCCCGGCAAGGTCGTGCACTTTAGCGCCGAGGCCCGTGAACCCCAACACCTCCATGGCCTTTTCGCGGATCTGGCGCTCCTGCGAGCTCACCGCGCCCGGACTGAACCAGTTGTTCCAGAAGCGTTCGCCGGATTGCCGCATCGGCGTGAGCATCACGTTCTCCAGCACCGTCATTTTTGGAAAGGGCCGCGGTATCTGGAATGTGCGGGCCAGGCCGGCGCGGAAGATCCGGTCAGGGCTCAGGCCGGAAATGCGCTTCCCGTCGAAGCGGATCTCGCCCTCGCTGGGCGCATGCTCGCCGGCGACCACACCGAACAAAGTACTCTTGCCCGCGCCGTTGGGCCCGATTAGGCCGGTGATGGCGCCTCGCTCGACTTGGAGATCGACGCCATCCACCGCGCGCATTTCGCCAAAACGCCGGGTCAGCTTCGTTATCTCCAGGATGCTCTGGTTCATGGTTCTTCCCCGGTTGGCGTCGGCCGCTCAAAGCCGGTTGAAGAAGGCGGTCAGCCGCGTCATGCCTTCGTCCAGGCGCTCGAACGGCTGCGACCCGAAGCAGACGCGAAGATGTCCTTCACCCGCCGGGCCATAGAAACTCCCGGACTCGACCACGACATCGGCCTCGTGCAGTATCCGCTCGGCCAGTAGTTGCGACCCGATTCCAGTGCGGGTGATATCCGGGAACGCGTAGATCGAGCCTTCAGGAAATGCACAATGCACGCCCCGCATCCGGTTGAGCTTGCCGACGACGTGGTCGCGTTTTCGCCGGTCTTCCGCCACCAGCGCCGCCAGTGCCTCTTTGCCCTGCGTCACGGCGGCGAGCGCGCCCGCCTGCACGAAAGTGTTGACGTGGGTCACGTCGTTGGCAGTCACCTTCAGCAGGCCCGGCATCAACCACGCGGGCGCGGCGAGATAACCGATGCGCCAGCCATCCATGGCGTAGGATTTGGTGAACGCGAACATCG
>JANNGR010000593.1:0-9208 GCA_031403955.1 Betaproteobacteria bacterium
CGAAACTACCATAACACTATGCATACCGCCACCGTCGCGGCCAGCGTGCCGATTCCACTCAAGCAGGACGCATCCATCATTGGCCTGGTTGGCCTGGCGCACGCCAGCTCCCATTTCTCGCATTTGTTGCTGCCGCTGATGTTTCCGGTCTTCATGCAGGAATTCGGCCTTAGTTTCTCGGAACTGGGGCTGTTGATGTCGGTGTTTTTCGTGGTCTCCGGCCTGGGCCAGGCCAGCGGCGGGTTTCTGGTGGACCGCATGGGCGCGCGGCCTGTGTTGTTTGGGGCGCTGGCGATTTTTGTGCTGGCATGTCTTGGGGCTTCGTTCGCCACCAGTTATCCGGCGCTGATGCTGGTGGCGGCCTTGGCGGGGTTTGGCAACTCGCCGTTTCACCCGGTCGATTTCACGATTCTGAACCAGCGGGTTTCACCGGCCCGATTGGGTTACGCATTCAGCGCCCATGGGTTGACGGGCAACCTGGGCTGGGCGGCGGCGCCGGTGTTTCTTGCCACCATCAGCAGCCTGACCAACTGGCGCACCGCCTATCTCGCCGCCGCCGCCCTGTACGCTGCCATATTGATGTTGCTGGTGCTGCAACGCGACAAGTTGAGCACGGTCGTTGCGGTGCGGCGCGCGGACCAACCGGGGGAACACGATCTGGCGTTCATGAAGCTGCCGGTGGTCTGGTGGTGCTTCGGATTTTTCCTGCTGTCGACCATGACCTTGGCGGTGGTGCAGAGTTTCTCGGTCTCGTTGCTAAAAGCCTTGCATGGCGTGAGTTTCGAAGCCGCGACCATGACGCTGACGGCCTACATGTTGTGTGGCGCCTTAGGCATCCTGGCGGGTGGCTTCGTGGCCGCACGCACCACGAACAGCGACAAGGTGGTGGCGATTTGCATGGGTGTGGCCGCACTGTTCCTGGCTTTGTGTGGCACCGGGCTTTTCGGCGCCACCGGCACCATGGTGGTACGGGCGGCGACCGGTTTCGCGGTTGGCATCGGTGGCCCGTCACGTGACATGATGATAAAAAAAGCGACGCCCAAAGGCGCCACCGGCCGGGTCTATGGCATGGTGTATTCGGGGCTCGACGTGGGTTTTGCCATCGCCCCGTTGCTGTTTGGCGTATTCATGGACCGCGGCTGGTACAGCGCCACTTTCCTTGGTGCTGCGCTCGTGATGTTGCTCAGTGTCGGTGTCGCCTTGGGTGTTGGTTCTCGCACCATGCCGGTGGGCGCAAAATCCAGGGCATGAGTAGCAAAATCGGTGGCCATCTGCTGGTCGAATGCCTGGTGGCCCAGGGCGTCACGCATGCCTTTGGCGTGCCGGGTGAAAGTTATCTGGCGGTGCTGGACGGGTTTCACGCGCATGCGGACCAGATCAGGTTTGTGATCAACCGCCAGGAGGGCGGGGCGGCTTTCATGGCCGAAGCGCACGGCAAACTCACCGGACGGCCTGGCGTGTGTTTTGTGACGCGCGGTCCCGGCGCCACCAACGCATCGATCGGTGTACACACCGCGTACCAGGACAGCACGCCGATGTTGTTGTTTGTCGGTGACGTGGCGAGTGGTACACGTGACCGCGAGGCGTTCCAGGAGGTCGATTACTGCAGCTTTTTCGGCCCCAGCACCAAGGGCATGGCCAAGCGGGTGGAGCGTATCGACGACGCGGCGCGTATTCCTGAATACATCGCGCGCGCTTTCGCGACCGCGATGAACGGCCGGCCGGGGCCGGTGGTGCTGGTGTTGCCGGAAGACATGCTTGCCGCACCCGTGCCGGCGCATCCCGTTACCGGCAGCATGCCGCAAGCCTTGCCGCGGGTCGAGGCGGTGCAGGCCTGGAGCGACCCCGGGTCGTTGCGCGATCTGCGCGAAATGTTGCTGGCCTCCAAGCGGCCGCTGGTGATTGCCGGTGGCGGCGGCTGGACCGTGCAGGCGGCGCAGGCGCTGCAGCGTTTCGCCGAAAACTGGAAGCTGCCGGTGGGCAACGCATTCCGGTTCCAGGACACGTTTGACAACCACCATTTGCTGTATGCCGGCGATGTGGGCATCGGCATCAATCCCCGGCTGGCGGCCCGGGTACGGGACAGCGACCTGATCATCGCCATCGGGCCGCGTCTGGGCGAGATGACCACCGGCGGCTACAGCCTGCTGCAGGTGCCGCGCTCGACGCAGAAGCTGGTGCATATACACGCCAGCGCCGAAGAACTGAACCGGGTCTACCAGGCCGACCTGGCCATCAACGCCAGCATGAACGCGGCGGCGCGTTCGCTCGAGGTGCTGAGCGCCCCAACCACGGTGGCGTGGGAAGCCTGGGCCCAGGCGAGTCATGCCGACTACCGGGCGAATATGGAGCCGCAACCGTTGCCGGGCGAAATCGACATGCCGGCCATCGTCGCCACGCTGCAAAAGCATTTGCCCAGCGATGCGGTGTTGACCAACGGCGCCGGCAACTTCGCCAGTTGGGTGCACCGCTTCTACCAGCACCACGGCCTGGCCAAAGGCTTCAAAACCCAGCTGGCGCCCACCAATGGCGCAATGGGTTACGGCGTGCCGGCCGGCATTGCGGCCGCCATCACCACCGGCCGCGTGGCGTTCACGATGGCTGGCGACGGTGACTTTCTGATGAATGGCCAGGAGCTTGCCACCGCCGTGCAATACGGCGCAAAAAGCATCATCGTTTTGCTCAACAACGGCATGTTCGGCACCATCCGCATGCACCAGGAGCGCGACTACCCGCTGCATGTGGCCGGCACCGCGTTGCGCAACCCGGACTTCGCGGCACTGGCGCGCGCCTATGGTTACGCGGGAGTGAAGATCAGCAAGACCGCCGAGTTCGAGCCGCAGCTACTCGCCGCATTGGCACGTGCTGAAGGCACGCTGATAGAAGTGACGCTGGACCCGGAGGTTATTACGACCCGGGCAACACTGTCCCAGATTACGCAGGCCGCTCTGAAGAACCAGGTGTAGCGGCATTCGCCAAACGCGAATGCGGTGGTCGAAACTGGTTACGGATTGACAGCCTTCCACGCGGCCTGAAAGGATCGCATCAAACTGGCATGCAGCAGACCTAGCTTGGGCTTTTGCCCGCAGGGGGCCGCGGGCGGCACCTTGAACCAGGTGCGGTTGTAGTCCAGTTCTACCAAAGCGGCAAGATTGAATTTGGTGTCAAAACTCAGCCCAGCCAGCCGGTACGGCTCGCCGGCTTGGCTGGCAATCAGGAACTCGCCACGGCGCAAGGCATGCGTCTTTTGACTCGTGCATGGCCTGGTCTGTCCGGGCACGATATTACGCATGAATCCTAGCGGCTGTTCAGCCCGCGGGCGGCCATGCGGGCCCACGCCTATGCTTGTTTCAGATCCTGAAAACGCCTGCCCTCGGCGGCCAGTTTCTGCAGCAATACGGACGGCTTGAAGTCCGCCCCCATCCGGGCTTCGAACTCGCGCATGCTGGCCAGAACCTTGTCCAGCCCGATGCTGTCGCCATAAAACATCGGCCCGCCGCGATAGACCGGCCAGCCGTAGCCGTTGATCCACACCACATCGATGTCCGAGGCGCGAATTGCCTTGCCTTCTTCCAGAATCTTGGCGCCTTCGTTGATCATCGGATAGATGCAGCGTTGCAGGATTTCGTCGTCCGAAATAACGCGGCGGCTGACTCCCTTTTTCACCGCCAGGTCCAGGATCAACTGTTCGACCACCGCCGATGGTGTTGCCTTGCGCTCGGAGTCGTAGTCATAAAAGCCCGCGCCGGATTTCTGCCCGCGGCGGTCCAGTTCGCACAGGATCTCGCGCATGGTTTCACCGGTGGAGGTCTGGCGCGACCAGCCGAGGTCCAGGCCGGCCAAATCCGACATCGCAAATGGCCCCATGGGGAAACCGAAGTCGTACAACACGCGGTCGACGTCCCAGGGCAGTGCGCCCTCTAGGATGAGTTGTTGCGCCTCGCGCTGGCGCTGCCCCAACATGCGGTTACCGACAAAGCCGGGGCATACGCCAACCAGGGCGGCGATCTTGCCGATCTTGCGCGCCAACTGCATCGCCGTGGCAATCACCGGTTTCGAAGTCTTGTCGCCACGCACCACCTCGAGCAGGCGCATGACATTGGCGGGCGAGAAAAAGTGCAAGCCGATCACCGCCTGAGGCCGCTGTGTCGCCGACGCAATCTCGTTCACGTCCAGACGCGAGGTATTGGTGGCCAGGATCGCGCCGGGCTTCGCCAATGCGTCGAGTTTGCCGAACAATTCTTTCTTGACGTCCATGTTCTCGAACGCGGCCTCGATCACCAGGTCGCTATCGGCCAACGAGTCCAGCGAGAGTGTTCCGGTCAAAAGGGCCATGCGCTGCTCGACGTCGGCAGACGTCAATCGCCCGCGTTTGGCCGTGTTTTCATAGTTGCGCCGCACCGTGGCCAGCCCGCGGTCGAGCGCGTCTTGTTTGGTTTCGACAATCGTCACCGGCACACCGATGTTGAGGAAGTTCATGGCAATGCCGCCGCCCATGGTGCCCGCGCCGATGATGCCCACACCGGTTACCGGCAGCGTGGGTGTGCCGGGCGGCACATCGGGTATTTTCCAGACCGCGCGCTCGGCGAAGAATGCATAACGCTGCGCTGCCGACTGCGCGCCGGCCATCAATTCCAGGAACAAGCGGCGCTCGAATTTCATCCCCTCGTCGAACGGCATGTTCACGGCCGCCTCGATGCAGCGGATGTTGTATTCGGGGGCCTGGAAACCGCGGAACTTCCTGGCGTTCGCCTGGCGGAAATTGGTGAATATTTCAGGTTGTGCGCGGGCCGCGGCGAGTTTGTCGTCCAGGTCACGCACTTGCTTCAAGGGCCGCTCCTCGGCGACAAGAGCGCGCGCAAAAGCGATCGCGCCTGCGCGCAACTTGCCTTCATCCACCAGCGCATCGATCAGCCCCATCGCCAGGCACGCCCTGGCGCCAACATGTTCGCCCGACGTGAGCATTTCGAGCGCGCGCTCGACCCCCACGATGCGCGGCAGGCGTTGCGTGCCGCCGGCGCCCGGCAACAATCCCAGTTTGACTTCCGGCAATCCGCATTTCGCCGACGGCACTGCGACGCGGTAGTGGCACGCCAGCGCCACTTCGAATCCGCCACCGAGCGCCGTGCCGTGGATCGCGGCAATTACCGGCTGCGCGGCGCCTTCTATCGCCTTTAGCATGTCGAGCACGCTCGCACCCTGCGGCGGCTGGCCGAACGCGCTGATGTCGGCGCCGGCGATGAAAGTGCGCCCCTCGCAGATCAGGACGATGGCCCGGACCGCCGTATCGCCCAGGACCTGCTGAAACGCAGCGCTCAAGCCATTGCGCACATCGACCGACAAGGCATTCACCGGCGGCGAATTGACTGTCACCACCGCCACGCCGTCTTCGACGCTCAAGTCCACCACCTGGTTGATGCTTGTCATGTTTGCGCCCTCGGGTTGGAACCGTCACTCATGCCGTGACTTTGGGTGCATAACCCAGCACCGCCTTGACCTCCAGGAATTCGGCGAACGCATGTTCGCCCCACTCGCGCCCGTTGCCCGACTGCTTGAAGCCGCCAAATGGCGCCATCAGGTCGGGGGCCGCGTTGTTTATGTTCACCTGCCCGGCACGCAGCCGCGCGGCCACCTTGCGTGTGGCGTCCACGTCGGTGCCCGACACATAAGCGGCCAGACCATAAGGCGTGTCGTTGGCTATCTCCACCGCCTGGTCGACCGTGTCGTAACCCAGTATGGTCAGCACCGGCCCGAATATCTCCTCGCGCGCGACCGTCATCCGGTTGTTCACATTGGCCAACACCGTGGGTTTGACGTAATAACCCCGGTCCAGCCCCTCGGGCTTGCCCGGTCCACCGGCCACCACCGTAGCGCCTTCTTCGATGCCTTTGTGGATCAGGGTCTGGATCTTGTCCCACTGCGTGGCCGAGATCACCGGGCCCAAGGCGGCGCCGCTGGCCGGGTCGCCTACCGTGGTGGCCAATGCTGCTTCCCTGGCGATGGCCAGCGCTTCGGCCATGCGCGAATTCGGCACCAGCATTCGGGTGGGCGCGTTGCAGGATTGGCCGGAGTTGCTCATCACGCCGCGCACGCCAGCGCTGATGGCGCGTTTGAAATCTGCGTGTTCCAGGATGATATTGGGTGACTTGCCGCCGAGCTCCTGGTGCACACGTTTCACCGTCGGCGCGGCGTTGCGTGCCACCTCGATGCCGGCGCGGGTAGAGCCGGTAAAGGACACCATGTCCACGCCCGGGTGGCTGGTTATGGCCGCGCCGACGACCGGTCCGTCACCGTTGACCAGGTTGAACACACCGGCTGGCACACCGGCGGCGTGTAGCACTTCGGTCCAGATCTGGGCCGAAAACGGCGCGATCTCCGAGGGCTTCAGCACCATCGTGCAGCCCACCGCCAGCGCTGGCGCCACTTTGCAGGCGATCTGGTTCATCGGCCAGTTCCAGGGTGTGATCAGGCCACACACGCCGATCGGCTCCTTCTGCAGCAGGGTGCTGCCGCGCAGTTCCTGGAAGGCGTATTTCTTCAACACGCCCAGAGCCGCTTGCAAGTGAGCGCTACCCATCGCGGCCTGCGCTTTTTGCGCCAGCAGCGCCGGCGCGCCCATCTCTTCGGTAATGGCCGCGGCCATGTCGGCATAACGCTTCTGGTACTCGGCAATGATGCGTTCCAGCAGCGCCACACGCTCATCCACGCTGGTTTGTGAATAACTCGCAAAGGCCGCGCGCGCGGCCTTCACGGCCCGGTCCACATCGGCGGCCGAACCCATCGAAATGTGCCCGGCCGCGGTCTCGGTGGCAGGGTTGATGACGGCCATGCTGTTGGGTGTGACCGGGTCGACCCAGGCGCCGTTGATGTAGAACTTCAGGTAGTCGCGCATGTTTATGTACTCCAGTAAAAGTGGGTGGCCGTCAGGCTCGCCCCAAGGTTAACAGGCCGTTCGGCCGATACACGGGTGCTCGACTACCATTTGAGCTTGAACCACATTCCTGGCCAGGAGATGCCCCCATGATCCCGCGCACGCTGTTCACCGAAGAGCACGAGAGTTTTCGTTCCTCGTTCCGCAAGTTCCTGGAGAAGGAAGTGATGCCGCACCATGAGGCCTGGGAAGAGCGTGGTTATGTGGACCGCGCGGTCTGGCTAAAGGCGGGCGAAAACGGTTTCCTGTGCCCCAGCATGCCGGAGCAATACGGTGGTGCCGCCGCCGGCCGGCTGTACAGCATGGTGATGATGGAGGAAACCGCCAAAGCGCACACTTCGGGCATCGGCTTTTCGCTGCATTCGGAGATTGTCGCGCCGTATATTCTGAAGTACGGCAGCCAGGCGCAGAAGGCCAATTACCTGCCACGCATGGCGCGCGGTGAAATAATCGGGGCGATTGCGATGACCGAGCCCGGCGTGGGTTCCGACCTGCAGTCGGTAAAGACATCGGCGGTGAAGGACGGCAACGGCGACTACATCGTCAATGGCGCCAAGACATTCATTACCAACGGCTGGAACGCGGATCTGGTGATCACCGTCGCCAAGACCAACCCGGCACTGGGCGCCAAGGGCACCAGCCTGATTCTGGTCGAGCACGGCATGGCCGGTTTCGAGAAAGGCAAGCGGCTGAAGAAGATCGGCCTGAAGGCGCAGGATACCTCCGAGCTGTTTTTCAGCAATGTCCGGGTGCCCGGCGCCAACCTGCTGGGCAGCGAAGGCCAGGGCTTCATCTACCTGATGCAGGAGCTGCCCTGGGAGCGCATGCAGATCGCCATCAGCGCTACCGCCTCGGCGCAGCAGGCAATCGATGAGACCATCAGCTACGTGCGCGAGCGCAAGGTATTCGGCAATACCGTGGCCAGCTTTCAGAACACGCGTTTCAAGCTGGCCGAAATGCAGACCCAGGTGCAGATGGCGCGGGTGTTTGTGGACCAGTGCATGTCGTTGCTGCTGCAAGGCGCGCTCGACGCAGCGACGGCGTCAATGGCCAAGTATGCCTGCTCCGACCTGCAGGGCAAGGTGATTGACGAATGCCTGCAACTACATGGCGGCTACGGCTATATGTGGGAGTTCCCGATCGCGCGCGCCTACGTCGATGCCCGCGTGTCGCGCATCTACGGCGGCACCAATGAAATCATGAAAGAAGTCATTGCCCGCTCCATGGGGTTGGGCAAGTAGCAACCTGTTCGGGAGACCACGCAATGTACCCAGGCCACCATGCGCGGGAGCGCGCCGGGCAAGCTGCCTTCATCATGGCCAGCACCGGCGAGGTTGTGAGCTACGCCGAGCTCGAGCGGCGCAGCAACCGCCTGGCGCACCTGCTGCGTGCCAACGGCCTGCGGCGGCTGGACCATTTTGCGATCTTCATGGAGAACAACAACCGCTACCTCGAAGCCTGCGCCGCCGGTGAGCGCTCGGGCCTGTACACCACCTGTGTCAACTCCTACCTGACGGCCGAAGAGCTGGCCTATATCCTGAACAACAGCCAGTCACAGGTGCTGATTACCTCGCGTGCCAGGTGCGAGGTGGCGCGCCAGGCGCTGGCGCTGTGCCCGAATGTGCGCCTGGGCCTGATCGTCGACGGCACGCTTGCCGATGCTCCGTTCGTCGATCTGGCCACGGCCACGTCCGCGTTTCCCGGCACGCCGATAGCCGACGAATGGCTCGGCACACCCATGTTGTATTCCTCCGGCACCACCGGCCGGCCAAAGGGTATCTTGCGGCCGCTGCCCGAAGAGCCGCCGTCGCACCGGCTGCCTTTGTTCCAGTTCCTGAACAAGTTGTGGCAGTACCGCGAGGGCATGACGTATCTATCGCCCGCGCCGCTGTACCACTCGGCACCGCAGGCGGCGGTGTCGCTGACTATCCGCAATGGCGGCACGGTGGTCATCATGGAACATTTCGACCCTGAGGCTTACCTGGCTCTGATCGAGAAATACCGGGTCACCCACACGCAACTGGTGCCCACCATGTTCAGCCGTTTGCTAAAGCTGCCCGATGCGGTGCGCCACCGTTATGCGCGCTCGTCGCTGGAGATCGCCATCCATGCCGCCGCGCCGTGCCCGGTGCAGGTCAAGGAGCAGATGATCGCCTGGTGGGGGCCCATCATTCACGAGTATTACGGCGCCACCGAGGGCCTGGGCTTCACCGCTTGCGATAGCGCCGAATGGCTGGCGCATCGCGGCACGGTGGGCAAGGTGATGATCGGGGACCT
>JANNGR010000594.1:0-2760 GCA_031403955.1 Betaproteobacteria bacterium
TTCGCCGCGGCGACGCACGCGTCGAACGAGCGGCGCATCTCCTTTGTCGAGAAGTTCGTGTGGGCACCGGCGCCGTTCCAGTCCATTGGTATGACTCCGTGAGCGCACACGCTGCGCCACGGAGAATGGGTATGCAATCGGACATCCAAGAGGGTATTCGGGTATTGTAGTCTGTAAATGAGGCGAAAGTGCAGAATCTGCGCGGTTCTGGTGCGGCTTATTTCGCACCACGAGGAGGGAATTCTGCGGAACTTGGCGCTGTGCAAGATTTGCGCAGCCAGAAAGTCACGACCTGGGTGCCAGCTACCAGCAGGATCTACACCTGTGTTCGACCAGATTGGCGAGATGCCGTTTCAAGGCTGTGAATCGGCCCTAACACTTCGATCAGCCGTGCCTGGATGGGCGGCGAGCCACCCTGCATTGGCGGGCTTCCACCGTTGTCGGTGGTGGAGCAAAACCACGCCCTCATGGACACTAGGAAATCGGCCAGGCTGCGCGACGAGACTCGTTCCTAGATAGAGCCTGTCCCATTTGCCGGCATTTTCGCCTCATAATCAATAACAGAGTGACGAGTTCTGTTTCCTGCGCATTCGACAGGGCCATTAATCAGTTCCACTGGGCCTATTCGAGACTCCCGGATCAGTTATTGTGTGCGTTTATACACACTAATCCTCACTTCTTTACTTCCGGTTTCCTGCTATTTGTTTTGAAGCGAGCCGCGTCGCTCAACTCGATTGCGCGAGCGCCTTGGGCTTGGCTCGCGGCAGCCGCGCAATCACCCACAGATTGTGGGTCAGCACGTTCCAGGCCACCTCACGCTCTTGGTTCGCGTGCCCTTTGCTCAATAATGGACTGCCCAGAAACCCGTGCTTGAAGATCGCGATCCGCGCCTCCGTTTGCGAGCGCCGCTTCTGCAACTCCACAAACTTTTCGTCCTTCATCTGCTCCTTCAGCTCGTGGGGCGCCTTCGGGCAGATGCCGTTGTAAATTCCACCCTGATCCAATAAAGCCCGGTTCGGTTTGCTGTCGAAGCCACGATCCCCGGACACTTCCTGGATCGAGTGGCCCACTCCAGTCTGCTTCATCCGCTCCAAACTGCGGCTCAGCATTCTGGTGTCGGCCTGCGGTTTGCCGTTCACCAACTCCCAGTCCAGGATCACTCCGCACTGGCTTTCACCCAGCAGCAACTGGCTCCCAAACTCCACTTCCGCGCCCGCCTTGCCGCGAACGTAAACCGCCGCATGGCCTTCGTACAAGCTCAGGATCTTTTCGTCGTTGTTGACTTGTCTCTCCCCGATGATCCGCTCATGCGCCTGCCGAATCGCCGCCGGCAACTGCGCCAACACCGAGCTGATCCGCTCCACGATCTGCCGCGCCTCGCCCTCCCGCAGATCCGTTTCCTGCCAGCGCCGTTCCAGCAACTCGCGGTGCCGCCCCGCGTGTTCCGCGATGGTTTTGCTCAGCCTCTTCATCTCCCTCAGCACCGCCTTGCGCACCCGCTTGCCGTCCTTCTTCCGCCGCGCGTGCGTCATCTTCATGCACAATTGGTTCATCCGCTTGAGGAACTCTTCCGGTTCTTCCATCCGCACTTTCAACCCGCGCTTGCGAATCAGGATCGTCGCTTTCATCAGCGTGCGCGTCGCGTCTCTCAACAGCACCCAGTCCACCGGAAAGTGGATGTTCAGTCTCACGCACGTCGTATCCAGAAAGTACGACTCCAGATCCAGCGCCCCGGCCAGTTCCAGTATTTGATGGCCGTCCTCGTCGTGGCCATCCGCCGCCGCCACCAGCAGCGTGTCGATCACCTGCCGCATGTCGGCTTCGGGCAGCCACTGGCTGTAGCGCTGCAAGGTGCTCCTGCCCGGGATGCGCACCTTGTCGAGCCGGTCCATTTTGCAGAACCATTGCAGCAGTTCCGACTCCGACAACCGGCACGCGAATCTGCGGAAACCTTCCCCCATCAGCGTTTGCGCCACATTGCAACGTAGCACCTGCGAACACAGCCGCTGGTAGCCCGCTTGTTCCCCGCCGCTCAATGGGCGAAACGGACGATTCTCTTTTTCCGCTTCACGCTGTTCGTCCTCGTTACGACGTCCCAGCGACAGGCGTTGGAACGACTTCTCGACCTCGCTCAGGCCGAGCAGTTCGTTGATCCGCTCCAGCTGTTTCTTCCACACGCGGAACTCAATCGGGCCGATGACGGTGGAAACATAGCCAGTCAGGAATTCCTGTTCGGGGACCAGTTCCGGGAGGGGAAGAATGCTGGCGCGGGGGGACATTCCCAATTATAAACGATGGATTTCGTCAAACCAAACAAAATTGCCAGGTTATGTTTGGATCAACGGGTGAGGCGGACTTCGGCTAGGTTGCATGGAGGAGGGCATGGGACAGGCTCTAAAGTACCGGCTGCCCATGCCGTCCTCGTTGCCCTGGTCGTCGACCACCACCCAGGCGATCGTGTGCATTCCGTTCGACAGCTTGGTGGTGTCGATGAGCTTGGATCCTCCAGGGCCATTCGAATTGTTGTAGCTCGGGAAAAAGAAAGCGACGTCCCCTCGCGGCTGGCTGTAGTTCACACCGCCTTGCGGCGCACCATCGATGAACAGCCTGATCGTACGGCCATCCTGCGGGATGGCAGAGGGCTTGGATGTCAACGCCCAACCGGAACTCAGGTAGGCCCCTCCCGAGATCGTCGCACCTGGAGATGGTGTGTCGAGTGCCCCAAATGGCTTCCTCGACGCCGCGTTGTTCACGCTGATC
>JANNGR010000595.1:0-3518 GCA_031403955.1 Betaproteobacteria bacterium
TTTCGTGTGGGTAGCTGCTAGGCTTTGGCGACCTGACGAGGCCGCGGAGGGCAGCGATGGACAGCACGGAGCTCTACAGGGCTCTGTTCGCGTTGAGTATGGACGTCATCAGGTTCCGACCGCCAACGCCAGCAGTGCGGCGGGTTTGAGGCCGTCGGAGCTGAACCGGTCCAGGGCGCGAAACCAGCCGAGGTAGTTGCGCAGGTAGAAGGAGGCCACTCCGTTGAAGTGGCGCAGCCAGTTCTTCAACCGGCTGTGGTAGCCGTTGACGTTGTTGATGTGCCAAGCCCCGAGGGCGCGTTGACCGGCACTGACGTTGATGGCGTGGTGCTCGACGCCGATGTGGCGCGCCGCCGCGGCCAAGCCGGCGGAGCCGTCGGTGCACAGCACCGTGTCGCAGGGCAGAAGCGGCTGCAGCACGGCTGCAAGATGCGCCGTGTCCAGTGCATGGACGATCTGATCGGTGGTCGCACCAGATCGGTCCCGCACCACGAGCACCACGTCGTGCTCGACCGACATGCCCCGGCGGCTCGCTCGGCCCCCGCGGCGTCTGGCTTTGCGGTGGGCCTTTCGCAGTAACCGTTGCTGGCCCTTGCAGGACTTGAGCACGCAGGTCTCGTCCGCCTCGGCGATGCCGCTCAGTGAAGTCGCCTTGACTGCCTGAGGCAAGGCCAGAAAGCGGTGGCGCCAGCGAAACGCCGTGCTGCGCGCGACTTCCAGCTGCTCAGCCGCTTTGGTGATGCTCAGCCCATCGAGCAGCGCCTGGGACTGCTTAAGCCACTTGTCGCGGTAGCGCAGCCGCGCCAGCGGCGTTCCCGTCAGCGCGTTGAACGTCTTGCCGCAGTCGCCGCACTTGTAGCGCTGCAGCCCACGGGCCTGTCCATTGCGCACGACGTGCCAGCTGCGGCAGTGCGCACACATGCGCAGGCCTTGCAGGCGCCGCTCGACGAGTTCACGCACTTCGTCACCCGCGTCTTGAGCAGCCAAGCGATCGATGAGCTGACGTCGCTGGATGCAGCTCAGCTGCTCGATGGCCCGGACGACCTGATTCAACTCCCGCTGGCGCATCGCAAACCCCACTCTTGTCAGTCCGGCACCTCGCCGTGCAGCCAGTTTGGGGGTCGGGTAGCTCATGGGGTGAGCCTGTCACTACTCAACGCGAACAGAGCCCAAACTTGAAACCGCCCAGACTCCAACCCTTCTGCGCTCAGCCGCCGCATGAATACTCGAACAGCCTCCTGCAGCTGCGGACAGCTGACCCTCACGACTGACGCCGATCCAATCCGTGTCTCCATCTGTCATTGCCTGGCGTGTCAACGCAGAACCGGGAGCGTCTTCGGCGCACAGGCAAGGTTTGAGAAGAGCACGGTCACCATCAGTGGTGAATCAAGTCAGTACATTCGAGTCGGGGATGAAGGCAGCGAGGTGATCTTTAGTTTTTGCCCGAAGTGCGGTTCAACTGTTCACTACGCGGTCGCAGGCTACGACCAAGACAGCATTGCAGTACCCGTAGGCGCGTTTGCAGATCCGAAGTTCCCTGGCCCTACGTTCTCCGTGTACGAAGAACGCATGCACTCCTGGGTGGGTCTGCGTGGACGCGTATTTGCGGATCGGGCTCGATTACCTCCGGCCGCACGTCACGCTGATGTGGTTGTCCGATCCCGATCACACGCAACACGAGGAAGGAGTCGGCGCTCCGTCAACACTTCAGGCCATCCGTCTGGTGGATGCCGAGATCGGCCGCATCGTCGCGGCGTTTGAGGAAAAGGGATTGCAGGACAAGGTGAACATTTTTGTCACGTCAGATCACGGCTTTTCAACCCACATGGGCAAAGCGGACCTGAACGGTCTGCTCAAGACTGAGGTTGAATCGGGTAATGCCTTCATCGTCGAGGGCGGGATCTACGTGAAGAATCATGACGAGGCGAAGATTCGCGGCATCGTGGAACTTTTGCAGAGGACGGCCTGGGTGGGCGCCATTTTCACTCGACCAATCCGTCCCGACGAACCCAAAGGTTCAGTGCCTGGCACTCTCTCACTGGATCTCGCGCATTGGGCGCATCCTCGGGCTGCGGACATTCTGGTTTCCGCCAACTGGTCGGACGCGGCGAACCAGCATGGCTACCAGGGAACCTCGACCCAAACGGGCGTCGCCGGTCACGGCACGAGCAGTCCTTACGATGTCCACAACACGCTTATTGCCGCCGGGCCCGACATAAAGATCGGCGTGGTCAGCGAGGTGCCAAGCGGCAACGTGGATTTCGCCCCGACGCTTTGTTTTCTCAACGGCGTCCGGCCTCCCGACTCAATGAATGGCCGCGTCCTCAAGGAACTGCTCCGTGACGGACCGTGGCCCGAGGCGGTCGAGGTGCGCCACGGGGTACATCGAACGCAAGCCCGAGGCGAGGCTGGCGAATATGAACTCGAACTTTCCACTTCCATGGTGAAGGGCACGGAGTATCTCAACTTCACACGCGTCCGGCGGCAGGCCGCACCGCTCCCTGCGCAGCGTCCAGCCCGATGAGTTCCGTCGCGATGGATGCTCGCCAGGGTGACCGGGGTCATTTGACCCAGAAGGCCACCGCGCCTGGGCCTCCTGATTTAGTTGAAACAATTCCCACCGGCCCGGTGTTTTCCTGCCAAGTGTTCTCATTGAACGGCCGTTGCATTATGTACATGCTAATCCGCGTCGGGCGGTGTCTATTGGTGGAAACCTAAACCTATGAATCTCTTCAGCAAAGGCTGGCTTGCGGTTGTCGCCGCGTCAATAGTTTGTCTGGCCGGCTGTGGCAAAGGGCCGGCCGACGGCCCGGACCCAGCGAAAGACGCCAAGGACGACGCCGTCCCGGTGGAAGTCACCACCATTGCCCGCGGCGGCATCGAAGCGACGCTCCGGAACTCGACTCATCTCGAAGCCGAGGAGGAAGTGAAGGTGTTTGCCCGCGCCGCCAATCGTGTCACCGAGTTGCTCGTCGAGGAAGGCGACGTGGTCAAGAAGGACCAGGTGTTACTGCGGCTGGACAATGACACGCAGAAGACGGCTTACGGCAAGGCGCAAACCAGCCTGGAAAAGGCGCGGCAGGAGTTCGACCGCGAAAAGGCGTTGTACGAGCAGAAACTCATCAGTGAACAGGTCTTCAACAATGCGAAGCACGAATTGAAACAGTTCGAGCTGGCCTGCGAAGATGCGCAGCGCGGACTCGAATACACCGAAATCCGTGCGCCCATCGCCGGCACGATCAGCCAGCGGTTGGTGAAATACGGCGATCTCGTGAATCTCAACCAGCATTTGTTCGACCTCGTGGACTTCCATTCCATGGTGGCGCGGATTTATGTGCCGGAGAAAAGCCTGCCCGAGCTCCGGCTGGATCAGCCCGCGCGGGTGACCGCGACGCCGTTCGGTACGCAGGAGTTCACGGGCTACGTCAAACGCATCGCGCCGGTCGTCGAATCCAAGACCGGCACCGTGAAGGTGACCATCGGTTTCAAAGAGATCGGCCAGTTGCGGCCCGGGATGT
>JANNGR010000596.1:0-16548 GCA_031403955.1 Betaproteobacteria bacterium
TCGGCGAGCGCGGCGGTGCCATACAGCAGAATCACGAGGACGGCGCGCATCAGTTCAACTTCACTAACTCAGTGCTTCACGCGTCAGAGACAGGCGGCGGTAGGACAATACTCGACGCGCGCCGCACCCCGATCGATTCTCGCTCCGGGTCCGCCGCCCCGGGAGCGCCCGCGTGTCGGGCTGCGGTCGCGCCGGCCGGCGCTGCCCGACCGATTCCCTAGAATTTGCGCCTACCTGCCCCTGTCCTTCAAGGAGATCCTCGTCATGCGCTGCAACGTCAACCGCCTGGTGCGTGCCGCCTTCGCGACCCAGGTGGCCAGGATATTGGTCCACTCTTCGGACGATAACGACAGGCCTTCGCCTTCCAGCACGTATTTGCCGTCCTTGTAGAACTCGGAGGCGGCGCAGTCCAGCCCGAGCGCGATTTGCTCTCCCGCCACATAACCAGCCGCCGTGATGGCTTCCAGAATCATCTGAATCGCCGCTTCATGGTTGGCGACATTCGGTGCGAAGCCACCTTCGTCACCAACGGCGATGCTGATGCCTTTGTCGTGCAGGATTTTCTTGAGAGCGTGGAATACCTCGGCGCCGTAACGCAGCGCTTCGCGAAAACTTGGCGCACCGATTGGAATGATCATGAACTCCTGCAGGTCCAAATTGTTGTTGGCGTGCGCGCCGCCGTTGATGACGTTCATCATCGGAACCGGCAGTTGCATCTGGCCCATGCCGCCAAAGTAACGGTACAAAGGCAAGCCGGATTCTTCGGCCGCGGCGCGCGCCACGGCCATGGATACCGCCAGCATGGCATTGGCTCCGAGGCGCGACTTGTTTTCGGTGCCGTCCAGGTCGATCAGGGTCTTGTCCAGAAAGGCCTGCTCGGACGCGTCCAGACCCATCACGGCTTCGGAAATTTCGGTATTGATGAACTCCACCGCCTTGAGCACGCCTTTGCCAAGATAACGGCTCTTGTCGCCGTCGCGCAATTCGATCGCCTCGCGCGATCCGGTAGACGCTCCGGAAGGCACCGCGGCGCGGCCCATCGTTCCGCTTTCGAGCAGCACGTCGCATTCGACGGTGGGGTTGCCGCGCGAATCCAGGATTTCGCGGCCGACGATATCAACAATTGCACTCATTGAGTTCCTTCAAAAAATAACAGCTCAAATACCTTCCACCAAAATCATTCGCATGATGGCGGCGCCGGTCCGGGCCGCGCGGGCTTTTGCGTATTCCGGTGAGTCGTTGAACCGGTGGGCGGCTTCCAGGCTCGGAAACTTCAGAATGACCAGTCGGTCCGGTTGCCAGTCGCCTTCGAGTATTTCCACCTTGCCGCCGCGTACACACACCTCGGCGCCGTGCGCCACGATCGCCGCACTCGACCACTGCTTGTATTGCTCGTATTGGACCGGGTTGGTAATCGTGACGTTGGCAACAATAAAGGCGCTGGTCATGCCACCGCCTTCAGATTCTTGCCGGCCGCCTGGTGGTCCAAGGCCGCCTTGATGAAGGCGTTGAACAGTGGATGGCCGTTCCAGGGCGTTGACCTGAATTCCGGATGGAACTGGACGCCGACAAACCAGGGATGGACTTCAGGTGGCAATTCGATTATCTCGGTCAACTGTTCACGTTGTGTCAAGGCCGAAATTACCAGGCCGGCCTGACGCAGGGTGTCGAGGTAGTGCACGTTGGCCTCGTAGCGGTGACGGTGGCGCTCGGTCACGACGTCGCCGTAAATGGTGTGGGCCAAGGTGCCTCGCACCACGTCAGAACTCTGTGCGCCCAGGCGCATGGTGCCTCCCAGATCGGAGTTTTCATTGCGGCTCTTGATGGTGCCGTCGGCATCCTCCCACTCGGGAATCAGGGCAATCACCGGATGCGGGGTGGCGGGCTCGAACTCGGTGCTGTTGGCGTCGCCCAGGCCGGCGACATGGCGCGCAAACTCAATCGTTGCCACCTGCATGCCGAGGCAAATGCCCAGGTACGGCAGCTTGTTCTCGCGCGCAAAACGTGCGGCGGCGATCTTGCCTTCAATGCCGCGTTTGCCAAACCCTCCCGGCACCAACACGGCATCGAAGCGGGCCAGTTGCGCGACGGTGTCACCGGAGATGGTCTCCGAATCGATGTAGTCGACCTTCACGCGGGCGTGGTTCTTCATGCCGGCATGTTTGAGCGCTTCGTTGAGCGACTTGTAGCTGTCGCTCAGATCGACATATTTGCCCACCATGGCAATATTCACCTCGATGCGCGGGTGTTCGGTCTCGTAGACCAGATCGTCCCAGCGTTTCAGGTTGGCGGGTCGGGTATTGAGACGCAGTTTGTCGCAGATCAGGCCGTCCAGACCCTGCTGGTGCAACATGCGCGGCACCTTGTAGATCGTGTCCACGTCCCACATTGAAATCACGCCCCACTCAGGCACATTCGAGAAGAGTGAAATCTTGGACCGTTCTTCCTGCGGAATCGGGCGGTCGGCCCGGCACACCAGCGCGTCGGCCTGGATACCGATTTCGCGCAATTGTTTGGCGGTGTGTTGGGTCGGCTTGGTCTTCAGTTCTCCGGCCGCCGCAATCCAGGGAACGTAGCTCAAGTGCACAAACGCCGAGTTGTTGGGGCCGAGCTTCAGACTCATCTGACGCACGGCTTCCAGGAACGGCAGCGACTCGATGTCGCCCACCGTGCCGCCAATCTCGACGATCGCCACATCGACCGCGTCCGGTTCGCCAAAACGCGCGCCGCGCTTGACAAATTCCTGGATTTCGTTGGTCACATGCGGGATCACCTGCACCGTCTTGCCGAGGTAGTCGCCACGGCGCTCCTTCTCCAGCACACTTTTGTAAATCTGGCCGGTGGTGAAATTGTTGCTGCGGCCCATGCGGGTTTCGACGAAGCGCTCGTAGTGCCCCAGATCCAGATCGGTTTCGGCGCCATCTTCGGTGACAAACACCTCACCGTGCTGGAACGGCGACATGGTGCCCGGATCGACGTTCAGGTAGGGATCAAGCTTGATCAGAGTGACTTTTAGGCCCCGCGATTCCAGAATCGCAGCCAGGGAGGCTGAGGCGATTCCCTTGCCAAGGGAGGACACCACACCGCCGGTGACGAAGACAAATTTGGTCATGTCAGGGGCGAACCAATCGGTTCGATCAGGTGGTAAAAAAGAATTATAGGCGTCTGCTACATTGCGGCAATCCGCTATTTTTCCGTTCGTGGCCTACCACGCGCAATACCTGATCTTCATGGACCTACGCGACAAACATCTGGTGCTCGGGCTGACCGGCGGCATCGCCTGCTACAAGGCGGCCGAATTGTGCCGCACCCTGATCAAGGAGGGCGCTACGGTGCAGGTGGTGATGACCGCGGCGGCGCAGCAGTTCATCACCCCGGTCACGATGCAAGCGCTTAGCAACCGGCCGGTTTATTGCTCGCAGTGGGACTCGCGCGAGCCCAACAACATGCCGCATATCAACCTCGGGCGCGAGACCGACGCGATCCTGATTGCGCCGTGCAGCGCCGACTTCATGGCCAAGCTGGTGCACGGAGGCGCGGATGATCTGTTGAGTCTGATGTGTCTGGCGCGCCCCATGGCCAGCGTGCCCTTGTTGCTGGCCCCGGCGATGAATCGGGAAATGTGGGTGCATCCGGCGACTGTTCGCAATATGGCGCAGTTGCAGCTGGACGGCGCTACGATCCTGGGGGTTGGCAATGGCGACCAGGCCTGCGGCGAGACCGGCGACGGCAGGATGCTGGAGCCAAGCGAACTGGTGCAGGACATGGTCGCGTTTTTTCAGCCCAAATTGTTCGCCGGGCAACATGTGCTGGTGACTGCCGGACCAACCTATGAAGCCATCGACCCGGTGCGCGGCATCACCAACCTAAGCAGTGGCAAGATGGGCTTCGCGGTTGCCCGTGCCGCGCGCGAAGCCGGCGCGCGGGTGACGCTGGTGGCCGGGCCGGTAAGCCTGGCCACGCCGCGCGGTGTTGACCGCATCGACGTCCGGTCTGCGCGCGACATGGTTGCCGCCACACTTGAGCTGGCTGGGCAGGCCACACTCTTCATCGCCACCGCAGCCGTCGCGGATTGGCGCCCGGTGCATGCGGCCGAGCACAAGATCAAGAAAGACGGGTCGGGCGCCGCGCCACCACTTCAGTTCACGGAGAATCCCGATATTTTGGCTACCGTCGCAATGTCGGAGCGTGCGCAACGCGGGACGCTGTTTTGCGTCGGCTTTGCGGCTGAAAGCCAGGACTTGCTGGCCAATGCGCAGGCCAAGCGGCGACGCAAAGGGGTGCCGCTTCTGGTTGGCAACATCGGCCCAGCGACGTTTGGGCAGGATGACAATGCATTGTTGCTGGTCACCGCCGATGGTGTGCAGGAGCTTGCGCGCGCACCGAAACTTGAATTGGCGCGCAAACTGATCGCTACCTGTGCGCGGCTTATACGCGACCGGGCTGTTGCGGGGCTTGTCAGCGCATGAAGGTCGACGTGAAGATCATCGACCCCCGGCTGGCGCGGCACTTGCCCGCTTACGCCACACCCGGCAGCGCCGGGCTGGATTTGCGGGCATGTGTCGACACTGCGCTGGCGCTGGCACCCAACGCCTGGCAACTGGTGCCGACTGGCATAGCGATCTATCTGGCCGATCCGAATTACGCCGCGCTGATACTGCCTCGTTCGGGCTTGGGGCACAAACATGGCATTGTGTTGGGTAACCTCGTGGGCCTGATCGACAGCGACTACCAGGGACAACTGATGGTCAGCGCCTGGAATCGAAGCCCGCATCCGTTTGTTATCGAACCCTTGGAGCGTATCGCCCAACTGGTGATTGTTCCGGTGGTGCAGGCGCAGTTCAATCTGGTGAGCGAGTTTGCCGCCAGCCAAAGGGGTGAGGGCGGTTACGGCTCGACCGGCAAGCGTTAGGCGGGCCCAATCGGCCCAGGATTCGATGACTGAAGGTGGACCTTGAAAAAGCCGGTGCCGGCCGTGCCGCGGCCAATTTCTTCTTCGCTGGCTTCGCGCACGCCCTGCACCGTCAGGCTGAGACGCAGTGCGATGCCCGACAGCGGATGGTTGCCGTCCAGAACCACATGCTCCGGATAAATTTCCGTCACGGTGTACAACACGTCCTTGGGCGCATCGGAGCTGCAGCCGAGCGGCAGCGCGCTGCCTTCAAAAGTCATGCCTTCCTCGATTTCGGCTGGAAACAAGTGGCGTGATTCCAGGAAAATCAGTTGCCCATTGAAGTCGCCGAAAGCCTCCTCCGGCTCCAGATGCAGGTCGACACGGGCGCCCGCTTCATGACCCAGCAAGGCTTGCTCGATCTTCTGAAAAAGGTCATCGCCCCCGACCAGAAACTCAACTGGTTGGTCCAGTACGTCAAGCTCTTCGCCCAGCGTGTCCTTGAGCGTCCAGGTGATTGCGACGACGCATTGTTGAGTAATTTCCATACGAGAATTGTCGCAGTTTGGCACGTCGCCACTGCAATCCTGATCGGACGTACCCATGGATGTGAATCAACCGGCGCGGCTTCTCGGTGGCCTGAGCCCCAAAACTTTTATGCGCGTTTATTGGCAGAAGAAGCCGCTACTGGTGCGCCAGGCGATGACCGACTTCTCCACCGCGTTGGACCGTACCGCGTTGTTTGCGTTGGCCCGGCAAGACGAGGTCGAGTCACGCCTGGTGGTCGGGCACGACCAGGATGGCGCCACCGCTTGGCAAATGCGCCACGGGCCATTTTCCCGGCGCGCCTTGCCGCCGCTCAAACGCAAGGGTTGGACCTTACTGGTGCAAGGTGTTGATCTGCACGTGGAATCCGCGCGCGCCCTTTTGAACCGTTTTAGGTTTGCCCCAGATGCCAGGCTCGACGATGTGATGGTCAGTTTTGCCTCGGATGGAGGTGGTGTCGGGCCGCATTTCGATCGTTATGATGTGTTCCTGTTGCAGGCGCGCGGCCGCCGTCGCTGGCGCATTGGCCGTCAGAAAGACCTGACTTTGTTGCCGGACCTGCCGCTGAAAATTCTGCGCAATTTCCAGCCTGACCAGGAGTTTGAACTCGACGCTGGCGACATGTTGTATCTGCCGCCGCGTTATGCGCATGACGGGGTTGCCATGGGCGAATGTATGACTTATTCTGTCGGCTTCAACGCGCCATCGCGGGGAGATTTGGCGGCGGAACTGTTGCAACGGCTGGCGCAGGATGCGGGCGATGTACCCAGTGATGTGTTGTACCGCGACAGCGGGCAAGGCGCTGTGGGGGCGCCGGGAGCGATTCCGCCGGGTTTGGTCGACTTTGCGCGCCAGGCCATGAGACGCGCGATGCAAGACCCGGTGACTATGCAGCGGGCACTGGGAGAGTACTTGACTGAACCCAAGGCCCGGGTGTGGTTTGACAAAGGCAATTTTGAGAGCGTTGATGGACCTATTCGACTCGACCGAAAGACCAAAATGATGTATTACCAGCGGCATATTTTTATCAACGGTGAAAGTTACCGCGCCAGTGGGCGCGATGCGACGTTACTGCGGCGTCTGGCCGACAACCGGTCATTAGGGGTCGGTGATGGTGACCGGGCAAGCGCTCAAGCGCGTTCCATGTTGCGCGGCTGGCGAGAAGCGGGGTGGGTGCATGGCGCCTGAGTCTGGCTTTCCGATCGTGATGCCCTCGGGCCGCTTCGCCGGTCGCGAGGCATTCGCGCAATTGGTGCGCGACGCGTTCGCCTGTGCCGCGCAACAGGGCTGGCGAGAGATCATCTGCAGCGACGCGTCGTTTGAGGAATGGCCGCTGCACGAGCAAACCGTGCTTGATTCATTGCACACTTGGTCGAAGGCGGGCCGCCGGTTCGTGATGTTCGCCAACCGGTACGACGCCCTGACGCGCAACCAGGCACGTTTTGTCGCGTGGCGCAAGACCTGGGGCCACATAATCGAATGCCGGGTCTGCCGCAATATTGACTCGGTAGACTTTCCCAGCGCGATCTGGACCCCGGTTTGGGCCTGTCGCCGTATTGACCTGTTTCACAGCACCGGGGTATGCGGTAGTGAGCCCGAGCGCAAGTTGCGGACCAGGGAAATACTTGACGAACTGCTGCTCAGTAGCAGCCTGGGATTTCCGGCTTCTACCATCGGTTTGTGATCACCTGCGTGTGAGCCTAGGGTTTTCCCTTAGCAGGACAGGAAGTCTTTGTATAATCGAAGGCTAGGTACGAAAAGCCTGGTTCTTTTCTTCCTTGGTCGGTGCCTTCCCTTGTGTCGGCAATTTTTCGCTAACTCTTTTCCAAAATCCATAAGGTAATTTTCAAAAATGAATAAATCGCTCGTTTTGGCAGCCGTTATTGCTGCCGCCGCCCTGGTTGCATGTGGCAAAAAAGAAGAAATGCCTGCTCCCGCAGCTGCGCCCGCCGCCCCGGCTGCGGTTGCAGTTGAAGCCGCGAAAGATGCTGCCTCAGCAGCCACCGCGGCCATGGTTGGCGCAGCTTCCGCTGCTAGCGGTGCCGCTTCTGCTGCCGCTGATGCCGCCGCCGGCGCCGCTGATGCAGCCAAAGGTGCCGCTGATGCTGCCAAAGGCGCCGCCGATGCCGCCAAAGTGGCAGTAGACACAGCCAAAACCGCGGCTACCGACGCAGCCAAGAAAGCTGCTGACGCCGCTACTGCAGCGATCAAGAAGCCCTGATATTTCGGCGCTCGCCGTAGTAACAAAGCCACCGTTCGGTGGCTTTTTTTTGTGCCTCAAGTTGGTGCGGGCCTCGTGGTCAGCGCTGTTGTCAGACCCGCATCCATTGCGTGCCCTGTTTTGGATCGGCAACGGCTATATCCGTCGCGGCACAACCCAATGCGTCGGCCAGCGCAGTGCGGGCGAGACCAGGGCGGTTGTTTTGCTCGCTCAGATGGGCAGCGACAACGGTTCCAAGCCCGCCATGGCGCAGCGCCCGAGCGATCTGGGCTGCATTTTCGTTTGACAGGTGCCCGTATTTACCGCCGACCCGTGTTTTCAGGAACGGCGGGTAGGAAGAAGCCGCAAGCAGCGCGGCGTCGTGGTTGCATTCCAGCAGCAAGGCGTCGCATAAGGCGAGCTGTTCCAGCACGTGGGTCGTGGCGTGCCCCAGGTCAGTCAGGATACCCAGACTCGATGCACCGTCCGAGCAACGGACCTGCAATGGCTCTCGCGCATCGTGTGGAACCGTGAACGGTGTCAGGTGAATTTCGCCCAGATCGATCGACGCGCCATCGGCGGCCGGCCGGAGCAATCCATCAAAGTCCGGACTGCCGATCGCCGCGTGTGTACCGGTACTCATCCACACCGGCAGCCGCTCGCGTAACGCCAGCGCACGCGCGCATCCAATGTGGTCACCATGTTCATGGGTGATGAAGATTGCATCGATATCGCATGCGGCCAGCCCGGCACGCGCCAGGCGCTGCTCCAGCAGCCTGAGCCCCAGACCACAATCCACCAATAGCCGGTTGACCCGGTGGCCGCTACCCGCTTCGATAATGGTCGCGTTGCCTGAACTGCCACTGCCCAGGCTTCGGAATCGCAACATGCCGTGGGAGCCTGGACCTTTTGCGTGGGCCGGTTGTTACTTCAGGTCATCCACGATTACGTTGACGATACGCTGTGCATTGGCTGACGTGTCGGGCGCGCCGGCGGCGTTCAAGACGGAAACGACGGTCGATTCATTTTGGCTGCGCACCACCACCCGATACTTCAACGGCATATTGCTCTTTCCCGGGCCGCCAAAAATCTTGCTCAGAAAACCTGGCTCGGCCTTGTCCGGATTCGGTTCCACGTAACGCACAAAATAGGTACCCTGGCTGCGGTCGCGGTCTTCGACCGTAAAGCCGGTGCGGTCCAGTGACAGGCCGACACGTCTCCAGGCGCGGTCGAAACCTTCGTCCATCAGAACCACTGGCTGACCGTTGACAGTCGAAGCGCGCGAGCTTGATTTGGGCGTGCCGGCAGCGGTGATGGCTTTCGCCTGCTCTTGTGTCACGCCGAGTTTGACCATCAGCCGGCGCAGGAATTCGGTTTCAAGTTCCGGGTCCGCAGGGCGCGGTTGCCAGATGGTGCTGGTGTCCCTGCCGCTGGGGTTTGTCGTGCCGGAGGTGTACACCTCGACCATACCGCGGTGACTGATATAGATTTCAGTGTCACCCGATGGCGTGCGCTCCAGGCGGGTGCGAAACTTGTCGCGTTCCGAAGTCGAGTAAATGGAATCGAATAACTTGCCCAGTGAGCTTCGAACAAAATCCTGCGGCAGCTTGGCCCGGTTCTCAGCCCAATCGGTTTCCATGATGCCCAGATTGCTCTGGTCCTGTGCCAGCAAGAATCCGTTCTCCTGCCAGAAATCCTTGACTGGCTCCCAGAGTTGGTCCGCCGAGCGTTGGACCACCAGCCAACGCTGGTTACCAAGTCGCTCGATACGTACGTCCGACATGCTTGTCGCCGCCACCGGGGCGGCCTGTGTCGCTTGCCCAAGCTGGTACGACGAAGCCGTGACCGCGCCGCCCGGTATTGCGTAACGGTTGTCACGCGACAACTGGGTCAGGTCGGGTGGAACTGTGAGCGAAGGCGCTTTGCTTGCGCTCTTGTAGTCAACCTTGTCGCTTTCCAGCGCCGAGCAGGCCGCCAATGCCAACGTCAGGCTTAGCAAAGCCAGTCTTGAAAATGGAATCACCAAATTGTCCTTCGGGGAGTTAGGGGTGTCAGATCAGGCCGCAGCCGCGCAATGCGTTTTCCAGCGCCGATTCATGTTCCTGGTCAAGCCGTGTCATTGGCAGGCGCATGGTCGCGCCACACAGCCCCATGCGCTCCATCGCCCACTTCAACGGAATCGGATTCGCCTGCACGAACAACTGTTTGTGCACTGGCATCAATTTGAGCTGGATTTCCATCGCGCGCCGAGTATCGCCAGCAATTGCCGCCGCGCATAACTCGTGCATCAGGCGCGGCGCGATGTTGGCCGTGACACTCACGTTGCCCTGGCCACCACACAGCATCAGGGCAACCGCAGTTGGGTCGTCGCCGGAGTAAACCGCAAAACTCTTGGGTACATCACGGATCAGCCATTGCGCGCGTTCGATATTGCCCGTGGCTTCCTTGATGCCGACAATACCGGGCACTTGTGCCAGGCGCAGCACGGTGTCGTGCGCCAGGTCGGCCACACTGCGACCGGGCACGTTGTACAGCACCATCGGCAGTTCGACGGCGTCCGCAATTGCCTTGAAATGCTGATAAAGACCCTGCTGGGTGGGCTTGTTGTAATATGGCACGACCTGCAGGTGGCAATCGGCGCCAACCTCTTTGGCAAACCGGGTGAGATCAATCGCCTCAGAGGTGGAATTGGCTCCGCACCCGGCCATGATCGGCACCCTTCCTTTGGCCTGCTCAACTGAAACCCGAATTATTTCGCAATGCTCGCGCACGTTGACGGTCGGAGATTCGCCGGTGGTGCCGACCACGCAAATGCAGTCCGTCCCTTGTGCGATGTGCCAGTCGATCAGCTTGCGCAGTGAAGGGTAGTCAACGTTGCCATCTTCAAACATCGGGGTGACCAACGCCACGATGCTGCCAGTAATAGGTGTCATAACGACGGTACAAAACGGGAATCCCGCATTCTACCCAGTAGCCATGGCTCCTAGAGCCGGTAACGTGGCGTTGTTACCGTGCCCGCGCCGTCAGCGCTGGGCCGAACCGCCGCGATGCGCTGCACAAACCGCGCCGGCTGCTCGCAAAAGCCGTCTTCGAAGGCCACCACCCGCAAATTGGTACAAACACGCAGCAATTCGCCCGGAAGAAGCAGGAAATCCGGTCGCGACGGTTTGCCCACGCTTGCATTGCCGGCGGCAAATGTCTCATACAGCAACACACCGCCTGGCGCCAGGCTCGCGACGATGGTCGGCAGCAAAGGGCGCCACAGGTAATTGGTGACAATGATCGCGTCAAACTGGCGCGGGTACAGGCCGTCGGTGAAAGGCCATGGACCATTTTCGATGTCCGCGCATTGCAACTGCGCGCGTCTATCACCGGGCAAGTCCGCCAGCGAATCGATCGCTTCCCGCGCCCGGTCCACACCTACCACGGGGTGATCGCGCAGCGCGAACCAGCGCAGGTGGCGACCGTAACCACAAGCCACATCGAGCACCGTTCCTTGCGCCGGAACCAGGTGTGACCAGCGTTGCACCCATGGCGAGACCGGTTCACGACCATGCAATTGTTCTACCAAGCCCGATCCCAGGTTAGCCATCGCGCAGCCGGTTGCTGCTTGCCCGCCATCAGAAACAGGCCCAGACCTGCTGCGCCAGCGTGACCATGAATTCGGGCTGCAGATACAAGGCAAAGACGGCCAGCAACGCGGCGACAACGGCTGCGTAAGCCGCCAACCTGGTGCCCAATCGGGTGCGCGCCATGTTCATGCCTATGCCGCCGATGGCCGAAGGCTGCCACGCTCAATCGCCTGTTCGTTGACCGGCAGGTTGATCAGTGCCGCGAAAACGCCCAAAGCAATAGCGATGTACCAAACCATGTCGTAACTGCCGGTGCGGTCGTACAGCAGACCGCCCAGCCACACGCCCAGGAAAGAGCCGACCTGGTGGCTCAGGAACACGAAACCGCTCAGCATCGACAGATGTGCAACACCAAAAATTTGCGCCACGGCCGCATTCGTGACTGGCACGGTGGACAGCCACAACAACCCCATCACGCTGGCAAATACATACACGCTCATGGGTGTCAAAGGAGCGAGCAGGAATACGCCGATGGCCAGCGCCCGGGCCAGGTAGATGAAACACAGAATGTTTGCCTTTTTCAATTTCTGCCCAAGCACGCCCGCCGCGTAAGTGCCAAACACATTGAACAGGCCAATCAGCGCCAGTGCGTAGCTGGCGACCTGTGGTGACAGGCCCTTGTCCTTCAGGTAGCTTGGCATGTGCACGCCGATGAACACCACCTGAAATCCGCACACGAAGTAACCGGCCATCAGCATCTGGAAACTCGGGTATCGGAAAGCTTCACGTAATGCCTGCAGTATGGTCTGGTCCCGTTTCGCCACCGCGCCACCGGCGAACCCGGGTTCGCGCAGCCCTTGCGCCAGCGGAACCATCAGCAGCGCAGCCACGCCGAGCATCACCAGCGCGTTTTGCCAGCCAAAGCTGCTGATCAGGAACCCTTCGGTTGGCACCATCAGGAACTGGCCAAACGAACCCGCGGCGGCCGTGATACCCATCGCCTTGGACCGGCGCTCGGCTGGCACGTTGCGACCAATCACGCCGTAAATCACAGCATAGGTCGTACCTGCCTGGGCTATGCCAAGCAGTAACCCGCTGCTGGCGGCAAAAAGCAGCGGTGTTGTTGCATACGCCATACCGATCAAGCCCAACGCGTAAAAAGCGGCCCCCGCAACAATCACCCGCACAGCGCCGAACTTGTCCGCCACCATGCCGGCGAAGATGCCCGCCAGGCCCCAGGAAATGTTCTGGATCGCGATCGCAAACGAAAACGTTTCACGGGTCCAACCGTGCGCCTGGGTCACCGGCAGCAGCCACAGGCCAAAGCCGTGGCGAATGCCCATGGACAACGTGACGATGGTCGCCCCGCATACCAGAACCTGGGTTACCGACAGGGTTCCGGGTGCAATACGCATGCGGGAAATGTAGCGACTTTGTGCTGACCCCGCAGTCAAGCTTGGTAAATGGCTGTTTTTATATCCAGTAATTGGAAGAGTCAAGGTCTACAATCTGTGCATATGGCAAGCAATCCTGTAGACCGATCAGCTGGCGAATATTCGGAACGCTCGATCCGCGTGTTAAAGGGTCTCGAGCCGGTCAAGCAGCGTCCGGGCATGTATACCCGTACCGATAACCCTCTGCACGTGATTCAGGAGGTGCTCGACAATTCGGCCGACGAGGCATTGGCCGGGTATGGGAAGAAGATCCGGGTGATGCTGCACGCAGACGGGTCGGTCAGTGTGGACGACGACGGCCGCGGCATCCCGTTTGGTTTGCACCCCGAAGAAAACGCGCCGGTGATTGAGCTTGTTTTCACCCGCTTGCATGCTGGCGGCAAGTTCGACAAGGGCAAAGGCGGCGCGTACAGCTTTTCGGGTGGTCTGCATGGCGTTGGCGTGAGTGTCACCAACGCCCTTGCGAAACGGCTGGAGGCGACGACTTTTCGTGACGGGTCGGTCGCGCGGATGGTGTTCGAGGCCGGTGCCGTTAGCGAGAAACTGCAATTGCGCAAGACCGTCGAGGGCGAGCGCAAGTCCGGCACCTCGGTGCGGGTCTGGCCCGACGCGAAGTATTTTGAGACCGCCACCCTGCCGATGTCCGATCTGGTGCATTTGCTGCGCAGCAAGGCGGTGTTGATGCCAGGCGTTACGGTCACGCTGACGACTGAGAAAACGCGCGAAACCCAGACCTGGCTCTACAAGGGCGGCCTGCGCGACTACCTGATGCAGGCGCTGTTGAGCGACCCCATCATCCCGTTGTTCGAAGGTGAAGCTTTTGCCGATGCCTCGCATGATAGTTTTGCCGAAGGCGAGGGCGCCCAATGGTGTGTTGCGTTTACCGAAGACGGCAACCCGGTGCGCGAGAGTTACGTCAACCTAATTCCCACCAGTGCTGGCGGCACCCATGAAAGCGGGCTGCGTGATGGTTTGTTCACCGCCGTCAAGAGTTTTATCGAATTGCATGCCCTGCTGCCCAAGGGCGTCAAGTTGCTGCCCGAGGACGTGTTCGCGCGCGCCAGTTATGTTCTCTCGGCCAAGGTGCTCGATCCGCAGTTTCAGGGCCAGATCAAGGAGCGGCTGAATTCGCGCGACGCGGTGCGGCTGGTTTCCGGTTTCGTTCGGCCGGCGCTCGAGTTGTGGCTGAACCAGCATGTCGAATATGGCCGCAAGCTGGCGGAGTTGGCCATCCGGTCAGCCCAAACCCGGCAAAAGGCCGGGCAGAAAGTGGAGAAACGCAAAGGCTCCGGTGTTGCCGTGTTGCCTGGCAAACTGACCGATTGCGAGAGCCGCGACCTGGCGCACAACGAAGTGTTTCTGGTCGAGGGTGACTCAGCCGGCGGCAGCGCCAAGATGGGGCGCGACAAGGAATCTCAGGCGATTTTGCCGCTGCGCGGCAAAGTGTTGAACACATGGGAGGTGGAGCGCGACCGGCTGTTCGCGAACACCGAGATTCACGATATCGCAGTGGCGATCGGGGTTGACCCGCACGGACCGGGCGACACGCCCGACCTGTCCGGCCTGCGTTACGGAAAAATTTGTATTCTGAGCGATGCCGATGTCGACGGGTCGCATATCCAGGTGTTGTTGTTGACGCTGTTTTTTCGCCATTTCCCGAAACTGGTTGAAAGCGGCAATGTGTACGTCGCGCGGCCGCCGCTGTTTCGGGTTGACGCCCCAGCGCGTGGGAAAAAGCCGGCGTCCAAAGCCTACGCGCTCGACACCGGAGAGTTGACCGCGATTCTGGACAAGCTGCGCAAGGAAGGCGTGCGTGAAAATGGGTGGAGCATCAGCCGCTTCAAGGGCCTGGGTGAGATGAATGCCGAACAGTTGTGGGATACGACGCTCAATCCGGACACCCGGCGTCTGCTGCAGGTTCAGTTGGGCAATATCGATTTCGGCCGGACCGAAATGCTGATTACCAAACTGATGGGCAAGGGCGAGGCCGCTGCGCGGCGCGAGTTGATGGAATTGCATGGCGACACGGTGGAGGTCGACGTCTGATGGGGCTGCGTTTGTTTTACCCATCTGCAAATCGGAGCCTGGTCAGCCGGTGCATCGGGTCGGTGTTGGCCGGTCTGCTGCTATGCCTGAGCCTGCCAGCGCGAGCCGATGTATGGGGCTTCGTGGACGAAAAAGGCGTCGCGCATTTTGCCTCCGAGCGTGTCGATGACCGCTACGAACTGTTTTTCCGCAATGCCGAAACTTTCGATACCAGCCTCGACGCACCGGTCTCGGAGCCGGAGCCAATGCGCGCGCCGGCAATAACGCCCATCGCACCAAGTAAGTTGCTGGCTTTTTTTGAGGTATCGCCCAGCTTCAAGCTGGTCAGACAGCATTTGCGCGACGCCTCCAGTGACCACAACATCGACTTTGAGCTGTTGCAGGCGCTGATCGCCACCGAATCGGGTTTTGACGTCGGTGCGGTGTCGCCCAAAGGCGCGATCGGACTGATGCAAATCATGCCCGCCACCGCGCGTCGTTATGGGGTCGAGGGGGACCGCAAGCACGCACTGGAGAAAAAACTGACCGACCCCAAAATCAATATCAAGACCGGAACCCGTTATCTGCGTGACCTGATCAACATGTTTCCCGGGCAACTCGAACTTGCCCTGGCCGCCTACAACGCGGGCGAAGGCGCGGTGCAGCGGGCCGGCAACCGGATTCCGAATTACAAGGAAACGCAAAACTACGTGAAGACGGTGATGCAACTCTATTCGGTGTTAAAGCCACCCGCGCCAGCCGTTGAATTGCGGCCTACGCTTTCGCGCGTGCGCCCGACGATCAAGGGTGGCGCCCTGAATCGCGGCAACATGGTTCCGCTGGACCCAGCGACCGGCAAACCGAAAACCGAAATCCAATAGGGCTCGCTGGCGGCGGAGAGCCCGAGCCAAGCCGCAGCAGGCCCCAACCCCCGATGAGCGACCAACCGACTCTGGACTTCTCCCCAGCTTCACCGCCCGGCGATGGCGACACCGCCCTAAATCTTGCCAACTACGCACAACGCGCCTACCTAGAATACGCCCTGAGCGTGGTCAAGGGCCGGGCGCTGCCGGACGTCTGTGACGGGCAAAAGCCGGTGCAGCGGCGCATCCTGTATTCGATGTCGCGCATGGGCCTGGGCTTTGGCGGTGCCAACGGCAACGCCGGCGCCAGGCCGGTCAAGTCCGCCCGTGTGGTGGGAGACGTGCTGGGCCGTTTTCATCCGCATGGGGACCAGGCTGCCTACGATGCGCTGGTGCGCATGGCACAGAATTTTTCGCAGCGTTATCCCCTGATCGACGGCCAGGGCAATTTCGGCAGCCGGGACGGTGATGGCGCCGCAGCGATGCGTTACACCGAGGCCAGGCTGGCGCGAATCACCAGCCTGTTGCTGGATGAGATCGACGAAGGCACGGTGGTCTTTGTACCGAATTACGATGGGTCTACCGAAGAGCCGACCCAGCTTCCCGCGCGACTTCCGTTCGCGTTGCTGAATGGCGCCAGCGGCATTGCGGTCGGTCTGGCGACCGAAATTCCAAGCCATAACCTGCGCGAGATCGCCGCCGCCTGCGTGGCGTTGATCCGCTCGGCCAGCCTGAGCGACGAAGACCTGTTCGTATTGGTTCCCGGCCCGGACTATCCTGGCGGCGGACAAATCATCAGCACCAGTGCCGAAATCGCCGATGCCTACCGCAGCGGACGCGGGTCGCTCAAGCTGCGCGCGCGCTGGAAGATCGAGGACCTGGCGCGTGGCCAGTGGCAACTGGTGGTGACCGAGTTGCCACCCAACGTCAGTACCCAAAAAGTACTGGAAGAAATCGAGGAGTTGACCAACCCCAAGATCCGGCTGGGCAAGAAGGC
>JANNGR010000597.1:0-4744 GCA_031403955.1 Betaproteobacteria bacterium
ATTGCGCTGGCCTACTTCTGTGCGGCAGTCACCGTGCACATGCTGGGCGCGCGTGGGGCCCTGCGAATGGCCGTCGTCCTGCTGCTCGGCTACTGGGCCGCCTGCATCGCCTTCGGTGGCGCCGATCCCTACAGCCTCGAATGCTTCTTCGGCACCGCGCTCGACCGCGCGCTACTCGGCCCCGCGCACCTGTACCAGGGTGAGGGTGCGCCATTCGATCCCGAAGGCCTGGCCAGCACCGTGCCGGCAGTGGCGCAAGTGCTGCTCGGCCATGCGGCGGGGCGTTTGCTCGTTCGGCAGCGGCTCGACGCCGCGCTGATCGCGCGCCTGTTCACCATCGCGTGTCTGCTGCTGGCGCTGGGCTATGTGTGGCAGATCGTGATGCCGCTGAACAAGAAACTCTGGACCCCCAGCTACGTGCTGCTCAGCAGCGGCCTGGCCCTGGCGGCCTTGGCGCTGCTGGCGCAATGGCTGGATAGGCGACAGCAGCGCAGGCCTGCGGCCACGGCCCTTTTGGCCTTTGGCCGCAACGCGCTGTTCGTCTTCGTGCTCAGCGGCTTGGTGCCGCGCGTGCTGGCGCTGCTGCGCTGGCGCGAGGGCGCCGAATGGACCTCGCCGCTGCCCTGGCTCTACCGGCACGTCTTCGCCGCCATCCCCGGCGACCCGCGCCTGGGCTCGCTGGCCTACGCGCTGGCTGTGCTGGCGACCTTGGTCACACTGGCGCTGTGGATGGACCGGCGCCGCTTCTACGTGCGCGTCTGAAGCGCGGCGTTGTGCTTTCGCCAACCTCGGGATTCAACCCATTGGCCGGCCCGTTGGCCTGCGGATAACGTCGGCAACATTCATTCACACATTCACGCCCGCTCGGGCAGGAGGAGCCCCATGAAGCTGAAGTCACTGGCCCAGGGCTTGGTCATTGCCGGTATGGCGTCGCACGTCTTTGCGCAGAACGCGCAGCGCATCGAGATCACGGGTTCGAGCATCAAGCGGATTCAGGCCGAGGGGGCACTGCCGGTGCAGGTGATACGCGCGGCGGATCTGGAAAAACAGGGCATTTCCAATGCCGAACAGTTGGTGGCCATCCTGGCGGCCAACGGCAACGGCGTCGATAACTTGGCGTCCAACCAGGGCGGCGACTTTCTGAACAGCCTGCTGTTTTCAGGTCGGGGAGCGAACAACGGCTCTTCGGCGGTGTCGCTGCGCGGCCTGGGTGCCCAGAACACGCTGGTGCTGCTCAACGGCCGGCGGATTTCCACCCACGGACTGAACGGCAAGTCGGTCGACCTGAACACGATTCCGCTGGCCGCCATCGATCGCATCGAAATTCTCAAAGACGGCGCCTCGGCGATCTACGGCACCGACGCGATCGGTGGCGTGATGAACTTCATCCTCAAGCGCAGCTACGCCGGACTGGAGATCAGCGGCTTTGCCGACTTCACCCAGGGCGGCGGCGGTGACATCGCCAAGGGCAGCATCCTCTATGGCGTGGGCAATCTGGACAGCCAGGGCTTCAACCTGATGGCCAGCCTGTCGTTGGACACCAATTCGCGCCTGCGCGGCGCGCAGCGCGATTTCCACAACGGCTACCAGCCCGAGCGAGGATTGGCGCCCGACACCACCGGCACGCCCTACGCCAACGTCGCGCAGGTGGGCGGCACTGCGCTCGGCACGCGCGTGACGACTTACCCGGGCTTCCCCAATGGCTCCTACAACCGCGTCAACCTGCTGGCGCTACAGAAGCGGTGCGACATCCTGCCGAACCAGTACGCGTACCGGGGCGACGTCACCGGCTTCCTCAACGCGGAAGTGGCTTGCGTCTATGACTACGGCAAGGACTGGAGCCTGATGCAGCCGGTGGACCGCATCAACCTGGTCTCGCGCGGCAGCTTCCGCCTCGGCGCCGACCACACGGCTTTTGTCGAGCTCGTGGCGACGCAAACCAAGTCGGCGGTGGAGTACACGCCCAACCAGATCACGCTTGTGCCGCGCGGCGCCAACTACCCGGCCTTCATCGTCAACCCACAAGGCCAGACCGTGCGCGCGCCCTACTACCCGCTCGACCTGGCCGCCGCGCTCAACGCGGTGACGCCCGGCAAGTTCAATACCAGCCTGCCTGTGCGCATCCGCTGGCGCTGTCTCGAATGCGGCCCGCGCCAGCAGGACACCACGGCCGAGGCCTACCGCGTGCTGTTCGGCTTGGAAGGCGTGGCGATGGGCTGGGACTACAAGTTCGGCCTGTCCGCTGCGCGCAGCTCCGCCGAGACCACGCTGGGCGACGGCTATCTGGTCGAGACGCGCTTCAAGGCCGCGATGGACACCGGCCTGATCAACCCCTTCCTGCTGCCGGGCCAGCAGCAGACGCCCGAGGCGCTGGCGCTGATCGACGGTGCCAAGGCCTTTGGCCGCAAGTCCTATGGTGGCGAGGCCAACGTGCGTCAAATCGACGGTACGGTGTCAAGGGATCTGTTCATGCTGCCGGCCGGCCCGCTGGCCGCTGCGGTCGGCTTCGACGTGCGCAAGGAAAGCTTCGAGTTCCGCGACGAGCAGACACCGGCAGGCGAAGCCCTCATCGGCGCCGGCTCGCCTGCGTCGTTGCCCAAGGTGAATCGCGACATCAAGGCCGTCTTCGCGGAGTTGAACGTGCCGATCGTGAAGAACCTCGAGGCCCAGCTCGCGGTCCGCCACGACCGCTACAGCGATTTCGGCTCGACCACCAACCCGAAGGTGGCGCTGGCCTGGCGGCCGACGCCCCAGATCCTGCTGCGCGGCTCCTACAACAAGCGCGTCCAAGCGCCGGACTTCGGCCCGCTGTACGAGGGCGCGAACAGCGGCCAGTTCAACAGCGATGTCAATGACCCGACGGCCAACTGCGCCGTTGCCACGCCGGACCCGGATTTCTGCGGCATCCGCCCGGCCACGGCCTCGGGCGGCAACCCCAACCTCAAGCCCGAGAAGTCCGCGCAATGGTCGGTCGGTTTCGTGGTCTCGCCGGTGGACTGGTTCTCGGCCAGCGTCGACTTGTTCAATGTCGAGATCACCGACCGCATCTCCAATCGAACACCGCAGGAGGTGCTCGAAAACAACCTGTCGCAATTCATCCTGCGCAACCCGGATGGCACGATCAATGTGGTGCGCGGCGGCTGGATCAACGTGGCCGGTGACACGGTACGCGGGGCCGACATCAACCTGGCGTTCAACCACAGGAACGGCATGGGCCGCTGGACCGCCGGTCTCGACGGCACCTATCTCAGCAGCTACAAGACCCGCAAGTCCAACACCGAGCCCGCCAGCGAGCGCATCGGCGAGTTCGGCGACTCCAACTACTTGTGGGACCTGAAGCTGCGCTGGAAACACACCGCCACGGTGTCATTGGCGCGCGGCGACTGGACGACGACGCTGACGCAGATCTACAGCGCGGGCTACAAGTCCGAGGTCGACGGTTACGGCAGCGGCGTGGTGCCGGTGAACTACTCGACCAAGATCAAGGCCTATGCCCTGTACAACCTGTCGGCCAGTTACGCGATGGCAAAGGGCACCACGCTGACACTGGGCATCAAGAATTTGTTCGATACCGACCCTTCGTTCTCGGCCCATAACGTCGACAACGTGGCCGGCGCCGGCTGGGACGCGCGTGTAGGCGATCCGCGCGGCCGCGCATTCAACGTGCGTCTGACCCACAAGTTTTTCTGATCTCGAAAGAGTGACACCATCACGGGGTCCATCGTGACCCCGTTTTTCATCGCCCCGTGCTCACCTTCCTGTTGAAGAAACTCGCCCTGCTGCTGCCGACCTTCATCGGCATCACGCTGGTGGCCTTCTTCCTGATCCGGCTGGTGCCGGGCGACCCGATCGAGGTCATGGTCGGCGAGCGGCGCCTGGACCCCGAGGCGCACGCGCGCCTGGTGCAGCAGATGGGCCTGGACCGGCCCTTGCTCGTGCAGTACGGCAGCTACGTCAAGCAGACGCTGACGGGCAACCTCGGCACCTCGATCGTTTCGCGTGAGCCGGTGTCGGTGGAGTTCGCGGCGCTGTTCCCGGCCACGGTCGAGCTGGCGCTGTGCGCGCTCTTGCTGGCGCTGGTGGTGGGCCTCGCGCTCGGCGCCGTCGCGGCGCTCAAGCGCGGCAGCCTGGTCGATCAGGGCGTGATGGGCCTGGCGACGGTCGGCTACTCGATGCCGATCTTCTGGTGGGGGCTGATGCTGATCATGCTGTTCTCCGTCGATCTGGGCTGGACGCCGGTGTCGGGGCGCATCGCGATCGAGTACGACATTCCCACGCGCACCGGCTTCATGCTGATCGACAGCCTGCTGTCGCGCGAGCCCGGTGCCTTCGTCTCGGCCCTGCGCCACCTGCTGCTACCGGCCCTGGTGCTGGGCACAGTGCCGATGGCGGTGATCGCGCGCATGACGCGCTCGTCGCTGCTGGAAGTGCTGCGCGAGGACTACATGCGCACCGCGCGCGCCAAGGGCTTGTCGCCGTCGCGGGTGGTGATCGTGCACGGCCTGCGCAATGCGCTGATTCCGGTCATTACCGTCGTCGGCCTGCAAACCGGCGCGCTGCTCGGCGGCGCGGTGCTCACCGAGACGATCTTCTCCTGGCCGGGCATCGGCAAGTGGCTCATCGACGCCATCGCGCGCCGCGACTACCCGGTGGTGCAGGCCGGCATCCTGGTCTCGGCGCTGGTCTTCATCGGCGTCAATCTGATCGTCGATCTGCTCTACGGTGTCGTCAATCCACGGCTGCG
>JANNGR010000598.1:0-7198 GCA_031403955.1 Betaproteobacteria bacterium
GTGGAAAGCCCCTCGCGCACGGCGTTGCAAACCTTTCTGGCCGGCTGGCATGTGGTATTGCACGCGACCCGTCAGAGTGATGCCGGCAAAGGGCTGCTGCGTTGGGCGGTGGACGTGGACCCGCTGGCGATTTGACGCCCCGGCGGCCTGATCACGCGTTGTCAATCAGCAAAGACACCGCCGCCGAAAAACTCAGGAACGAGGCGGCCGTCGAGACCAGAATTATGCGGGCGATGCGGCCATTGTTGGCGCCGAACTTCTCGGCCAGCAAGGAGACGTTGCTGGCGCTGGGCAAAGCAGCCACCAGCACAATAACCGTCAGCGCAAACCGTTCCAGCGGCACGCCGAGCTGGATTGCCGCGACGCCCACCAACAGTACCAACAGCGGGTGCAACACGAGTTTGATCAGCGCCACCGGCACATAATCACGTAGCTTCAACGCCGGCGTGGCATCCGACGCCGCCAGCATCCGTGAGCGCGCCAATACCGCCCCAATCGTGAACAGCGCTACCGGAGACGCGGCGTCCGCCAGCAGGCCAAGCGTCTTGTGCACCGGTTCGGGCAACGCCAGGTTGACCGCGGACGCAAAGGCGCCCAACAGAATGGCCCACGGCATGGGGTTGATGAGTACGCCCTTTAGGGCATTTTTTCCCGCCTGGGCAAAGCCATGCTGGTCGGCACCATCGAGCCTTGAGAGCGCAATACACAGCGAGGTAGTGACCAACATGTCAACCATGATGGTCACGATAGCCGGCCCGGCGGCGCCCGCGCCCAGCAACGCCACCAGCAACGGCACGCCCATGAACCCGGTATTGGGAAAAGCCGCTACCAGAGCGCCAAACGCGGCGTCGTTCCAGCCAATGCGCCGGTTGATGCTGACGGCCACCACAAATCCGACCATCACGAGTGCACACAACAGGTAGGTAAAAAACACGCTCGGATCCAGCAATTGCGCCAGCGGTGTGCTTGCGCCAAACCGGTACAGCAGGCACGGCAGGGCGAAATACAGCACAAAACTGTTTAGGCCCGGAATGGCGTCGAGCCGCAACAGGCCACGCCGGGCGGCCAGATAACCGGCCAGGACTAGCGCGAAAAAAGGGAAGGTGATCAGCAGGATCTGGAACACAGGGGCATTCTCGCCGACGTGCAACGGGGCATCGTTATGATGGCCCGCTTGCCCGCCGTCTGGTCCCCTGCGAATGTCCTACCCTGTTGCGCCTACCCCATCCTCCGGTTTGAACCTGGCGCAACAAGAAGCTGTCAACTACATGCATGGGCCATGCCTGGTGTTAGCCGGCGCGGGGTCGGGCAAGACCCGGGTGATTGCCCACAAGATCGGACGTCTGATCCAGTCCGGACTGGAGCCCGGGCGAATTGCCGCCATCACCTTTACCAACAAGGCGGCCGCCGAGATGCGTGAACGCGCCAAAACCCTGGTGGGCAAGGCCGCCAGGGAAGTGCTGATATGTACCTTTCACGCGCTTGGTGTACGCATGTTGCGCCAGGACGGTGTGGCGCTCGGGTTAAAGCCCAACTTCTCGATCCTCGACAGCGACGACGTGACCAGCATACTGAAAGACTGTGGCGGCAGTACCGATGTTGCCACGGCGCGCCAATGGCAATCGGCCATCAGCCGCTGGAAGAACATGGGGCTCGATGCGGCGCAGGCCGGCAGCCTGGCCACCAATGACAACGAAAAAGTCACCGCGCGCATCATGGCGCGTTACGAAGAACGGCTGAGCGCCTACCAGAGCGTGGACTTCGACGACCTGTTGGTGTTGCCGCTCAAGCTGCTGCAAAACCATCAGCAGGTATGCCAAAAATGGCAGGCCGCCATGGGCCATGTACTGGTCGACGAGTACCAGGACACGAATGCCACGCAATACGCGGTGTTGAAGTTGCTGGTGGGCGGAGCAGACCGCAAGGATGCGCGTTTTACCGCCGTCGGTGACGACGACCAGTCGATTTATGGCTGGCGCGGCGCGACGCTGGACAACCTGAAAATGCTGCCGCTTGATTTTCCGGCCCTGAAGGTCATCAAGCTGGAGCAGAACTACCGCTCCAGCGCAGCCATCCTGCGCGCGGCCAACAACCTGATTGCCTCCAACCCCAAGCTCTACCCGAAGAATCTCTGGAGCGACCTGGGCGAGGGTGAGCCGGTGCGTACGGTGGACGCCGACCATGAAGAACACGAAGCCGAACGCGCAGTGGCGCGCATTCAGAGCACCCGTGCCGGCAGCGCGGACACAAGCAGCGCGGGCGCGCAAATGCAGCACCGGGAATTCCGCGACTTCGCCGTGTTGTACCGCGCCAACCACCAGGCGCGGGTGTTCGAGCAGGCGCTGCGCAAGGCGCAGATACCGTACAAAGTGTCGGGCGGGCAGAGCTTTTTCGACCGCGCGGAAATCAAGGACCTGTGCGCCTGGTTCCGCTTGTGGGTCAACAACAACGACGACCCGGCGTTTCTGCGCGCCATCACCACACCCAAACGCGGCATTGGCCACCAGTCGCTGCAACAACTCGCGGTTTTCGCCGGCCAATACAAACTGAGTCTGTTCGAAGCCTTGTTCAGCCCCAGCCTGGCCAGCGTATTGCCGGCACGCGCGGTTGGCAGTCTGCACGAGTTCGGTCGTTATGTGAACGACCTGGAATTCCGGGCTCGCCATACCCGGGGCGTCGAGGCAGCGGGTGGCTTTCTGAAGGATTGGCTGGTGGAGATCGGTTACGAAAAACACCTGTACGACGATGCAGACAGTGAGAAACTCGCCGCCGCGCGCTGGACCAATGTGCTCGAGTTCTGCGCCTGGATGGCCGCGCGTTGTGGTGGCCAGGTCGATGACACAGCCGGCGTAACCACGTCGAGTGACATCAAACACCTGCTGGAAGTGGCGCAAACCATTTCACTGCTGTCCACCATCAGCGAACGCGACACCGATCAGAACGTAGTGACCTTGTCCACCTTACACGCCGCCAAGGGACTGGAATGGCCACATGTGATGCTGGTCGGCGTGACCGAAGGTTTGTTGCCGTTCAAACCGGGCGACGACGACAACCCGAGCGGCCGCGCCGACGGCCCGATTAGCGAGGGCCTGCTTGAGCGCCTGCAGGAAGAGCGCCGCCTGATGTACGTCGGCATTACGCGCGCCCAACACAGCCTGGCGGTGAGCTGGACGCGCAGACGCAAGAAGGGGCGTGACATGGTGCTGGCCCAGCCGAGCCGCTTTATCGCCGAGATGGCGCTGGATGCGACCAAGAGCAAGGAAGACCCACGCGCGAAACTCAAGGCCTTGCGCGCCGAGTTTGCGAAAAAGGCCGCGGACGCTGCGCTGATCAATCTGGCGGCGGAACCGCGCTAGCCAGCCGGCGTTCGGCGAATCGCGTTCGGAAAATACAGCGCCGTCAGGCTGCGGCTGTGCACCGGCGAAAACCCGTCGGCGTAGGCGTCTTTAGGTTGCGTCGCGTAGCGCCGCCAGGCGCGCACCCAATGGATTTGGTCGCTGACTTCCAGCACACCGATGGTTTCGCGGTCGCCGATCAGAATGCTGTGCACACGCAAGCCCAGGGTTGTCTTGCACTCCCGCAGCAGGTTCAGCGTGGCCGGTGTCACACCGAACTCGCCGTCACTGACGATCAGGATGTCGGCCAGCGCAAAAGCCTGGGTACGCACCAGCGTTATGGCGCGCTCGAGCGGCGTCTGCACATCGGTGCCGCCGTCAAAACTCTGGCCCATCAGATCGAGCAACGTTTGCAGGCCCGGCTCGGACAACGCGAGTTCGTGTTCCAGCAGTTCCCCGGCGCCGCCAAATGCCAGCAATCTACAGGCCCGGCGCGCCGCGTGGGCGCTGCGCAACGCCTGCAGTACGCAGGCCTTGGCCACGTTTTCGGGTGCGCCCCGCATCGAGCCCGAGGTATCCAGGCAGACGATCATCGGACCACGTCCCAAGGGTTCGCTGTGCGTGGATGCGGCTACCACGCGCGACGCGTCGGGCCGCATCAGCCATTGGGTCAGGACGGCTTCATCTTCGTAGGTCAACAGTTGCTGCTCGGCAAAACGCGCACGCCACAAGCGGCGTAGTACCGGATGGCGGATCATGGCTGCCTCGCTGGCTAACATGCGCGCAATCTGCCCGGAGCGTTTGACACCCCGCACTTCACTGGGCTGGTCCGCCAGATGCGTCGTTATCGCCACTGCCGCCAGCGGGCGCGCCACATCCGGTTGCGGCTTCGGCGCGGCGCTGGGCGGCAGGTCCTGCAGACGCGTGGCGCGCCCGATGCGGTCAATGAAGGACGCCAGTTCCTTCAGGTTCCCCAGCAGTTCGCCGATACGCCGGGCATCCAGCCAGGCGCGGCTGCTCAGGCGCCCGCGCATCGTATCCCAGCGCAAGTCGGGCAGATCGCCGAGGCTTCTGAACAAGGCCAGCACCTCCTCCCAGCCCTGGCGCTGCTGTGTCCATTCATCGGAGAAGCATTGCACCACACGTTCAACGGCGGTTTCGCGCGCCTCGGCGACCGGCCGGTCGATCAGACGGTCCAGGTGCCAAAGCACGGAGCGCAACAGCTGCTTCGTCATTGCCGCGCTGCCGTGCGTCAAAACACACAAGCCGAGCTCCGCCACGGCCTGGCGCATGGGCACGCAGGCGTCGGGGTCGCCGAAATCAAAGCGCAACTCCGGTAGTCGCCCGGATTGCAACGCTGTTTCCCAAGCCGGCAAATCATGCAGCCGTTGCGTTGTGGCGCCACTGCTGCACACCAGGGCCGGTTGCCACAATTCGCGCCTCAGGCCCGACAGCAGGTGAAACGGCGCATTGGCCGCCGGCACCGTTGGCTGATTCAACCGGACCACGCTGGGCATACTCAGGCCGCAAGTTGCATCGGCTCGGGCTTCACGACGGCGGCAGTCTGATCCACCGGCAGGGCGGCAAAACCCTGCTGCAATTGCAGCAGACGTTCTACCAGGCCGTCGGCCAGTTGCCGATTGGCCTGGTGCACCTGCGCGATGCGTTGCAGCCAAGTGGGTGGCAGCCACAGATGTGCCGCCGCCAGTGCCAGAGACGCCTGGCTGACCAAACACACCGCCTCCCGAGTCGCCAGTGCCCGCTCCAGCACCTCGGCGACCTGCGCCAGGCGCGCGTCCAGGTGCACCTGACTGTAACGTCGTATGGCGCGCTCTGACACCATGCGGACCAAACCGTCTGCGTTGCCGGCGTGCTCCCCCCCAATAGCGCGCGCCAGCGCGAGTTTGCCAGCCCCGTCGTCGTCGTTGGACTGCGCTGCGATTTCGATTTCCAGTTGCTTCTCGAACGCTTCCACGGCGCGCGCCAACCACTGCGCATCGAGTGGTGTTGCCGCCGCGATCGATTCCATGAACCACTGGACCAACGCCTCGACCTGCGCCGGTTTGGCGCCCAGCGCAAACGGCAACAGCCACAGGTCCCAGGGGTTAACCGCCGGCTCGCCGCGGCTGGCCGCCTGTACCTTGAGCAAGCCGACCAACTTGCGCCAGCGGCGGTCCGACACCGTCACCGCGTTGGCGCCGCACCAGGCGCGGGCCGCGACCAGCAAGTCGCTCACTTGGGCCGGCAACACTATCGTGCCGGATTGCTGCCGTAGCTGGTCCAATGCCAACTCGGTCAGGCGCGCCTGCACCATGGGCCGTTCCGACGGCAAGGCAAGCAAGGCGGCGAAACTCGCGTCGTTGACCGGAGCGACCGGAACGCGTAACAGAAAACGGTCGTAAAAAGCGCGCAGCGCCTCATCGTCCGGCACCTCGTTGGTGGCGCCGACGACCGTGATCAAGGGCACCTTGACGCGACCGCTGCCATTGTCGAATTCACGTTCGTTGAGTAGTGTCAGCAAGGCATTCAGGATCGCCGAGTTGGCCTTGAATACCTCGTCCAGGAATGCCACCTGCGCGGTCGGCAGGAAGCCATCGGTCAGGCGCTCATAACGGTCCTGTTCCAGCGCCGTCAGCGACAGCGGGCCAAACAATTCTTCCGGCACCGAGAAACGCGTCAGCAAGCGCTCGAAATAACGCGCGCCGACAAAAGCCCGGTGCAGGCGGCGCGCCAGTTCACTCTTGGCGGTGCCGGGGGGGCCGACCAGCAACACGTGTTCGCCGGCCAGCGCGCCCAACAACAACAGGCGCACCGGAACATCGCGCTCGAGCAGGTCCCGGTCCAGGTCGGTCAGCGTGTCACGCAGCAGTTGTGCATCCATGGGCACATTTTGCTGCGAAAACGCCGTCAAAAATTTGGTTGGGGTTCGGCACACGCTACGGCTTGACGATCTGCTCCCGGCCATCCTCGATTCTCAATTTCAAAGAACTGGCCGTGCCTTTCGCCTCCAGCGAAGTGACCAGTTCTAGCCGCAGGTAGTGCACGCCCGCCAAAGGGTTGAGATAGTACGGGTCTGTAGCCGCGAACCCGAGTGATGTGTAAAGCCTGCGCGCCTCGACCATCGTATCCAGCGTGTCGAGCACGACTGCCGCGTATCCAAGTTCGTGGGCACGAAGCACTGCGGCTTCGGCAAGTGATCTTCCGGCGCCGACGTCTCGGTACCGCTCCTTGACATAAAGTCGCTTGAGTTCACAGGTTGTATTCGTGTGGGCTCGCAGCGCCACCAAACCGACAAACTCCTGATTCATCCTTGCGAGCAGCAGGCAACCGCTCGGCGGACCATAACAGGTACGCAGGCTCGCAAGCTCTTCATTGAAGCCTTGGAAACACAAGTCGACATCGAGGGTTCGGGCGTACTGCTCGATCAACGCCTTCCCAGAAAGGTACTCACTATCGGTTACTGCCTCGACAATCTCAACCATCGCCGCGAGCCCTTGTAGTACAAGGTAAGCGCCAGACGCCGGCTTTTCGGTGGCTGCCCGCTCGACCGCGGGGTTCGGCGTAATGGACTGCACTACACAGACGGGCCGGAACCGCGACTGGAATGCCAGATTGGCAGCACGTCGAGTTGCCCCTGACGTTCGCGGTAGTAGACCCAGTAGCGAATTCTGTCGAGATAGAACCGTCGCACATCGGCGGACCTTGCATCTTCCACCTCTATACCGACAGCGGGCTGTTCGCGGAGCACATCTAGCGTAGCCTTCACGTCAGCGGCAATATCACCGGGAGCGGCTGGTCGATTGGTAACCCACCATCCCGCAGCTCGGCGAATCTCTCGCGCCGCCCGCGGTGTGATGAACAGT
>JANNGR010000599.1:0-6084 GCA_031403955.1 Betaproteobacteria bacterium
CATGGGTCGTGATGAGGCCAAGGACCTGATCGAGGCGGCCGGTGGCAAGGTCGCCGGTTCGGTCAGCAAGAAGACCAGTTATGTCGTGGCCGGTGCTGAGGCCGGTAGCAAGCTCGACAAGGCACGCGAGTTGGGGGTGGCGGTGATCGATGAAGCCGGATTGAAGGAGTTGCTAAATGACCGTCCATGAAATCCTAAAAATGGGTGATCCGCGCCTGCTGCGCATCGCCCAGCCGGTGACCGAGTTCGACACCGACGCGCTGCACCGGCTGGTCTCCGACATGCTCGACACCATGCTCGTCGCCAATGGTGCCGGCCTGGCCGCGCCGCAGATTGGTGTCGATCTGCAACTGGTGATTTTCGGCTCCGAGCAGCGCAACCCGCGTTATCCGGACGCGCCGCTGGTGCCGCGCACAGTGTTGCTCAACCCGGTGATCACGCCGCTGGCCGGAGACGATGGCGTGGTCGTCGAGGAAGAAGACTGGGAGGGTTGCCTATCGGTGCCGGGCCTGCGCGCCGTGGTGCCGCGTTTTGCGCGCATTCGTTATGCCGGTTTCGACCAATACGGCGACCCGATCGAGCGCACCGTGGACGGTTTTCACGCCCGCGTGGTGCAGCATGAATGTGACCACCTGATCGGCAAGTTGTATCCGATGCGGGTGCGCGATTTCAGCCGCTTTGGTTTTACCGAGGTGTTGTTTCCCGGTCTGGACGCGCCGCAGGATGATTAACGTCGGCGCGCGGTCACATCGCACGAGTTCAGGCCAGCGCCTGCAACAACTCGGTTTCCACCTCTATCTGGGCCCGGTTGTGTTGCAACTGCGCCCCGTCGATCAGGAACGTGTCGTCCACCCGCTCACCCAAGGTGGCGACCTTGGCCAGTTGCAGGTTGATGTGGTGCCGGGCCAGCACCCGCGCCACCGAGTACAACAGGCCGATTCGGTCACTGGCCGAGATGTTAAGCAGCCAACGTTGCGACTTCTCGTCCGGCCGCAACGTGACGCGCGGCGCGATCGGAAAACTCTTGACCCGGCGCGACACCCGGCCCCGGCTCGGTGCCGGTAATGGGCCGGTCTCGGCAATCGCCGCGGCCAGTCCGTTTTCCACCATGACGGTGAGTTCGCGGTATTGCTCGGGCATGGTGCGGGTGACAACCTGAAACGTGTCGAGCGCGTAACCGTTGCGTGCCGTGTGGATGCGGGCGTCCAGAATGCTGAAAGATCCGTGGTCGAAATAGCCGCAGATGCGGGCAAACAGGTCGCTCTGATCAGGCGTGTAGACCAGCACCTGCAGGCCTTCACCCACAGGCGAGCGGCGTGCCCGCACAACCGGTTTGCCAGAGCCGATCAGGCGCGACAGTTGCCGCGTGTGCCAGGCGATGTCGGCGGCATCGTGGCGCATGAAGTACCCGACGTCCAGCGTATCCCACAGTGGTTTGTGGGCTTCAAACGGCAACGCATACAACGCGATCATCACCAGCGCTTCGCGTTTGCGCGCTTCGACTTCGGCGTCCGGGTCGGGCGCGCCGCCGCCAAGCGCGCGCTGCGTCAGCCGATACAGGTCTTCAAGCAGCTTGCCTTTCCAGGCGTTCCAGACCTTGGGCGAAGTGCCACGGATATCGGCCACCGTGAGCAGGTACAGCGCCGTCAGGCGGCGTTCGTCGCCCACCTTGGCGGCGAACGCTTTGATCACGTCCGAATCACTCAGGTCGGCTTTTTGCGCCGTGCGGCTCATTGACAAATGTTGCTGCACCAGGAATTCAATCATTCGGGTGTCGTCCGGATCGATCCGGTGTTGCCGGCAGAACCGGCGCACGTCGTTGGCGCCCAAAATCGAATGGTCGCCCCCACGGCCTTTCGCGATGTCGTGGAACAGCGCGGCCACGTACAACACCCAGGGTTTGTCCCAGCCAGCTGCCAGTTGCGAGCAAAACGGATATTCGTGTGCATGCTCGACGATAAAAAATCGCCGCACATTGCGCAACACCATCAGGATGTGCTGGTCTACCGTGTAGACATGGAACAGGTCGTGCTGCATCTGCCCCACGATGCGCCGAAACACCCAAAGGTAGCGCCCCAGTACCGAGGTCTGGTTCATCAGCCGCATGGCGTGTGTGATGCCGTCGTGCTCCATGATGATGTTGCGAAAGGTTTCGCGGTTCACCGGGTCATTGCGAAATTTTCCATCCATCACGCCGCGTGCGTTGTATAACGCGCGCAAGGTGCGGCTGGACAGGCCCTTGATGCCGACAGTGGTCTGGTACAGCAGGAAGGTCTCCAAAATCGCGTGGGGTTGGCGCAGGTACAGATCGTCGCTGGCCACGTCGATCATGCCCGCCTTGTCGTTGAAGCGTTCGTTGATCGGCCGCGGCTCGTGCGTGGACGGGTACAGCCGCTCTTCCATGTTGAGCAGCAATATCTGGTTGAGCTGCGAAACCGCTTTGGCAGCCCAATAGTAGCGGCGCATCAAGGCTTCGCTGGCGCGTACTGCCGGCAAGTGTGGCAGTATCGAACGTTCGGTTGCCCCATAACCGAATGACTCGGCTACCGCGGTTTGCAGATCGAACACCAAGCGGTCTTCGCGCCGGTCGGCCAGCAGGTGCAAGCGCACGCGTATCAAGCGCAACAAGGCTTCGTTGCGCTTGATCTGTTTGACCTCGAACGCCGTGGCGAGCCCTTTGCGCGCCAATTCGTCCCAGCTCTTTCCCATGCCGGCCGCCTTGGCCACCCACAGAATAACTTGCAGGTCGCGCAGCCCGCCGGGCGATTCCTTGCAGTTGGGCTCCAGTGCGTAGGGCGTGTCTTCAAATTTGCTGTGGCGCTGGCGCAACTCCAGTGTCTTGGCGACGAAGAATGCTCTCGGGTTCAGTGCCAGGCGCAAGTGTTCCCTCAGCCGGCCAAATAATCTGGAGTCGCCCGTAACCAGGCGCGACTCCAGCAGCGAAGTCTGCACCGTGACGTCCTTGTCCGCCTCGCTCAGGCATTGCGATACCGAGCGCACGCTGGGGCTGATCTCCAGCCCGGCGTCCCAGCAACTGCTGAGAAATCCGGCGATGCGGGTGTTGAGTTCGGTGTCGTGCTCGGGCTCGCGGTCGTCGGGCAACAAGACCAGCACGTCCACGTCGGAATGGGGGAACAACTCGGCGCGGCCATATCCACCTACTGCCACAAGGGCAAACGGAGCGGCGAGTCCGGCGCGATGCCACAGGGTCTGCAAGGTGGCATCTGCCAGCGCCGACAAGCGATTCAATGCCGTACGCACCCCGCGCGTAGAGGAACCACTGGCTTGCATCGCCGTTTGCAGCGCGCGCTTGTTCGACAAGTAGTCTTCGCGCAGTTGCAGGAGGGTCAACATCGGCAATCCGGCTGTCAGCGCCACAAGCATGCTGACGGTTCAGGCGCCGGTGACAAATGCGGGTGTCGCCGGGCTGCCGGCCGACAGCGTTAACACCTCGTAACCGGCCTGCGTCACCAGCACCGTGTGTTCCCACTGTGCCGACAGGGAATGGTCCTTGGTGACTATGGTCCAGCCGTCTTTTTCCGGGCCGTCCTTTATCTCCTTGCGCCCGGCGTTGATCATCGGCTCGATGGTGAAGGTCATGCCCGGTTTTAGCTCTTCCAGCGTGCCGGGTTTGCCGTAATGCAGCACTTGAGGCTCTTCGTGAAACACCTGCCCGATGCCGTGGCCGCAGAATTCGCGCACCACGCTGAAACCCTGCGCCTCGGCAAACTTCTGGATTGCCCAACCCACATCGCCTAGTCGGGCGCCCGGTTTGACCATCACAATGCCATGCCACATCGCTTCGTAGGTAATGGCGCAAAGGCGGCGTGCGGCAATCGAGGTCTCGCCGACCACGAACATGCGGCTGGTATCCCCATGCCAACCGTCCTTTATCACGGTGATATCGATGTTCACGATGTCACCCTTCTTTAGTGGCTTGTCGTTGGGTATGCCGTGGCAGACCTGGTGGTTGACGGAAGTGCAAATCGACTTGGGGTAGGGTACGGTGCCGCCGCCGCGGTAGTTCAGCGGCGCGGGTATCGATTGCTGGACCTGGGTGATGTGGGCGTGCGCCAGCCGGTCGAGTTCGTTGGTCGTGACGCCTGCGGCAACATGCGCCGTGAGATAGTCCAGCACCTCCGAGGCCAGCTTGCCCGCCACGCGCATGCCGGCAATGCCGTCGGCGTCTTTATAGGTAATTGTCATGGGTCAATTATCCCATCGGGGCACAGCTAAAATTGGACCGCCATCGACCAGCCCGATCGGGCGGCTATCGGTCAGGCAGCCCCGCAACCGCCATTCTTCCAGGCCTATCCCGTGACCCTGCACATCACCGCCTTTGAGGGCGGCAACGCTCTTGGGAACTTTCGCGCCCAACAGTTGTTGCCGGCGTTGCAAGCCATATGCGCGCGCATATCCGGTGTCGCCGCGCGTCATGTGCATCTGGTCGCTTCAGAGGTCGCTCCATCAGCCGCGTTACATGACCGGCTCAGCGCGCTGCTGCGTTATGGTGACCCGTACAGCGGGCCATGCGACGGCGCGCTGCTGGTGGTGGCGCCGCGTTTTGGAACCGTGTCGCCGTGGGCATCCAAGGCCAGCGATATCGCGCATAACTGCGGCCTGGCAGTGCACCGCATTGAGCGCATCACCGAATACCGAATAACGCTCAAGCCGGGTTTGCTGGGCAAGGCGACGTTGAACGACGCGCAGCTACAGACCGTCGCCGCCTTGCTGCACGACCGGATGCTGGAGAGCGTGATGTTCGAACGTTCGCGGGCGTCCGGGCTTTTCTCTTCGTTGCCGCCCGCGCCGATGGCCGCAGTGGACCTGTCAGGCCGCGGTAAATCCGCGCTGGAGGATGCCAACACGGCGTTTGGCCTGGCGCTGGCCGACGACGAGCTGGATTACCTGGCGCATGCTTTTTCGCAGTTGCGGCGTAACCCGAGCGACGTGGAATTGATGATGTTTGCCCAGGCCAATAGCGAACATTGCCGCCACAAGATTTTCAATGCCCGCTTCACTATCGACGGCATTGCGCAGGACCAGAGCCTGTTTGACATGATCCGCCACACACACCACAGACACCCGCGGCATATGGTGGTGGCGTATTCGGACAACGCTTCGGTCATGCAAGGCGCTCAGGTGGAGTGTTTTATTGCCCGGCCCGCCACCGCCGCGAGTGGCAACATTGCGACCAGTTACCAGAAACACAACTCCCTGCAGCATGTACTGATGAAGGTGGAAACGCATAACCACCCAACAGCGATTTCACCGTTCCCCGGTGCATCCACCGGCGCCGGCGGCGAGATCCGCGACGAAGGCGCCACCGGACGTGGCTCAAAACCGAAGGCCGGCCTGACCGGGTTCACGGTATCAAAACTGCGTTTCGATGCGGCGACCCCAAGCTACGGCAAGCCGGAACACATTGCCAGCCCGTTACAGATCATGACCGAAGGCCCGTTGGGTGGGGCGGCGTTCAACAACGAGTTTGGCCGTCCTAATCTGCTGGGCTATTTTCGTGAATACGAGCAGTCGGTGCAGTCCGATATCGACATGGTGCAACGTGGTTACCACAAGCCCATCATGGTCGCCGGTGGCCTGGGAGCGATAGACGCTGGCCTGACGCACAAGATCGCGTTTCCCGCCGGCAGCTTGTTGATCCAGCTCGGTGGGCCGGGCATGCGTATTGGCATGGGCGGCAGCGCGGCCAGTTCGATGGCCACGGGTGCCAACGCGGCGGCGCTGGATTTCGATTCGGTTCAGCGCGGCAACCCCGAGATGCAGCGGCGCGCGCAGGAAGTCATCAACCATTGCTGCGTTTTGAGCAGCGACAACCCGATCCTGGCGATTCACGACGTGGGGGCAGGGGGCCTTTCGAATGCCTTCCCGGAACTTACCAACGACGCCGGCCGCGGCGCATGTTTTGACTTGCGCGCGGTGCCGCTGGAGACCAGCGGCATGGCGCCGAAGGAAATCTGGTGCAACGAGAGCCAGGAGCGTTACGTGCTGGCCATTGCGCCCGAATCGCTGGCACTGTTTGGCGCAATCTGCGAGCGCGAGCGTTGCCCGTTTGCCGTGGTGGGG
>JANNGR010000600.1:0-2294 GCA_031403955.1 Betaproteobacteria bacterium
CGATCCGCAGGCCGCGCGGACGGCCTGGTCACGCGTGTTGTCGGGTTTCGTCAACGATGCGGGTGAGGTGGACTTCGAGGCTCTCGCGAGAGACCGTGCAGATCTCGACCAGTATGTTCGTCACGTGGCCGACACGCCGCTGGCAAGCCTGCCCGATGGGCCGATGCGTCTGGCGCACATGATCAATGCCTACAACGCGCTGTCGATGTTCAACGTGCTGCACAGTGGTATTCCTGAAACCCATGCGGGCTGGCGCAAGATCAGGTTCTTCGTTCTGCGTAAGCTCGACATCGGTGGCCAGGCCCTGTCGCTCTACAGTTTCGAGAACGACGTCATCCGGCCCTACACCCGCAGCCGCAACGAGCCGCGGGTGCACTTTGCGCTGAACTGTTTGGCGCTGTCATGTCCGGTGCTGCCACGGGTGCCGTTCACCGCGGAGGCCCTCGACGCCGAGCTCGAACGCGAAACGCGGGCGTTCTTCGCCCGCCCGGAAAACTTCCGCATCGATGCAGCCAACGCGACGCTGTGGCTGAGCGAGCTGTTGCACTTTTTTCCCGAGGATTTCGTGCCCGGCTCTGCCACCAGCCTGCTCGAGTATGCAAACCGCCATGCGCCGCGGCCGGCACCGCCCGAATTCGCGGTTCGCTTTACACCGTACGACTGGACCATCGCCAACCGTCGGCGGCAGCGCTGAGTGCCGGCGCCCTGGGCAGCCTGCGCTACGGTACTCGCCGACCTACCAGCGCAGAACCGCGGCCCGAGCAAGGGTGCGGCAACTGGTGTCGATCTGAGCCGGGTCAGGGGCAGATCAGCTTGACATGCGGAAAATAACGCCGGTAACGCGTTGCGTCGCGCGTCAGCAGTGTCCAACCCTCTGCTTGCGCCTGGGCGCCAATGAAAAAGTCTGGCAGCACGCCAGTCTTGGTGCCTTTGGTTTTGCGATAACGCATGAAGGCGCGGCTGGCAAGAAACGCCGTCAGGTTTGAAACCGGGCTTACGACGATGCCAGTCGGCTTCAAGAACGAATCCAGCTCTAGCACGGATTCGTAGGCTACGGCAATCTCGGCGTATATCAGGGCATTGATGGTGAGCCGGTCTTGTGCCTTGGCCGCTCGCAACTGGGCCAGTGACCAATCACACCAAACCGGATCCTGGGCAATCACGTCTATCAAGACGTTGCTGTCAATCAAAACCATGCAGCGTTACTTGTTCCAGTCCTCGCCACGGGTCGCGCGCATTACTTTTTCGGTGCTTACGCCGCGTTTACCGCTGCCTTTCATGCGCTCGAAAGGGTCTGGGGTATTGGACTTGCGTGGCTCTACCGGAGCAATCGCAACGCGGCCATCCGCCATCGGTTCGAACTTGATGCGTTCGCCCGGACCAATGCCTAGAAAAAGTCGAATTTCCTTGGGCACGGTCACTTGGCTTTTGACAGTCAGGGCAGGGTTCATGATGGCCTCCACATGGTTTGTATTACCAGTATTGATTGTATTACCTGCCTGATCGGACCGCCAACTGACTTCTGTGCCACGGCTGGCTAGGTCGCCCAAATCCTCGGCCGTTGTGGCTTGACCTGCCACAACTGGAGCCGCCACGCGGCCCACACCTGCCGCAACAGGTCCATTGCCGGTTCCACTAGCGGCGCCAACACCCGCACCAGCAGCACCTGGTTGTTCGGGCTGGTGGCACCAGCCGTGTCACACAAGGCATGCGTCTGCACCACCTGCCGGGCACAATCTAGCGCCTGCTGCTTGCGTTGGCGGTCCAAACCGTGGCCGGTGCAAAAGAAGATCGACGCCAGACAACGATGGCCTGCCAGGCCGAGCGGGCTGTTCAGCAACAGCCGGTCGTGCGCCGCTATGCGCCCGCGCTCCAGCCAGACTCCGGGCATTTCGATGTGCTGGCAGTAACTGCCGCGCTCGAACGGCTGGCCGGCACTGGGCAGACCGAGTGCGGTGACGTCCCAGGCGATCAATTCAGCTCCGGGGGCCAGCTCCAGTTGCAGCCGATTGCCGGCCACGCAACCGGTATAACAAATTGCCTCCAGCGGCAGCCACTCCAAGCGCGCACCGTCCGCAAGCCGGATCCGCGTGTGTTGCAGCGCAGGCGCGCCGGAGGACCGGTAAAAACGCGTCGCACCCGGGGTGGTCAGAAGCGCGTGCGCGCCGGTACCGGCGCTGACCGATAGGTCCAGCGTATCGCCACCAACCAGGCCGCCGGGAGGGTGCACCAGCACGTTGTGGCAAACGGTGTCGCCTTCGGGGTACAGGCTTTGCAGTATGCGCAGCGGCCCA
>JANNGR010000601.1:0-3460 GCA_031403955.1 Betaproteobacteria bacterium
GCCACGCTGCGCGGCTCGCGGTTGACGATGAAGTTGATGTCGCCCTGGCGGTACAGACTGACGTCCTTGGAGCGATGCTGCGCCACCTTGGAAAAGCCCAGCGTCTCGAACACTGGCTCCAGCACATTCGGGGTTGGGGACGCGAACTCGACGAACTCGAAGCCCATCAGGCCCATCGGGTTTTCAAATAGATCGGACATGGTCATCTTCCTGGTTTTCGGGTGGCTGGGTCAGATGCAAATAGGGAAACCAAGCGGTGGCGCCAGCACGCGCTGCCCCGCTATTTTGACCCATCGGCGCGACACCATGGACAATCCCCGCATGCGCTCAACCCATTCGATCCGCAGCACTTTGCGCCACCGCCAGTTCCGGGGCCTGTGGGGGCAGCGGCGGCGTCTACTTCGTCGGTAACGCGATGCAAACCATGGCCGCGGCCTGGATGATGGTGGAGCTTACTGGCTCATCGTTTCTCGCCGCGCTGGTGCAGACCGCTGTGTTTTTGCCGATGTTCCTGTTTTCGCTGCCGGCCGGCGTGATGGCCGACATAACCGACCGGCGCCGGTTGATCCTGATTGCATTGGCCGCGCAGGCCATCACCGGCACCGTGCTGGCGGCGCTGTTGCTGGTCAACCTGGCGGGGCCGGGCACCGTGCTGTTTTTCATCTTTGTGTCGGGCAGTTGCACCGCGCTGTTGTCGCCAGCCTGGAACTCGAGCATCAGCGATTCGGTACCGCGCGATGAGTTGCCACAGGCGATCACGGCGGTAGGCATTGCCTACAACGCGGCGCGCGCTTTAGGGCCGGCAATGGCCGGGCTGGTATTCGCCTATATCGGCGGACCCTGGAACTTTGTCATCGCGGTGATCAGCACGCTGCTGATGATGCAGGCAATTCGCCGCTGGCCACCCAAGCCCCACCCGCCGACCCGGCTGCCGGCCGAACGACTGTGGGGCGGCATGCTCAGCGCGCTGCGTTTTGTCTGGCACTCGCATAGCATCCTGGCCCAGCTGCTGCGTGCCGGGGCCTATAGCGCCGCCGGGTCGGCCTTGTGGGCTTTGCTGCCGGTTATCGGCCAGCGCCAGCTCGGACTGGGGGCGGCCGGTTTTGGTTTGATGATGGGTTGCCTGGGTAGCGGTGCGGTGGTCGCTGGCTTGTTGATCGGGCGGCTGCGCTCGCGCTTCGACCTGGAGACGCTGGTGGCTGGTGGCTGCCTGCTGTTCGCAGCGGTGATGTTAGTGGCGGCATTCTCGCGCTGGCATCTGCCGGTGTACGCCGCGCTGGTGTTGGGTGGTGGCGCCTGGATGGCGGTCATGTCTACCTTCAACATCGCCACCCAGACCAGTGTGCCGCCCTGGGTGCGGGCGCGCGCGGTTGCCATGCACACTTTGTGCGCATTGGGTGCGTTCGCGCTCGGCTCGGCGTTCTGGGGCGCGTTGTCGGACCTGATCGGGCTGCCATTCGCATTAAGCGCCGCCGCCGTGTGTATGGCCGCGGGCCTGCTGATGGCGCGCCGTTTTCCATTGCGCATGGGTGAAGCGCAGGACGTAACGCCTGCCACCCCCTGGGAAGAGTTGTTTCTGAGTTATGAACCCGACCCGGAAGCCGGCCCGGTGGCGGTGGAAATCGGTTACCGGATTCACACCGGCAACGCGGTCGACTTCCTGGATGCCATCAGCCAGTTAAAGGCGCATCGCCGGCGCGACGGCGCGACGTTCTGGCGCATTTACCGCGACCTGGGCGACCCGTCGCGTTATGTCGAACGCTTCATCGTCACCTCGTGGGCCGACTATCTGCACCAACGCGCCCGCGCGACGCAGGCAGACCAGGGACTGGAGTCGCACGTGCGTACCTTCTTGCTGCCGGGGGAGTCGGTCACGATGCAGCATTACATTGCCGAACGTTAACACCTTGAAATTCGAAATCATGGCTTTCGAATTTCAAGGTAAATCAATCTGTTTCCCGGATCGGGTGAAGCCAACGCAGCAGTACCTCGCCGAGCGCCGGGAAATTGTGACGTTTCCTTCACAACCGCCGGTCCCGCGCGGGCCGCAACACCTCAAGGTCCGTAAATCTTGCCGAACAATTCCCAGGTCTTGCCGTTGAAGCGCGCCAGTTGCTCGCGCTCGATCGGGTAGAAATCGTCCGCGCTGGTCTTGATGTTGACGCCTGGCAGCAGCATCGGCAATGTCAGGTCCAGGCTGGCCGCCTGTTTCATTATGTTGTCGCGGGTCAGGTTGTCGCCGGCCTGCTTGAATACCTGCACCATGGTCTGCGCTACCGTGTAGCCATAGACGTTGTAGACGTCCTTCAAGTCGCCGCTCGGATAATACTTTTTCATCCAGGCCAGCCAGTCGTCCCACTCCTTGCCTTTCTGGAACTGCGGATCGGTCGGGTCCTTGATATAGCTGGTGGTGAGCAGGCCTACGCCGTTCTCCAGCCCTGCCGGCGTCATCACCGCGCCCACCGAGGCGGACACGCTGTTCAGGTAGTGCTGCGGCTTCCATCCCAGATCGGCGGCTTTCTTGATCGCCTGGGCGGCGAACTTGGGCGTGGTGATGTTGAAGAACACATCGGCGCCGGAAGCCTTGAGCGAGATCATCTGGCTGTCCACGGTGGGGTCGGTGACCTCATAACTCGCCTTGGAGACGATCATCGTCTTGGCCTTGTCACCGAGGCCGTCTTCAAACCCCTTCAGGTAGTCCTTGCCGTAGTCGTCGTTCTGGTAAAGGATGGCGACTTTGCCGTTGGGTTTGGTCTCGATCAGGTGCGCCGCATAGATCTTGCCCTCGGCCTGGTAGGTCGGCTGCCAGCCTATGGTGTACGGGAAGTTCTTTGGGTCGCCCCATTTGGTAGCCCCGGTAGCCACAAACAATTGCGGCACCTTCTTGGTGTTCATGTATTTCTGGATCGCCGTGTTGGGCGGCGTGCCGAGCGGATTGAGCACCAGCAGCACTTCGTCTTCTTCCACCAACTTGCGCGCCTGCTCGACCGTCTTGGCCGGGTTGTAGCCGTCGTCGAGCGAGAGGAACTTGATCATGCGGCCATTTACGCCGCCCTCCGCATTGACCTTCTCGAAATACGCGGCAAGGGCCTTGCCAATGGTGCCGTAGACCGACGCCGGCCCGGAGTAGGCAACGACATGGCCGACCTTGATTTCCTTGTCGGTGGCGCCGGGGTCGTATCTTTTCTGCGCCACGGCAGCCGTTCCAATCATGGCAGTCGCGATGCCGGCCACTGCGAGGCCGCAGAATCTAAGTTTCATGGTTTCATGACTCCTTCAAAGTTGACTTGATAACGACCGCGCCGGGCTTAGAACCTATCCGTGAATAAGGCGGCCCTGCGCCAGGGTCCCAAGGGGTACTGGCGTAGGAGCGAGACGCGCCGTGGTGCTCTGCACCACAAGCGGCTTGCGACACCCGCATGTGCCCCTTGGGGCCCCGGCCCGAAGGGTTGTGACGATA
>JANNGR010000602.1:0-2845 GCA_031403955.1 Betaproteobacteria bacterium
TACTTCTCCAATTAACTGATCGACTGAGTTTTTGGCAATGTTCAAGGCTCTAAGCGAATTTTTTTTCTTGAACGAATGTGTTTCCATTCTGATGAGTATATTTTTGAGCATTTTGATGCTGCCGTAGCCCAGGCCAGAGGCCGGCGCCAATGCCGTGTGGTTCGGCGCACGGCAAGCTTGCCGCAGGGGATGGCGGGAATTCAGCGGCCTACACTGGCCGTCAGTGGTCTGACGCCGCGGGTTGTCACCGAATCCCTGTACGCGTTGGCGGCCGACGAACATGCGCCGTTTGTGCCGACCGAGGTACACCTGATCACCAGCGCTGAAGGTGCACGGCGCGCCGAGTTGTCGCTGCTCAGCGACGACCTGACCGACAACCCCGGTATCTCCCGCACCACGCTGGCCGGCGAATACCTTGCCGCTGCCCGCATGTGCGAGGGTGGCTTGTCGTTGTGGGAATGCCTGGCGTTGATGCGGCAGGCTTTCGTGCACTGTTTCCTGCCCAGCCATGCGCGCGAACGGTTGCTGAAAGCGGCCGACCACCGCGTATTCCAGCTGCTGACAACTACCCTCTGGCCATGACGTTGTTCCGACCCGATGTCACCGGCCCGCTACGCCATCGCCACCGTCAAACAGTATGGCAATTTGATCCACGATTCGTGACAATGGCGTTCAGTCAAATCAATGGAGATTTGCCATGAAGTCGGTATCGAGTGTATCCAATGGCAGAGTGGTTATTCCGGCTGCTTTGCGTCTTGCGCTGGATATTGAGGACGGCGATCAATTGATCTGGACCGCGCGCGATGGCGAGTTGATCGCGACCACACGGCGGGCACAGTTGCGAAAGGCGCAAGCCCGGTTTCAAGCGTTTGTACCCGGGCATGCGCCTTCACTTGCGGACGAATTAATCGCGGAGCGCCGAGCGGCGTCTGAAACCGAATGACCGAACCCACCGTCCTGGATGTTTCGGCCATCATCGCTTTTCTGCAGGGGGAGCCTGGTAACGAGCTGGTTCAAAAGGCGTTGCAATCGAAATATTGTTTGGTGACTGCGGCCAATCAGGCCGAAATCATCGCCAAGTCGCTCGATCGTGGCGTGAGCGCGCAGAGCATTCAGGCCATTCTGGCTGAATTGGCCTATGTCGTGATTGACATCAAGTCTGAAGACGGTGTGCTGGCAGGCTGGATGCGTGCCCAGACGCGCAAATTGGGCCTGAGCTTGGGCGACCGATTGTGTTTGGCGGTGGCACAACGGCTCAGGGCGCAGGTCCTTACCGCCGATCGCGCCTGGATGTCAATGGCGCAGCCTTTGGGCCTGGAGATCAGGTGCATAGGTCCCGGTTCCGATTGACTGTGCCAACCGTTCTCCCCCTGGCCCGCTACCGTTTCAGCGCCGTCATGCGCGTCGGCGTGCGCCTGCCGGGTTATGCGGGTTCGCTGTTGCGCGGGCAATTCGGCGCCTCGCTGCGCCAGGTGGCGTGTATGACGCGCCAGCCAACCTGCGGCGGCTGCCTGTTGTTGAACACTTGCCCCTACACGCGCGTTTTCGAGGCGCCGCCGCCGTCGGCGCACGACCTGCAGAAGTTCAGCAACATTCCCAACGCGTATGTGATGGAGCCGCCATTGACCAAGCCCGACCTGGCACCGGCCGACCTGCGCGCCGGTGATATTTTGGTTTTTCAAATGGTGCTGGCCGGCGCGGCAATCGCGCAGTTGCCGCTGATTGTGTTTGCGTGGCAGCGCGCGCTGGCCCAGGGCCTGACGCGGAGCGTGCCGCGGCCGACTTGCACACGGTGGATTGGCTGGACGCCAGCGGTGCAGCACACGTCATCTGGCAAGCCAGCGCGCCGACGCTGCTGGATCACAACTCCAACATCAACTTGCCCCGGCTCGACGGCAGCGCTGCGGCGCCGCCATCCGCCCTCACGCTGCACTTCCACACGCCGCTGCGCCTGCAGCACCAGGGGCACCCATTGCGCCCCAACAACCTCACGCCGCGCGCGCTGGTGGCGGCGCTGGGCCGGCGCATTGCGCTGGTGATGGAATTTCACGCCGGCCTTACCGAATGGGGCGCGGCCGTTCCCGCGCTGGTGCAACTGGCGCAATGGCTGCATGACGAACGAGACTTGCACTGGCACGACTGGACGCGTTACCCATCGCGCCAGCAGCAGGAGATGACACTTGGCGGCGTGTTGGGCCGCTGGCCGCTGCGCGGCAGCCCTGCGTCAAACGTCGATTGTGTGAACGTATTCAAACCAGCCCTGAATTCAAAGGGACTAAGACGTTGGCATTGATAGCTGTGAACGGTTCTCAGGAAGCGCTGTTTTCTGAGAGCCGTTCACAAGACCAACTGGTTCTCGAAGCTTTTGAATTCACCGCTCAAATTAGCGCTGACCCGCTCGCCATCGCCCACACTTTGTCAGGCACGCCATGGTGGTGAAACCGCATATTCGCATCAACGACGAGTCCGGCACGGCCGACGATGGTGGCTTGTTCAATATGGAAAACCTGCCCACTGAATCCCTGACGGCAGGCCTGGCGCAAGCCGGCATTGAGCGCTTCAAGAAAGGAGGCCGTTGGGACGGCTCACCGGCCCTGCTCGCAGCAAGCGAATTGTTGGCCAACGTGTTTGACGGCGGGGGTGATAACCTGCCAGGCATCGGCGGCAAAGTGCTGCAATTTGGCGGTGATGCCATCACCGGCCGCAGGAGATGCTATGGATGCCTCCCTGCCCAAGGGCAAGGAAATTGGAGCGCTGAGATGAACAGCCGCCTATCAGGAAGAAGAAGCCCGCTTGAGCGAGGTGGATCCTCTGATGGATACGGCATCGAAGTGCCCAAGCGTGA
>JANNGR010000603.1:0-4401 GCA_031403955.1 Betaproteobacteria bacterium
CAAAGTTTTGGTGGGCCGTGAGTGACTCGAACACTCGACCTACGGATTAAGAGAATCAGCGGTAAGAAAATTTCTTTAAACAATCAGACTCTTGCAATACACGCCAATATTCATTCAAAGCTACGTGAAGTATGGTGAAGGGCTCACCAGAATCTCAACTCGTTACGATCCAGCTACGCGAGTCGTTGAAAACGAACTTCGCGAATGACCACTCTGAAGAACCTTGACAGGCCGGTATCGTTAAGGTTTGTACGACGCCTGCCCTCACGCGAGGAGCGGGCAACACGAGTCAGTGCCGGTGGGCAGGCGTTGGACAAGCCTCGAAGGAGGAAACCGCGGGATGCAGCAACACTGCGTGTTGAAACTACAGAGCCTATGGGGATTTGAATGTCTGCGGCTGGGGTAGCGCAGCAGAATGGCTACGGAGTCGGATGGCACTGTTTCCAGTTCGCATCAATGTGACGCTTCCTGGCCAGTTTATTCGGCGATGATTTAGATGCAATACGTCGGTTTTGCTGCTGAGGGCCAAAGGGTCTCCTATCGGCGCTTCACATCGAAGAGCAGACGGTCTGTGTTTTGGTTGAATAGCGGCGGTGGTCATGGTGGCTGTCGCAACCGGGGCGGTGCCCGGATCCGTTGAATGCGCGCCAGGGTTTCGATCACAATCATTGCCGCACCACAATCAGGGCACACGAACGTCGGTGTGACGATGGCTGTAGAGGTGGCAGACCGGCCAGCCTCAGACTGGAGCGCATTGATACCCGCTGGCTCAGGTTGAAGAAGTGCAAGCACGCGCGCCAGATTTGCCTTTCGTCCCGCATTGGCGATCAAGCCAAAGTAACGGATGCGGTGGAAGCCGCCTGGCAACACATGCAGCAGAAAGCGGCGTATGAACTCCTCGGGTTTGAGCGTCATCGTCTTGTATCGCGACCTCCCCTTGGCCCGATAGTCCTTCCAGCCGAACGTGATGCCTTGCTCGTTCATACTGATCAGCCGTTGGTTGGAAATGGCCACGCGGTGGGTATACCGCGACAGATACGCGAGGACCGCAGCCGGACCGGCAAAGGGCCTTTTGGCATAGACCACCCATTCGCAGGTTCGCATCGGTGCCAGCCACTCGTCGAATGTCGACGGATCGGCCAGATCGGCGAAGTCACCGAAGAACTGCAACTGGCCGGCGCGCTGTGCGGCAGAGAGCTCCTCCAGAAAGCGCCGCCGAAATAGCCGCGAGAGTACGCGCACGGGCAGGAAGAAACCCGGCTTGCAGCCGATCCAGCGTTGACCATCAGGCGACAAGCCCCCGCCGGGCACAATGCCATGCACGTGAGGATGATGCGTCAGCGCCGAGCCCCAGGTGTGCAGCACCAGGGTCACGCCGATCTGGGCACCCAGATGCCTGGGGTCGGCCGCGATGGTGCGCAGGACCTCGGCCGCGACTTCGAACAACAGACCATAAATCAGCGCCTTGTTGTAATAGGCGATCGCATTGATCGGTGCGGGCAAGGTGAAGACGACGTGGTAATAATCCACCGGCAGCAGTTCAGCCTGACGGGCTTCGAGCCAGCGGCGCGCAGCGCGGGCCTGGCATTTCGGACAATGCCGGTTGCGGCAGGAGTTGTAGGCAATCTCGATCTGTTCGCAGCTCGGGCAGCGCAAGACATGTCCCCCCAGCGCAGCACTGCGACATTGCTCGATGGCCGACATGACCTTGAGTTGCCCCAGACTCAGGTGCGCGCGCTCCAGCTGACGCCATGCCGGTCCGTGGGTGCGAAAGATATCGGCGACTTCCAGGGCACGACGCCCCATGGTCGACGCCTACGTGGGGTGCAGCAGCTCCAGCGGACTGATGACTTCACGCAGAATGTCGGTGGCGACCTGGGTATAGAGGGCTGTCGTTTCGAGTTTCTTGTGTCCGAGTAGTACCTGGATCACACGAATGTCGACCTTCTGTTCGAGCAGGTGGGTGGCGAAGCTGTGCCGCAAGGTGTGCATCGACACCCGCTTGTCGATCTTGGCCACATCTGCGGCGGCATGGATGGCGCGATTGAGCTGACGCGGGGAGAGCGATTCGACCGGGTTCAGCCCCGGAAACAGCCAGCCGCCGTCGAGCATCTTGCCTTGTGCGCGGGCCACCCGCCACCAGAGGCGCAGGCGTTCGAGCAATATGGGCGAGAGCATGGCGTAGCGGTCCTTGCTGCCTTTGCCTTGCTCCACCCGCAGGACCATGCGTTTGCTGTCGATGTCGCCGACCTTGAGTGAGACCACTTCGTTCACCCGCAGGCCGGTACCGTAGGCCACAGCCAGTGCGGTCTGGTGCTTGAGGTTGTTGGCCGCAGCGATTAAGCGTGCAACTTCTTTACGGCTCAAGATCACCGGCAGCTTCCTGGGAACCCGCACCGGTTGCATCTTCCCTATCCGTTCCGTATCCCCGACCGTGATGTCGAAGAAGAACTTCAGACCGGTGATCGTGACATTGAGTGAGGCTGGCGAGATGCCGTGATCGATCAGGTACAACTGATAGTTGCGCAGGTCTTCATCGGTGGCCGTGTCGGGCGAGCGGTGAAGATAACTGGAAAAATTGCGCACCGCGCGGATGTAATCAGTCTGAGTCTTGTCGGCGAACTTGCGCATGCGCATGTCGTCGATCATGCGTTGACGTAACTCACTGGGGGCTGCTGTCGTTTGGCTCATGGCTCTGCTCCTGTCGAAAGGCGAGGCGGATTGCCTCACCAATCAACATAAACAGAACCGCATTTCCTGTCTCTCAACTACCAACCGACCTCTGCTCGAAGTGCCAATACCGCGCGAGCGGTTTAGTCCAACGACCCATTGCAGTCATGGCTACTTCTCAATACCTGACACTCAAAACGGGTAAACCGGTCGTTCGTTTGCGAGGATCGTTTCTCCACTCGCGTCATCGGCTTGATCGGCAAGCCCGCAAAAAAGTCGATCCACCGAACCTGCATCACGAAAGCCGGCGCAATTTGTGAGTCGCCCTGGTCACTTAGAAATTCGCTGTGCTATTTCCAGCTCGTTAGCGCGCCTAAGTCTGGCGCCTTCCCCAAGGTGTGAGTTGGACTATTACTTCTCTGATCGGCCGTCGACTCGGCATTCATCATTCGCACGTCGCGCCGCACCTACAGTCGCGTAGGTCTTCAGCGTGCATGATTTCCATTCGGTGATTGCATGATCCTCTGCCAACTGCGGCCGCTTTGCAGTGTCCCAATATCCCGTCATTTCCAGTTTCGTCTTACCGCGCACCACCAATCGGTAGCCGATACGCGTGGAAGACGTCGGCTCTACTGATAGCACACATTCGTTGCCATCAAAACTCACATCTTTGTCGCGGATTGCCGTCGAAATACTCGATGGCCCTTGCGGAAATGCAGCCCTTAACGCCATCGCTGGGTACGCGAACGCATACTCGAAGAACATGAAGGGAAACCCTTCCTTTATTTCCTTGTCTGGTACGCCGAAATAAAGCTTGATAAACGGCCGCAACACCAACAGCTTCTGCTCTCCTACCTTGGCACCGGAGGTCTCCGCCAGAATCTCACCATTTTCAAATCGTGTAATACGCGCCACGCCAGCCTCATTGCCTGACGATATACCCATTTCAATCGAGCCGTAGCAGCCCCACGGCTCGTCTTTGGGGCAAGCAGACTGCACATTTGCACGACTGGCCGACAGCGTGAAAGCAACAAGCACGATGACTACACGGAAAATTGTTTTCACCGCTCAGTTACCCTCCATGTTGATGGCATTCAAATAAATCACGCCGACCCCTTTAGTTTCTAGGTAATGCGGTTCGCGCAACGACGCATAGATTCAAACATTAGGTCCGCAAGCGACTTCAATGACAGCTATCGATGAAATTGGAGCACGACACGCTAAGGCCGCAACTGGCCGAAACCGGTCTGTCATGGCCATTGTAATCATTCATGACAATCAGAATACTCGAGGCGCCAGCACATATCCACAGGCCACGCGCTGGCCCCTAAACAGGCCATGAAGCGTGTGGCCTGTGGGTATGTGTGTTCTGTGTGATCTGTATCAAGGAAAGTGAATATATGTCGTTGACCCGACTTTTGATCAATGCAACTGTTCGGCTGTCTGTCACAAGACACTAATAAATTAGACGCCCGAACAGAGACTCCGCGTCGTTGTGCGGATCATCGAAGCCAAAGGCGTGGGATATTTGGAATCGCCTGCTCTTAGAGATCATGTCGCTTTGAGGTACCACCGTCTTGTGACTTCATGAACCATATTTGATGGAGTTGCAGCTATGTATTCTCGAAGTTCCGATCCGTCACGCGTTTCGCCGGATGTTTTCCCCCCTCCGTTGAGACCTGCCGTTTCCGGCAATTGCAATGTGCCCGTTAGTACACTCGAAAGGGTCGT
>JANNGR010000604.1:0-15989 GCA_031403955.1 Betaproteobacteria bacterium
CATGTTTTGAAAAATTGGACTGGCTTTTCGCTTCGTCATATTCAAAAGCAAACATGGAGCGGAAATTATACCTTTATTGGTGACATTCCGGAGTTCGCCATCGAGCTCTCAGCGAACCGGTTGGTCTCAACGAAGACTGCATCGCGACGATCGCCACAGCAATCAGCCAGCGATCGCAGTGCCTGACGTCCTCTTTTATGAAGAGTTGGAGGAGCGGCACAGTGATCTGCTTGACATGGGCCTCAATGTGCGAGACCTCGACGAAGTAATGGTTGCCCATGTGGCGAAATTGGCCATGCAGTACCCAAGGCCGGGCCGCAACGATTTATTCGCCTTGGCATTGGCAGCAAGCGAGGCGTGCCCTCTACTCACTGGTGACAAGGATTTGAAAGCTGCAGCCGAAAATGAAAATGTCGAGGTGCGTGGTACGGTGTGGCTTGTCGCCGAGATGGTGAGGACGGGGAAGATCACGGCGCAAGTGGCCCGCGGTGGCTATCAGCGAATGCGCGCCAACGGACGGCGCTTGCCTTGGGATTTTGGCGAAGCTGGGCTTGATAGAAATAGAACAGAAAAACCAAAATGAGAAATAACAAACTTACCCATCCTGTCCCGCCAGGTACTCACACCGTTGAGGCGAGGAAGGCTGAGTGGACCGACGAGGAGCGCGAAAGGCTATTACGGTACGAGATGTCTCGGCTGGCTCCGATTTCCGTACCGGCCGACCCACGGCGCAAGCTGAGTTTGGGGGCAATCAAGTCTGGGCGCCATTCAGCTCAGCAATCGCTGGCCAGATGCGCCACACAGTCACCACGTTCGACGCGGCCAAAATGGCGCTGGCAAACCACCATGCCGGCGCCGCGAAAGTGGCAGTGCACCGATGGGCGCGCCGGGTTGTCGACAAAATGAATCTGGCCGGCGATCTGGCCGCGTTGTACCTCGGCACCCAGGTCCACCAACGGTTCCAGCAGACCGGGCTCGGGCGCGTAGACGTAGTGGTCGCGGCTTGATACTTCCATCAGGCGCGTGCCCCGTAATACCTTGCCGGGCGCGGCGCTTGGTAATACGCCGGTGAAGTGCAGGAAGTTGCGCACGCCGTGTTCGAGCATGGCCAGGCTGGCTCGGTTGACGTCACCACCACCGCCGAATTCACCACCCAGTGACACCAACCCCCGGCGCCCCGCCGCGGCACCGGCTAGCCGGTTCTCCGGGTTGTAGGCCCAGACCAGGCTCAGGGGCGCATCAAATGCTTTCAGCGCGGCCAGCGAGCGTTGGTCGAGCGCCGCGTCGCCACTTTTGCGCATCGAACAAAACGGCACGTAACGCAGCGAGGAGCCGCCCGAATGCAGGTCGTGGTGGAAGTCGGCCATCGGGTACAGGACGCTGTCGATGTAATGCGCAATCGCGAACGTCGGGGTTCCATGCGGGTCGCCCGGAAAGGCGCGGTTCAGGTTGCCCTGGTCGATCGGCGACACCCGCGTGCCGGCCATTGCCGCGGGCAGGTTGGCCGCCGGAAGAATGATCACGCGGCCGCGCACCTGGTCGCTTTGCAGTTCGCGCACCAGTTTGGCCAACACGATCTGGCCCTCGTATTCGTCGCCATGGTTGCCGGCCATCAGGAATACGGTTGGGCCCGGGCCATTGCTGATTACCGCCACCGGTATCGAGATTGCGCCGTAGGCCGAGCGTGTGACCGAATGCGGCAGGTTCAGCCAGTCGACCTGCTTACCTTGCGCGTTGTAGTCGATGTCGGTGAAGACCATTGTCGGGTTTGCCATAACGCTTCCTTTGGTTGAACCTTGATTCGGCGGTTGGACGCAGCCGAGTGGGCTGCGATGCGGTGCGCTGGCAAGGCGTGACGACGCTGCGGGCCCTTGCCCGCAAGGAGGAGCAACGCCGCCAGCGTGCCGTAGCGCGGCTCAATCGGCTGCGTAGCGCGTTCATCCGCAAGCTGAGGGTCATCTGGGGCACAAAATTCATTCGGCAATTGGCGTCGCCGGAGAAAGGTAGCGGTCAACTGCCGAATCAAGGTTCAAGTCCACCATTGGCCGTTCAACACCAGGCCTCGGGCTACAAAGCGTTTGTCGCCGGTGATCACTTCACCGACCACATCGCGGTATTGCGTGGCTTCGCTGACGACCTCGAAGATGCTGGCCTCGCCCACGGCGCCCGGCCTGAGTGTGCCGATCTCCGGACGGCGTATCGCGCGCGCCGCGTTCACCGTGGCGCAGGCCACCACCTCGGGCAGCGTCATGCCCAAGGCGTGGAATTTGCCCAGCGTGTGCAGCAAGTCGAAGGCCGGTCCATTGATCGACAGAACGTGTACGTCGGACGAGATCACGTCGGGCTTGAAACCAGCCGCGAGCATCGCGCGGCTGGTGGCGAAACCACATGAACCGGCGCCGTGGCCGATGTCGAAAATCACGCCACGTTCGCGCGCCGCGCTGACCTCGGGCCGTACCCCGCCCGCAGGTCCGGACGGTGCGTTGGGGAACGGCCGGAAGCAGTGCGTCAGTATGTCGCCCGGCCGCAGGCGCGCCAGCACGTCCACGCGCGACGGCGGCGGGTGGTCCAGGTGGGCCATCAGCGGCAGCCCGACCGTCTCTGCCACTTCCAGCGCCATGTCCAGTGGTGCCACCCCCGAGTTGCCGCTGGCACCGCGGCCCACGCGCACCTTGATGCCAACGATCAGGTCGGCGTTTTCACGCGCCACGCGCACGCATTCGTTCAGGTCCAGCATGCGCAGGTCTTCACACTCGCCCACCATCACGGTGTTCGAGAAACCAAAGATGCCGGCGAACGACAGGTTGAGAAGCGGCAGGATACGCACCGGGCGGGCCGGCTCGATCACGTGGCTGCGAAAGCCCGCGAAGTTGCCCGGCCCGGCGGTGCCGGCGTCGACAAACGTGGCGGTGGCGCTGCTGCGCGCCAGTGCTACCGCGTCGACACCAATCGAGGTGCCTCCCCAATAGACGTGGGTGTGCAGGTCGATCAGGCCGGGCGTGACAATTTTCCCGCTGACGTCGCGTACCTCGGTGTTGGGGCCGGCGGCCAACTGGTCACCAATGGCGGTCACAGCGCCAGCGCTGAAATACACGTCGGTGACACGGTCGATGTTCTGTGACGGGTCGATGACACGCCCACCACGCAATATCAGGTCATGGGGTTGGTCGGTCATGTTCATTCGTTGCTCCGGCAAGCTGCAATCAAACAGCGCGCCAACATGGCATCGTCCTGCGCGCGCAAGGTCTGGGGGTTGATGGTCAAAATGCCGCTGCCGGCCAAGCGTTCGCCCAGGTGCACCGGCGGGTCGCCGTGCTGCAGGCGGCGGCACAGGGCATGTGCGGAGCCGGTAAGCGCCAGTTCCAGCAGCGGAACGAACACGCCCTGACCGGCGGGTACCAGTCGCGTCGAGATCGACGGCTCGCCAACCAGTGCCGCGGCGATGGCCAGCAGCCTGTCGGTTAGCCTGGCAGTGGCGGCAGGTTCGTCGCGTTCGACAAAACGCTCCAGCGCAACCAGCAGACCGGCGATTTCCTCCTTGCCGACCTTGAATCCGCGCCCGATGCCATGCTGCGGAATTCCCTTCAGCGCCGCGCGGTCGATCAAGCCACACGGCGACCAGGTCTGAGGATTCACATCCATGTCCATCGTCTGCACCAGCGCCGACCCGACCAGATCGCGGCGCCCGGCCAGCAAACCGCTGGCCTGCGGGCCACCGATGGCCTTGCCGCCGCTGAACACCACCAGGTCGGCTCCGGCGTCGATGAACCAGCGCAGGTTGCTTTTTGGCGGCAACTGCGCTGCTGCATCGACGATAACCGGCAGGCCATGCTGGTGCATGGTCGCCACGGCCAGTGGCAGGTCACAGGTGGTCTGTGCAGACGCTGTAAAAACCAGCGCGACGGTTTGTTCATTTATCGCTGCCTCGATCTCCCACGCTTCCAGTCCACGCACTCCGGCGCCGGTACCGCGGTCGTTATGCCCGATGTCCACGATCCGCGCCCCGGCGGCGCGAATGGCATGGTCGTAACTGTTGCGGTGCGTGCGCGCCATCAGCACCCGATTGGGCATGGCGCGGGTGTCGGGCAGGCAAGACATTCGCGCCACGTCCCAACCCGCCAGGCAGGCGGCGGTGGCCAAGGTCAAGCCGGCCGCGGCTCCGCTGGTGACGATACCGGCCTGCGCGCCAGTGGCGGTGGCGATTACGCCGCTGGCGGCTGACTGGAGTTCGGCGATATCGACCGAAGCGCCGGCCGCATCAGCCATGGCCTGCAGCACTTCGGGCTCCATCAGGCTGCCACCCAGCCGCGTCAAGCTGCCGGCTGCGTTGATGCGCCGCGGTACACCAAGACGGGCATAGATATCGTTCATGACATCAGTGTCTCTTTGGTCCGCAAATGGCAGGCGACCACATGGCCCGGCGTGACCTCCTGCAGCGGCGGGTCGTCGGTCTTGCAGCGCGCCAGCGCGTATGGGCAGCGGGTATGGAAATGGCAACCTGGCGGTGGATTCATCGGGCTGGGAACGTCACCTTCAATCACCAGCCGCTCGCGCCGGGCGTGTGGCGCGGCGATCGGGGCGGCGGCCATCAGCGCCTCGGTGTAGGGATGCAGGGGCCGGCTGAAAATACGTTCCTTGTCGGCCAGTTCGACGATCCGGCCGAGGTACATCACGGCAATCCGGTGCCCGATATGTTCGACCACGGCCAGGTCGTGCGAGATAAAAAGATAAGCCAGGCCAAACTCGTCCTGCAGGTCCATCAACAGGTTCAACACCTGCGCCTGCACCGACACGTCGAGCGCCGATACCGGCTCATCGGCCACGATCAGTCGGGGGTTGAGAGCCAGCGCCCGCGCGATGCCCAGGCGCTGGCGCTGGCCACCCGAGAATTCGAACGGATAACGCTGCATCGCGTCTTTGCGCAAGCCCACTTTCTCCAGCAGCGCCACGATTTGCCGGTCTTTCTCCGCGCCTTCGGCCAGGCCGTAATTTTCCAGCGGTTCGCCAATGATTTTTCCGACGCGCATGCGCGGATTGAGCGATGAATACGGGTCCTGGAACACCATTTGCACCTGGCGGCGGTGTACCCGCATCTGCTCTTCGCCAAGGTGCGTGACATCCGTGTCGCCGAGCCAGATCTGGCCCGCGCTGGGCGACAGCAGCCGCAAAATAGTCTTGCCTACGGTGGACTTGCCGCAGCCGGACTCGCCCACCAGGCACAAGGTCTCGCCGGCCTGGATCGAAAACGACACACCATCGACCGCCTTCACATGCCCGGCCACACGCTGCAATATTCCGCGCCGCACCGGGAACAGCTTTTTCAGTCCTTCGACGCGCAAAACCTGTGTCATGACGCCAGCACCCGCTCGATCTCCCAGCAGGCGGCCATGTGGGCGCCGCTTTGCGCGTCTGGGCCGGTGACTTGCACGATACCGGTTTCGCTGTACTGCAGCAGGGGCGGCGCCTGTTCGTGGCAGCGCGGGGTTGCAAAGCCGCAGCGCGGCGCGAATGCGCAGCCCTTGAATGGCGCCTGCCCTGGCGCGCTTTCGCGCAGCGATGGAACCATGCCCGGTATTTCGCTCAGGCGCCGGGTTCTGACGCCCTGGCGGCCGCGCGGAATCGACGCCATCAGGCCACGGGTGTAGGGGTGAATGGGGCGCTCGAAGAGTGCATCCACCGTCGCCTGTTCCACCTTGCGGCCGGCGTACATCACCACCACCCGGTGCGCCGTCTCGGCGATCACGCCCAGGTCGTGCGTGATCAGCATGATGGCGGCGCCGACACGCCCATTGAGTTCCACCATCAGCTTGAGAATCTGGGCCTGGATGGTGACATCCAGCGCGGTGGTCGGTTCATCGGCGATCAGCAGTTTTGGGTTGCATGACAGGGCCATGGCGATCATCACGCGCTGGCGCATGCCACCGGAGAATTCGTGCGGATAGTCGTTGACACGGCGCGCGGCATCCGGAATCCGCACCAGGCCCAGCATCTCGACCGCCCGCGCGGTTGCGGCGCCGCGTGACAGCCCCTGGTGGATACGCACCGCCTCGGCAATCTGGGCCCCGACGGTATGTACCGGGTTGAGCGAGGTCATTGGCTCCTGGAACACCATCGCAATCTGGTTGCCGCGGATTGCACGCATCTGCGCATCACCGAGCAAGGCCAGGTCTTGGCCCTCGAAACTGACCGAGCCCTGGACGATACGGCCCGACCTGGGCGGTATCAGCCGCATCACCGATAACGCGGTGACCGACTTGCCACAACCGCTTTCCCCGACGATTCCCAGCACTTCGCCGGGCAACACCGTCAGCGACAGCCCTTCAATCGCGCGCACCACGCCATCGCGCGTAAAAAAGCGCGTGTGCAGGTTGTCGATGGTCAGAATCGGGGACATCAGGGCCTACATGCGCCGTGAAATACGCGGGTCGAGCCGGTCACGCAGGCCGTCACCGAGCAGGTTGACCGCCAGCACCACCAGAGCCAGGCAGATGCCGGGCGCAAAAATCGTCCACGGCGCAATCTGCAGGTAGAGACGGCTCGACGCAATCATGTTGCCCCAGGTCGGAAACTCGGGCGGCGTACCGGCACCCAGAAAACTCAGGCCGGCTTCGGTCAGGATGGCGGAGGCGCAAATATAGGTGGCCTGTACGATCAGCGGCGCCACGGTGCTGGGCAGTATGTGCCGGCGCAGCAGTTTGCCCACCCGCGTGCCGTTGGATCGGGCGGCCTCGACAAACGGCAGATCGCGCACCGACAAAACCACGGCGCGCACCAGCCGGGTGACACGCGGAATCTCGGGAATGGCGATTGCAATGATCACCACCTTGACGCTGGAGCCCATCAGCGCCACCAGCGCAATCGCCAGCAATATGGCGGGAATCGCCATGATGCCGTCCATCAAGCGCATCACCACCGCGTCGACACGCGCGAAGTATCCCGCCAGCAGGCCGATGATCGAACCGCTGAGCACCGCAATGGTGGCCACCGACAGACCGACCAGCAAAGAGATACGCGCGCCAAACACCATGCGCGAATACACATCGCGCCCCAGGCTGTCGGTGCCGAGCCAGAACTCGGGCGAGGGCCGGCGCAGCCGGTTGATGGGTTCAAACGCCAACGGATCGCCGGCAATCAGCGGCGCGCAGATCGCCGCCAGCGTAATCGACAACAGCAGCAACGCCCCTATCACGATGGTCGGGTGGCGGCGAATGAAATCGGCCGCGCCGCGGTTCGCGATTGCGGTGTTATCGGTCATCAGCCGTAACGGATGCGCGGATCGATGAAGCTGTACAGAATGTCAATCACCAGATTGATCAACACATAGACGGCGGCAAAAATAATCATCACGCCCTGGATGATCGGGTAATCGCGCCGCGTGATCGCGTCTACCACCAGGCGGCCAATGCCGGGAATGTTGAAGACACTTTCGGTAATCACCACGCCCGAGATCAGCAGCGCCACGCCGATACCGATGACGGTAATTATCGGCACCGCTGCGTTCTTCAGCGCGTGGCGCAACAACATCGGCACCGTGGCCACGCCTTTGGCGCTGGCGGTACGGATGTAATCTTCCGCCAATACTTCGAGCATGCTGGCGCGCGTGATGCGCGCGATCAATGCCACATAAGCCAGGCCCAACGCCACCGAAGGCAGGATCAGGTGCCGCAACCACTCCCACAGGCCGTCGGCCAACGGACGGTACCCTTGCACCGGCAGCCAGCGCAACTCCAGCGCAAAAACGTAAACCAGCATGTAGCCAACCACAAACACCGGCACTGAAAAGCCCATCACGGCCATGCCCATCACCGCGCGGTCGAGCAGTGAACCGGCTTTCCAGGCCGCCAGCACCCCGACCGTGATCGCAATGCTGACGGCCACCAGCATGGTGGTGGCGGCAAGTGAAATCGTGGGGCCAATACGCTGCTGCACCAGTTTGGTTACCGCGATGTTGGAAAACATCGACACGCCCAGGTCACCGCGCAAGGTGGCCCAGCCCCAGCTCGCAAACTGCTCCAGCAATGGCCGGTCCAGCCCCAGGTTGGCCCGGATCCGCGCTACGTTGGCTTCAGTTGCGTTGTCGCCGGCGATGATGGCCGCCGGGTCTCCCGGAGCCAGATGCAGCAGCGAGAAGACGAAAATCCCGACCACCAGCATGACTGGTATGACGCCGAGCAGACGGCGGATGATGTAGGAGAGCATCCTCTCAGGCGTAACGCTCGACGTTCCACCATGGAATCACCTCGGGTATGGCCAGCAAGCCGCGCAGACGGTCGCTACGGTACGCCACCGGACCGACCCACTGGCCGGTCTTTATGTCGTGTACGTACTCCATCATGTTGCGGTTCATGCGCTGGGCTACGGCTCGGCGCGTCTCCAGCGTGGGAGCCGCCGACCACTCGGTGCGTAGTTGTTCGTTCAACGCGTTCTCCGGCCATCCGAACCAGGCCTTGCGCCCGGTCGCCGCGTGTGCCGACAGGGCAATCGGATTTGCGGTTGCATTGCCGCCACCCCAGGTGAAGAAGACGTTCCAGCCGCCCGCGTCGGGCGCGTTTTGAACCGAACGGCGCGTCACCACGCCACCCCAGTCGCTGGAAGCCAACTGTACGATCATGCCGATCTGACGCAGGTTTTGGGCGATCACCAGAATGGTCTGGTTCATCACATGGATGTCGGTGGCGTGCAGCAGGATGATCGGTTTGCCGTCATAACCCGCCTCTTTCAGCAACTCGCGCGCCCGCGCCTGGCGTTGCGCCATTGGCGCCTTCAGCATCAGCACTTCGGAGCCGTCTTCAACGCCCATCGGCGAGTCGCAGGTGAAGTGTGAGCCACAGGTGCGGTAAAACGCCGTGTTACCTACCGCCGCGCGTTGTATGTCTTCCTGGTTGATCGCCAGTTGGGCCGCCTTGCGCGCAGCCAGGTTGTTGAACGGCGGGTGCAGATGGTTGAGGCGGCAATAGCCGACATTGCCGAACTTGTTTAGCACGTCCACCTTGACTCCCGGCGCCGCGCTGAGCGCCGGCAGGATGTCGATCGGCGGCACTTCAAAGAAGTCCACCTCGCCGGTCATCAAGGCCGACGCGGCGGTTTGTGCGTCGGGAATGATGTCCCAGATCACCCGATCAAGCAGCACCCGTTTGCCGCCTGCAATGCCGGACGCCGGTTCGCTGCGCGGCACGTAGTCGGGGTTACGCTCATACACCACGCGGCTGCCGGGCCGGTATTCGGCTTCGACAAACTTGAACGGGCCCGACCCGATGTGTTTGGTGATTTGTGTATTCGGGTCGGTGGCGGCGATGTCGGCCTTCATCATCACGCACAGCGGCGTGCTGGTCTTGGCCAGCGCCTCGATCAGCAGACCGTACGGCTCCTTCAGCACGATGCGAAAGGTCTTGTCGTCGACCACCGGGGTGTCCGCCACACGTTCGAACAGGTGCGACCCGGCCCCATCCTTGACCTGCCAGCGGCGCAGTGACGCGACGCAGTCGCGCGCCGTGACGGCGCTGCCGTCGTGCCATTTCAGGCCCGGGCGCAACTCGAAGGTATAGGTCTTGCGGTCAGCTGAAATGTCGCTGCGGCCGACCATCTGGGGTTGGGGCTGGAAGTTGCCATCGATGCCGAACAACGTGTCGTACATCATCGCGCCGTGGTAGGCCGACATGTTGGCCGTGGTCCAGATTGGATCAAGTGAACGCAGGTCGCCGTGCGGCACCATGCGCGCCTCCCGCGCTGAACGCTGCTGGGCGCGGGCCACGTAGGGCGCCCCCACGCTGGCCAGTGCCGCGGCGGCCACACCAGCGGTTAAAACAGATCGCCTTGAACTCGTCATGGAAGTTTCTCCTGTTAATCGGCCAAGCTAAACATTCAGCCTGTCCTGACCGTGGTTCTGGGTCCAAAAATATTTAAGCACATTCGTCTGACCCCGACAAGGGTGCGTTCCCGCATCTGGCTCGCAGGCACGCGCCCAGTTGCCGCGCCACCGATTGCGCTTCACCCGGATGCAGGTTGCAGGGGTCCAGATCGAAATGGCCCAGATCGGTCTGGTAGTCACGCACCATCACCGGCGGGTCGCCGGCGGCCAGCGCATCGGCCAGGCTGCGAGCGCTCCAAGCACCGCCCGGCATTACCTTGACACGCAGGCGCCGCAACGGGTTGCCGGTGGGATCGGCTATGGTCTTGCACTCCAGGCCGGTGAATACCTGCAGTGTTTGCAGCCACAAGGCAAGCACTGTTTCCTCGTGTGCACGAATGCTCTGGTGGTCGCGTGTTTCCCAGGCGTCCAGGGCCGCCATGACGCCGACAATTGTTTCCTTGCCCACCTTCATGCCACGCCCGATGCCCCGGTTTTGCAGGCGTGCGGCGTGCACCAAATCCGCTTTGCCGGCCACGATGCCACTGGTCGGCCCACCGAGGAACTTGTGCCCGCTGTAACAAACCAGGTCAGCGCCGCGCGCCAGGAAACCGCGCAGGTCGTATTCGGACGCCGCATCCACGATCACAGGTATGGCCTTGGCGTGGCAGATGGCGCAGAACTCTTCCAGCCCCAGCATCGCGTATTGCACCGTCATGTGCGAGACAACGAACACGGCGCAGGCGGTGTTTTCGGTGCTGGCCTGATCGAGCTGGTAAGCCTGCGCCTTGCTGACCGTACCCACCGGCACCACCTTGGCGCCGGTCATGGCGATCGATTGTTCCAGCGACGCGCCATAACCCACCAGGTGGCCGAGTTGCACCAGCACCTCACGGCGCAAGCCACTGGTGTCGGGCAGGCGTTCGATGGCCAGCAGCCGCTCACCGGTGATACATGCGGCCACCGACAGCGTTATCGCGCTGGCGCAGCTAGCCGTGACGAAGCCCGCCTCGCCACCGGTAAGCCGCGCGATGACGCCACTGGCAGCGCGGTGCAGTTGGTCTATCTCGACAAACTCGGCGGCGATCGCAGCCATCGCCGCAACCGCTTGCGGAACCATGATCGACGCGCCCAGCACAGTCATGGTGCCCGACGCGTTGATGATCGGCCGCAGCCCCAACTCCTGGCGGATATCGCGCGTTTGCGCGTTGGCGAGCGCAGCGGCGACTTCGGGGCGCATGTTTAACCAGGCTTGTCAGCCGTCGACCTGGAAGATGGCTTCAATCTCGACCGTGATGTTGCCCGGCAGAGAACCCATGCCGACGGCGGAGCGTGCATGTTTTCCCGCGTCGCCGAAGACGCCCACAAACAGATCGGAGCAGCCGTTGATGACTTTGGGATGGTCGCCGAAGGTAGGGGTCGCGTTGACCATGCCAAGCACTTTCACCACCCTTCGCACCCGGGCCAGGTCGCCCAACGCCAGGTGCGCCACCGCCAACAGATTCAGGCCGACCAGACGTGCATGGGTATAGGCGTCTTCGACGCTGACTTCAGCGCCGACCTTGCCGCTGTGCATGCCGCCGTCGGCGCGCCGCGGACCCTGCCCGGACAGATACAAGAATCCGTTCGCCAATACAAACGGAACATAGTTGGCCACCGGCGTGGCGGGCGTCGGCAGTTCCAGTCCGAGTTGCTTCAAACGCTCGTAAGGTGTCATCGTGTTTCTCCTTGTGAAACGAAAAAATAGGTGGTGATTCAGGTCAGCAATACCGGCCGCACCGCCTCGTCGAGTGGCCAGATCGGTCGTTGTACGCGCGTGTAAGGCACCTGGCGGTGGTCGCGCGGAATCGGACCGCCCGAGTCGCAGTACAACACCCGGCTGGCCAATGGCGCGAAGGCGGCATGGAAATGGTTGGTCGACTTCACCACCACGATCCGCTTGCCCGCGATCGCCACGCCCATGCCGGTGAACATGTCGGACCCCAGCGCCTGTGTGCGTTTGGTGATCAGCACGACTTCAATGCCACCCAGGTCTATCGCGGCGCAGTCACCCATCGGCACTTTCGCATCCACAAAGGTCTGCGTTGCCTCGCGCGCCAGTTTCTTCACGGTCACCAGCGCGTCGATCGGCTGGCCCGAGGTGGGCGCCGTCTTGCCGCCAAAACGCAGGCGCAATTTGCCGCCCTCGCCGGCCATGAAACACATCCGCACCGCCATCGGATCCCAGATCGGCGCCAGCGCGGCGCCGGTGACTCCGCGTTCGATCAGCCGGCGCAGGATAACGGTCGAGTCGCCCGGCGCACCGCCGCCCGGGTTGTCTGACGGGTCAGCGACGACCACCGGGCCGGTGTCCTTCAAGGCGATATCGATCGCTTCGTCAGGCGTGTGGTAGTCCGGTTGCGTCTTGCCACGCATGGCGAAGAACTCGTCGGCCAGCGCGCGCGCCAGTTGGTCACCGTAGTCGCGCCGGTTGTTGGTGACGACCAGGATGCGTGCGCCCATCTCGGGCACATCGGCATACGGAAAACAGTGCGCAATGGAAATCGACAAAACGCCGTCTTTGCCTTCGAGCGCGCTGATCTTGTCGACAAAGCCGCGCATCGGCTGCAGCGTGGTCGGAAAGCTGCCGATCATGCGGCAGTCGCACAGCGACATAACCGGCATGATCTGGCCGCGCGCCGCCTGCAGCGTGAGTTCCACCACCTCTTCGCCGCGCGCCACGAAGTCGGTGTGCGGGAACTCCTTGAAGCAGATGATCAGCGTCGCGCTTTTCACGCGTTTTTGCGTCATGTGGCAATGGGGGTCCAGTTCAACCCCGATCGGCACCGATGCGCCAACCATGTCACGCACCCGGGTTATCAGGTCGCCTTCACAGTCGTCGTAACCATCGGCCACCATCGCGCCGTGCAGACCCAGCAGCACACCATCCACCGGCATCGCGGCACGCAACTGGCCCAGCACTTCATCGCGCAGTTCCTCGTAAGCCGCACGCGACACCAGGCCGGCCGGCTCCGCAAAAGAGCACGAACCCTCGATCAGCGTCCAGCCCTCGGCCCGAGCGCGCCGACGCGCCACCCACAGCGGCGCCGTACACAATTTGGGATCGTCCGGATGTTGACCCGGTGGCGCATAGAAAGACTCATGAAAACTCTCCAGCGCCGTCGGTATTGGCGCGAAGGTGTTGGTCTCGGTGCCAATGGAAGCCACAAAAATACGCATGCTTGTTCTCCTTGCGGGACAGACCGCAGCTACACGAAGTGAGCAAGCTCTGTCCCCGACTTACTGAAACCTTGTGGGACAGACCGCAGCTACAGGCAGTGAGCCAGCTCTGTCCCCAACACTTTGTCGGATCTCGGAAGTCCACCTTGCGGGACAGACCGCAGCCACACGCATGGGCCAACCATGTCCCCAACGGGCCTGCTGCACATTCTGGCCGATCTGGAATCGGCCGCCGCGACGGTCGTTTCTTACGTCCGATATCGGATGTCTCCTACAGCGCCCACCGACGCCGGACCGGATACTGGCTTTCTCTGCCATCGATTTGAAAGGCCTCCGTGAAGACTCAACAAGGGTGGATTGCGCTTGCCATCGTTTGGTGCGGCGCCGCAGTGCAGGCGCAGAGCTTGTCGGCACCATCCGACAATCGGGCCGCCAGCATGTCGGGTTATGACGCGAGCCGCTCGTCCTGGCTGCCGTATACCCGCAACGGTTATGTCGGACTGGGTGTCGGCCGCTCACATTACTTGACATCGTGTGGCACGTCCGGCCTCAGATGCGACGATTCAAGTCAGGCCGGCCATGTCTATGTGGGTGGTTTGTTCAATCCCTACCTGGGTACGGAATTTGGCTACCTGCACATGGGCAACGCGGATCGCGCCGGTGGTACCACACGTGCCCAAGGAATCAACCTGAGCCTGGTGGGACGCCTGCCGTTGACGGCAGGGTTCAGCGTATTCGGCAAGCTGGGAACCACCTATGGCCGCACCCGGGTGGACGGGCTGCCCGGCACCGGTGTTGTGGGCGGCAAAGAGAGCGGCTGGGGCCCGTCGTACGGATTGGGACTTAGCGTGGACTTTTCCAACAACTGGTCGGGCGTGCTCGAGTGGCAGCGCCATCGCTTCCAGTTTCCGGGCAACGACAGGGATTCGGTGCGGTCGACCAGCCTGGGGTTGAAGTACCACTTCTGACGCAAATTGCAAAACGGTTGCATTTGGCGATTGTGAGACACCACCATGATTGACACGCCTACCGCGCCAAAGGGCCCTCCCGAGTCGCCGACGCCAGAACATCCGCCGGAGTCGCCGGTGCCACAACCGTTACCCGAGATGCCGCCCGCGTCCCCAGTTGAGGATCCACCGCGAGACGCCCCGCTGGAGATTCCTCCGCCAGAGTCTGCGCCGGAAGTTCCGCTGGTACTAACGGCGCGGCGTGTCAAATACACTTGACGGCTAATTGACAAAATGTGCCCGCCGGTCGAAAACGGCTGGGTTTCGGGGCCGGAAGAATGCTGTTGAGCCGCTTGGACATCCGTTTGGTTCGTCTGGTTTTCTGGTTTGCGCTGTTTGTGGTTACGGTGCTGGCGCTGATACCGGCGCAGGCGGTGCCGGTATCGAGCGGTTGGGACAAAATAGACCATTGGCTCGCGTTTTTTGTCTTGTCGGCGCTAGCCGATCGCGCGTATCCCAAACAATTGTTCTGGCGTCGTATTGCGCTTGGTCTGTTTGCCTACGGGGTCGCAATAGAGCTGGCCCAATCACTGACGCCGGACCGCCAGGCCGAGTTGATGGATTTAGTGGCCGACTCCATCGGCATTGCCATCTACGCGTTGCTGCGTCGCCTGGCGGTCTATTTTCCCGGGGCTAAAGGCGTTGACTAGTACTGCGTTCCACCAAACCGCTCACATGAAATTGCGCCTTCGTCCGCCATGCGTCGTTGCAAATCCTCGCCATAGCTACGGCTATGGCTGCGGTTTGCGCCTAGCCTGACGAACGAATGCATCAATTTCATTTGCAAGCTCATTGGCGGAACGCAATACTAGATTTGCCGACCATCGACTCAAACCAACAACACCATGCCAGCCGAGCGCACGGCGCCTCGATCAAAACTCACCGCATGGGAGCAGCCTGCCGCCGGTGCAATTTGCGCCATCGCAGCAAGCGGTCAATCGCCCCCACTAATCAGTTTTTCAAGGCTGCGCGTCGGCAAAGCATCGCCAGCTGTAGTTCAACCCCCGTTGCGGATTCTGGTTCGAAATCGAATAAAGTTATCGCATTCGCTCACCGCCCACCAACCAAATGAAGGTGACACCAATGGCTGCACATCAATCCAGAATCATCTACACACTGACAGATGAAGCTCCGTTCCTGGCGACCTGCGCCTTTCTGCCGATCATTCGCACCTTCGCCGCGTCAGCCGGCATCAACGTGGTCGAAAGCGACATCTCGGTCGCGGCCCGTTTGCTGGGTGAATTCCCCGAATGCCTGACAGACCGGCAGAAGGTGCCTGACAACCTGGCGGAACTGGGCCGTCTTACCCTGCTGCCCGACACCAACATCATCAAACTACCCAACATCAGCGCGTCCGTGCACCAACTGGTCAGCGCGATCAAGGAACTGCAGGGCAAGGGCTACCAGCTCCCGGACTTGCCCGAAGACCCGAAAACCGATGCAGACAAAGCCATCCGCAGCCGTTATTCCAGGTGCCTGGGGAGCGCCGTGAACCCGGTGCTGCGCGAAGGCAACTCGGACCGGCGTGCACCCATGGCGGTGAAGAACTTCGCCCGCAAGAACCCCCACAGCATGGGCGCGTGGAGCATGGCCTCGCGCACACACGTGGCTCACATGAAGCATGGCGACTTCTACCACGGCGAAAAGTCGATGACGCTGGACAAGGCACGCGACGTGCAGATGGACCTGGTCACCCAAAGTGGCAAGAGCATCGTTCTCAAGGCCAAGGTGAAACTGCTGGCCGGCGAGATCATCGACAGCATGTTCATGAGCAGACGAGCCCTGTGCGACTTCTATGAAGAGCAGATGGAAGACGCGCGCAAGACCGGCGTGATGTTCTCGCTGCACGTCAAGGCCACGATGATGAAGGTATCGCACCCGATCGTGTTCGGCCATGCCGTGCGCATCTTCTACAA
>JANNGR010000605.1:0-5672 GCA_031403955.1 Betaproteobacteria bacterium
CGGAACCCGATACGTATAGAGCACCGACTTTTTGATGGCTTGCGGCGGAGTCTCAGGGTCCAGCTCCAGCCCGGCCAGGCATTCCGGGTCGTCCAGCAATTCCTCCTGCGACATGTCCATGCGCGCATACAGCGCCCACCAGGCCGGCTTGTCGGCGCGGCGGTGAAAGTCCAACAGCTGGTAGGTCAACTCACCGACGTTGTCGTCGGTCGATCGCTGCGACTCGACGGCCGGCAGGGTGTCGATCAAGCGCTGACGGTACGGCACCAGTCGCAGTTCCGCCTCCTGCGCGCGCGTGAGCGACTGGGCATCGCCCGGCTCGGCTGATGCGGGTGCAGGATCGCGCGTGCTCCAGGCCAATCCGGTTGGCCGCAGCTCCAGCAACCAGTCGCGCAATTGTTGTGTCGACTCGACATCGTCGCGGTTGTAGTCGGCCAGGTCCTGCAGCAAGCGCGCGTCCTGCGTTTCACGCCAGCGTTCGTAGGTCACGATACTCGCGCCCGCGTTCTGAACATCGCCCGAACGCGCCGGGCGGTAGAAGTGCTCCACATGTTTGATCGAGTAACTCGGCTCCGATATGCGGATGCCCTCCCGAACCACCTTGTACAGGTCAACCAGCACCGCCTGGCGCAGCAGGTTGTCGACCTCGACCTCGCGCGTGGCGTGGGTCCCGGCGAGCCGCTTCAACGCGGCTTCTTCGTAACTCGCGTAGTGATAGACATGGGCACGCGGGTACTGGCTGCGCCGCGCAAAGACGAAATCGATGAACTGCTCAAAAGCGAGCCGTTCCCGCGCCCGGTCATGGGCCCAGAAGGCACGAAATTCCCAGACGCCGTCGTGCCGGAACCAGACTCCGAACAGGTATTCGAGTCCACCCTCGTCCAGCGGGTCGCCTTCCATGTCGAAAAACAGGTCGCCGACATCCGGCGCCGGCATGCGGTAAAAGCCGCGCCTGGCATCCGGGTCCAGCGGCAGCACCAACACGGCACGTTTGCCAGTGCGCCGGGCCTGGTCCTGCAACGCAGCCTGCGAACGTAACCGCTCCAGCGTGTCGGCCTGCATCCTGGCCACCAGGCTGCCCTCGGGCAAGGCGGCGAGTCTGGCCATGGTGGTTATACCCTGCCCTTGGAGCCTGGTCCATTGAACGCGCGAGATGTTGGCGACCTGGCACAGGTGGTCGTCCGCGATCCGCTGCGCCTCGCAGCGGCCGCGCCAATGGCACAGGTCGCAAAAAGCGCAGGGTTCGGGGTAAATGCCCGTGCCGCTACCGGCTGCAAGGGCCTGGACGCGTTGCAAAAAGCGCGTCAGCAAGGCCCTGAAGTAAAACCTGTAATCCGCGCAACGAAAGGCGCGTTCGGACTGGTCGCCCAGCACCACATACATCCGTTGCGGCTCGACGCCCTGCGTGGAAGCCAGCAGATGGCTGTAGAAGGCCAATTGCACCAGAAACTTGGCTTTGGGCGAACGTGCGAGTTTGGTATCCGCGACCTCGTAACACCAGTTGCCGAAGTTCGATGGCGCACTGTCAACCCGCATCAGGAAGTCGGCGTGGCCAAACAGTGGACCCTTGCGCAGCGTGGCCTGGTAGACCACCTCGGCACCGTCGGCCATCGCCGCCCGGGTGCGCGCCACTTTGTCGTCCACGCTGCCACCCGCTGCCGCGATGTCGATCACCTGTCGCCCGCCGGCGCGCAGACGCTGCAGGTAGGCCAGTTCGTGTTCGGTTCCCTTACGGGCAATCAACTCGGCCGTTTCGTCGTCGGCCACCTTCCCGGCGCGGACCGCCGCGTCGTGCAGGCTTCGCAGATCGAGCGCCGTCAGGTGCGCGCACTCCAGGTATCCGACCACGTCGGTGGCGGAAAAAAGATAAGCTCCATCACGCAGTTGCATCGCCGCTCAACCCTGGCTGGCTGTCGCCTGAGAGGGAGCACAGCGGTTCGAGCTGGTCCGCAAGGCTGCCAATGCGCCTGGTGATTTCGTCTTCCATCAGCTGCGCGCGTTTGAGGATTTTTTGGTCATCGCTGATTATGGTGCGCGGCGATGTCCGGACTTCCTCAAGCTTCCGAGGAGGCTGCACCGCTTCTACGCCCGGTCTGGGCTGGGTCATGTAGCTTGGATGAACCCACTCTTTTTAACCTCCCGGCGCCAGTACGGCCGTTGCAGCGGCGGTGGTGTGGTCGTCGTATCGGTCCACGGGCAAGCAGCCCTTAAACTGCATGCCATCCCAATTCCAAGGCCGGTCTTATATGCAGCATGTCGTGTTCAATCAAAAAGGGGGGGTCGGCAAATCCACCATCACCTGCAATCTGGCGGCCATCAGTGCCTGGCAGGGCTTGCGTACCCTGGTTATCGACCTGGACGCGCAAGGCAATTCAACCCGTTACCTGCTGGGAGCCGACGCGCCGGGCGAGTTGCCCAATGTGGCGCAGTGGTTCGAGCAAAGCTTGAAGTTCACGCTTCGCGACAAGGCGCCCAACGAATACATCGTCAACACCCGATGGGAAGGCCTGGACCTGATGCCGTCGGACCCGCTGCTCGATGAGTTGCACGGCAAACTCGAATCGCGCCACAAGAATTACAAGCTGCGTGATGCGCTGCAAAAGCTGGCTGCTGACTACGACCAGATCTACATCGACACGCCGCCGGCGCTGAACTTCTACACCCGCTGCGCGCTCATCGCCGCGCAGGGTTGCCTGATTCCGTTTGACTGTGACGATTTCTCGCGCCGGGCGCTCTACACGTTGCTGGAGAACGTCGAGGAAATCAAGGCCGACCACAACGCGAGCCTGCAAGTCGAAGGCATTGTCGTGAACCAGTTCCAGCCACGCGCCAACCTGCCACAGCGCCTGGTTCAGGAGTTGATCGAAGAAGGCCTGCCGGTGTTGCAACCCTATCTCAGTTCGTCGGTCCGGATTCGTGAATCCCATGAGCAGGCATTGCCGATGATCTTTCTGGACCCGCGCCACAAACTCACGCAGGAATACGTCGCGCTGCACGACACCCTGTTGTAGGTCCTGCGCAACCGGCGCTGGGTTGCCAGCGCCGAAGCCCTCGCGCCATTCGCGACGGCTGTTCCGAGTGCCCTTTTCTAGGGCACCGCGATTTTTTTATATGCGGTCAACTGCCGTTTCCAGGATCATGGAGTGAGGTTCCCGGAGCCACCAGCGCCCGGCAACATTCCTTCCTGCTCCAAAATGTCTCGCAGGGACGCGTCTTCCAGGGCATAGACACCACGTGCAGCGCGCCAGACGAGGGCTTTTTCTTGCAGCGCGGTCAGCGCTTGCTGGACGTTGGGTACATCCGCCTTGGTGGAAGTGTGTGGCGCAATGGTGTCGAGCACTTGTTGGTAGGCCAGGATTGTTTCGGTCTCAAATGGCGCGTAACGCTGCCCCCTGCTGGCCAATACCCGCAGCACCGCGGACTGCAATGGCGTCAGGCTGTGCACCACGCGAAGTTGCTCGTTGTTGCTGGCATCGATCTGCTCTTCCACGGCCAGGGAAAAGCGTGTCGGCACGTCCTCGGCAGCCAGCTCGAAATCGAAACGTAGCGCGTCGGCGGCAGCGCCCAGCATCTCGGGCCGGAAGGTTGCGCGAACAAACAGCGCGTGAACCACATCCACGCTCAACGCCGCAGGCAGGTCCAACTGCTCACAAAACCACTCAACATAGTCTTTGCCCAGCGATGGGAACTTGACCAGTGGTGCGCCAAAAAAGGCCTGATCCTTGCTGTTGCGAAGCATGGCCAATTTGTCCTGGTTGGAGCCGGTAGCAACCACCCGCAACCCGTGGTGGCGGCTGCTATTGAGTTCGTCGCGTGCCGCCTTGAGCGCGAACAGGGCGTCATTGCCATTGTCTGTGGTGATGGCGTGCTGGGCTTCGTCGATCAACAAAACAATGATCTTGCGCGTCTCGTCCGACAACGCCGCAAGCGCGCTTGAAAGCGAGATACCGTCTCCCAGCCCGATTCGATCCAGCGAAAAAGACACACCGCCCAGATTGATTTTGTCCATGCCTGAAGCGCGCGCCAGGCGGGCGACCAGGCCTTTGTGTTTGGCCAGCTCCGCGCGCACGGCTGCAACGATCACGGTGCCAGGGTCGGCTTTGCGGTTTTCCCACAGGTCGATGTACAGCACCAGTGCAGCTTTGGCCTCCAGCTCGGGGCGCAGGTCTTCTCTCAGAAACGTGGATTTGCCGGTACGCCGTGGCGCTGCAAGAAACAGCCCGGAGCTGGAGGCGGATCCAGGGGCCACATTCAGAATCTTTTCGGCCATGTCGCTCGCAAGCCGATGTCGGTGGAAAACGCTGTTCATAGGTCGGCTTCAGAGCAATACTGCTTGCCTTTCTCTGTTTATGGTTGATTATAGTATTCTATAGATAAATATAGAGACAACCAATCTCTGCTGCCCACGAACGCGGGCTGCGCGGTGTTTGTTTTCCTACCAGGCCTGCGGCACGGCCACGGCGTCGATGGCCGAACGTGGATCGGCGCGCATGGCTACGTCGAGGTCTCCGCAACCGGTTTCAGAAAATGCAACGCGGGGTCGAGCACCAGTGCCCGGATGGCCGCATGTCGCTGGCTGGTGTCCAGCGGCGCCAGCATCTGCACTTGCCCCCCGACACTGGTCGCGATGGGCAAGCCATCCTGGTACAACACGCGCGAACCGGCAACCCGGGCAACCTTGGGGCCGGGCACGATCGTGCCCAGCAGGTTCGCCGGATCCGCCGCCGCCAGGCAGACCAGCGTGTCGTCGGGCGGCCGGCGCCGGACCTGGCGCAGCAGTGTGATGGCCTCAGGCAGGGCAAACTGTTCGCCCGACAGACCGGCGATGAAACGGCCGCCGCGGATTTCTCCGCGCGATTCCAGCCGGCGGTAGGTCCGCACCAGGTCGCGCCAGGGCGGCAACCAGGCCGGTTCACGTTCGAGCATGCTCCAGCACACGACGCCATATCGACGCAGCAGAATGCGGGCCACCTGTTCCACCGACTCCGATGCAACGGCTGGAGCGGCGGGCGGATTCACCGCTCCAGGCAGTCGCGTCAGCGACCAGCGGCCAGCATCCGCGATGCCAAACAGCGCGACACGGCGTGGGCGACGCGCGTGCGCCGACGAACGCTTGGCGGCCGGTACCAGCAATGCGCGCAGACCGGCGTAGCTGTCGCAGCTTGCGCGCCCGCGCGCCACCAGCTCGCTGAGCGCGTCTTCTACCTCGGTGCGCAGCAGCCGCGTGCCGTCGACAATCTCGTCGAAGAAAGACGCGCCGTGGTCGGCCAGGTGACTGGTGACGCGCCGGGCGCGCGAACTTAAGGCCACGTCGTCGTCGGGCACTGGTGCCAGGCCGGTCCACAACGCCGCGGCGCGGCGCGGCAACAGCAGGATCGGTGTGGAGCGCAGTGACTGGCTGCCACCACCGGTATGACCGCCGCCCGCGGGTGGTCGCAGGCGCGCCCACAACAGCGGTCGCTGCCTACGGCAGGGTCGACATTGCCGTCGCGAACGTGGAGAAAAGGGCAGTTGACAAGTTGAATGACGCCATTCCCCGAACCGAAACCGAGCGCGTCTGGTTTTGCGGCCATTGGGGCTTCTCCCATTACGGCAGCAAAGCAGGCTGGCAGGCGGTGGTGCCCGGCCAGAGTGAACTACGCGCCGGGGACTGGCGTCATTCAACTTGTCAA
>JANNGR010000606.1:0-5784 GCA_031403955.1 Betaproteobacteria bacterium
GGAAAAGGTATTGCGGCCCAAGGGTATCAAGGTGTTGTCGCTGTTCTTCATCGATGCGGTGGAGCGATACCGCAAGTACGACAAGGATGGCGACCCGGTCAAGGGCGACTACGCCCGCATCTTCGAGGAAGAGTACCGGCGCGCCGCCAGGCTGCCGGCCTACCAGAGCCTGTTCACCGAGATCGACCTGGCCAATGCCGCCGAAGAGGTGCACAACGGGTACTTTTCCATCGACAAGAAGGGCGGCTGGTCAGACACGTCCGAGAACAACGCCGGTAACCGCGATAACGCCGAGCGCGCCTACAACCTGATCATGAAGGAGAAAGAAAAGCTGCTGGCCTTCGAGACGCCGCTGAAATTCATCTTTTCGCACTCTGCGTTGAAGGAGGGTTGGGACAACCCCAACGTGTTCCAAATATGTACGCTGCGCGAGATTGGCACCGAGCGCGAGCGCCGGCAGACCATCGGCCGCGGTCTGCGTCTGTGCGTGGATCAGCACGGCGAGCGCGTGCGTGGCTTCGAGGTGAACCGGCTGACCGTCATCGCCACCGAGTCTTATGAGCAGTTCGCCGAAAACCTGCAGAAGGAAATCGAGGCCGACACCGGCATTCGCTTTGGCATCCTGGAGCAGCACCAATTTGCGGCCATCGCCGTCAAGGCGTCAGATGGCACGCTATCGCCCTTGGGCGTGGACCAGTCCAAAGCCCTGTGGGAGCACTTGCAGGCTGCCGGACACGTCGATGCCAGGGGCAAGGTACAGGACTCGCTGAAGCTGGCCCTGAAGAACGGCACCCTTGCCTTGCCACCGGCCTTTGAAGCCCAGCGCGGGCAGATCGCCGAAGTGCTGCGCAAGGTGTCCGGCCGGCTCGAAATCAAGAACGCCGACGAGCGCCGGGCCGTGCCACTGCGCAAGGGGGCGGACGGCAAGGCTGTCTACCTGTCCGACGACTTCAAGGCGCTGTGGGACCGCATCAAGCACCAGACCACCTACCGGGTGCAGTTCGACAACGCCAAGTTGCTTCAAGACTGCATCGCCGAGCTGAAGAAGGCCCCGGCCATCGCCCAGGCGCGGTTGCAGTGGCGCAAGGCCGACATATCCATCGGCAAGGCCGGCGTACTGGCTATGGAGACGGCGGGCGCTTACAACGTCGTGCTGATTGAGCCCGACATCGAATTGCCGGACTTGCTGACTGACCTGCAGGACCGCACCCAGCTCACGCGCCGCAGCATCATCACCATCCTGACCGGCAGTGGCCGGCTGGACGAGTTCAAGCGCAACCCGCAACAGTTCATCGAGCTGACCGCCGAGGTAATCAACCGCTGCAAGCGATTGGCGCTGGTGGACGGCATCAAGTACCAGAAGGTGGGTGACGACCACTACTACGCCCAGGAGCTGTTTGCCCAGGACGAGTTGACCGGCTATCTGCGTAACATGCTGTTGGACACAAAGCGGTCGATCTATGAGCACGTCATCTACGATTCGACCACCGAGCGCGACTTCGCTGACGCCCTGGAGAAGAACGAAGGCGTGGTGCTGTATGCCAAGCTGCCGAGCTGGTTCAAGGTGCCCACGCCGCTGGGTCCATACAACCCCGACTGGGCGCTGCTTCTGGAGCACGACGGCGTTCAGCGCCTGTACTTCGTGGTTGAAACCAAGAGCAGCCTGTTCACCGACGACTTGCGCGACAAGGAGAGCGCCAAGATCGAATGTGGCAAGGCGCATTTCCAGTCTTTGGCTGTTGGGGAAAACCCGGCGCGGTATATCGTTGCTCGCTCCCTTGATGATGTCTTTGCCGTTGCCGTGACCCCGTAGCAGGGCGCGCTGGGCCCGGCTGAATTGACGGAATTGGACTGGTTCGAGGAATAATGATTCGGAGGCCATCTAGTGGCTGGCAGCGCTGAAGGCCACTTCCAAGCGCGCTGCCAATGCGTCGAGGTTCTTGTCTATCGTCCAAAGAAGCGTGTCCGCAGTAAGCAGAACGGAGGCGAGCAACGCCATATCTGCGGCACCGCAGCCCGAATCATGGAATTGCTCCCTCTCGACCATGGCAAGTATCTCGTCGGTTGTCGCGATGACGGCCTGTTGCAGCTTTTTGAGATCGCCGAGTGTGCGCTCGCGCGGTGCCGGTGGTGTTCCGCAAGCGAGTTCGAGAACGATGAGCGGATGGCACAACACCTGGTCCATCGCAACCAGCGATTGATGCACTGGATTGGCGCCGCGGAAATGTGCAACCCAGACCGAGGTATCGGCAAGGACCAGGCTCACCGGCTCAGAACTTTCGCTGGCCGCCGACGGGGAATGTTCTTCATCAAAGGGGCCTTGCCGCCCAAGGCGGCAAGCCGTTTACCCGCCTGCACTCGCACGAACACCTTCATCGCTTCGCGAAACAGATCGCCCTTGTCCATTCCCGGATCGGCGATGTCCAGCGCGGTCTGATAGAGCGCATCATCGATGGTTACCGTGGTTCTCATTTGTAGGGATGATTGCTCCAGCCATACGGCCCCTTTGGTGCTCTCCATCCAGGCAGGGTGCCCGGCAGAGGTTCTCATCTCATGTCAATTGAATTTTATTGTGGTGGTTGCTTTGCATTGGCCTTCTGCTGGATCGCTTCGCATCGCTCCATCAGATCTTCGAATGGCTCGGCGTCATCGAGGAATAAACCGTCATCGACCATGTGCTGATAGTCGGCAGCCAATTTGGCCAACGCGTTGTCATCAGGTACAAGCTGGAGCCCACCTGCGACGGCAGCGTGATAGTCGATGACATCGCCATGCGTGTTTTTTTCTGCAAAGAACACGCTCTTGTGTTCGGCAACCGCGCGGGCGAGGGCTTTGTCCGCGATGGCTTCGTCGGCGAAGCCGGCAGCATCCAGTCTCGTCACGTCGTGCCAGTGACGCGCGAAGCGGTCACCACCGCGGAACTCGCCCTGCGCGCAAAAAACGTGAATCGCCGTAGCCTTCTCCCAGAAGGTGCGCTCGGCGCGCATAACCTGTGGTGTTGCGGTGGGAAACTCCACCCCCTGCAGATACGCGGCCGCATCGCAGCGAATAGCGCGTAGTTCGCTCGGCTCGCCAGTCGAGCGGGCGCCGAACTCCAACACGACGGCGGGCGCGATATAGCCGGTGCCGATGGCCAGCGGTGCGTAGTTGATGAACACTTTGTCGCCGTCGGCCCGCACGGTTGCCGGTAGGCGACGCTGTTCAAGATCAAGCTTGAGACGTGACACGATCTCGGCGCCGATCCAGTCCGAAAGGCGCGCCCGAATCTCCCTGGTCCACTTCTTCTCCTGGCTCTTACTGGTCGGCAGTGGCGTATCCGCGTCGCCCACCAGATCGCTGGCGATGGCGCGGATGTCATAAGTCAGGTCCACGTCTTCGGAGAAGCGCCGGATGATGCCGTAGGCCTTTGATAAGGACGTGCCGCCCTTGAATACCAACTGGTCAGCGTAGGGGCCGGCAAACAGGTGCCGTAGCGACCAGACCACCCAGATGTCTTTTTCCAGCAGATGGGGCAACAGGCCCGATGTGTTGGCTGCGAAGTCGAGCGCGTCCCGGCGATCGGCGGTGGAGAGCTGGAAGAACTCAGCCATGGGTCACGAGGGCGCTGACCTCTTGGGCCATCCAGGTCGGCAGGCGCGACCGCGCCGACGCGATTTCTTTCAACTCGGACGGTGGCAGCTTGGCGCGCAGATTCCGGATCGCTTCCCCGGCTTTTTCCGGGCCTAGCCAAGCCAGTGCCCGCACCACCTCGCCCGCAGCCCGCCCAGGAAAGATCAGTTGCCAATTCGGCGCGTGCCGGAACTCGACCATCTGCGCGCCCAACTTCAAGCGGCGACTGGGGCCGGACGTGAGATAGACCGCCCGCATCGGCACCTGTGTGGTCAGGCCTAGCGCGTTGGCGGCGGCGCCGCCGTGGGACACGATGGTTTCCCCGCGCTGATTTGCCAAGCCCTCGACCATCTTGACGGCCGACGGCGCGCGGGTGCCGAAGCGGCTTTCGACGGGCAAAACATAGATACCGCGGCCGGCGCGTAACAGGGTGCCGCGTTGCACTAGGCGGGACAACACTTGATCCACGGCTGCACGATTGCCCAAGTGCAACAGTTCTTTGGCGACCAAAGGCGTGCCCTCTGGCAATCCCGTGGCGTGTTCCAAGACTTGTTTGGCGAGGGTCTGCACGACGATGTCTCCTGATTGGTAGAATTATGAGGCCATTTCTGACACTTTTCAAGCCCCTAAATCAATAGCCGCCATGACCATCCTCACTTCCGAAGAACTCGAACAGCAGCCCGAGTGATTGCTCGACGACGCCAGACGGGGCCGGTCCGATATCGTGACGGTGCAAGGAGAACCAATCATGCTTACGCTGCCCCTGAGTCAAACCGCGGGGTTGGGCGCGGAACGGCTCGCGTTGGCCGTGGCGCTCTACGAGTGTGATGTCTTGAGCCTGGGTCTGGCCACCAAGGTCGCCCGCTTGTCGTACAGCCAATTGATCGACGACTTGGGCCGGCGTCAGATACCCGTTGCGCGCTACAGCGGTGCGGATCATGATCGTGAGTTCGACTTTGTGCGCACCGTTGCTGGTGGCCTATAGCAGGCCGCTGTTCGCGCTCGCCCGGCTTGACCTGCCGCTTTTTTTTGGCACGCCGGTTTGGCCAGGTTGCCGATCGCCAGCCACGGTGTACAACGAGGTGACGCGTGAGCCGCGCACGGCCAGAAAGCGGCATTGTCCGTGGCGTTTGTGAATCGTTACGCTTGGGCTAAAGTCGCACCACCATGTACCTGCCGCCCCAATTTGATTCCAAAGACCGCGCCATTGCCGCCGAGTTGATGCGCGCCTATCCGTTTGCCAGCCTGATCAGTAACGACGAAGACGGATTGCCGTTTGTCTCGCACCTGCCGTTGCACCTGGAACAGCGTGGTGAAGCGCTGGTGCTGCTGGGGCACTGCGCCAAACCGAATCCGCATTGGCGTTATCTGCTGGCGCGTCCGGCGGCGGTGGTCACCTTTTTGGGACCACACGCGTACATGTCGCCGCGGGTGTATCCGGATCTGGCGCGGGTGCCGACCTGGAACTATCTGGCGGTGCATTGCACGGTGCAGGCGACGCTGATCGAAGAGCCGCTGGCCAAGGATCGTCTGTTGAAAAAACTGATCGGCGACCATGATCCAGCCTATGTGTCGCAGTGGCTGGCCCTTGGCACCGAGTACCAGCACAAGATGCTGGCTGGCATTGTCGGGTTTGAATTGCAGCTGAGCAGCCTGCAGTGCAAGTTGAAGCTAAACCAGCACCGTGGCGAAGCTCATGCGCGCATGCGTGCGGGTTATGCCGCGGGAGGCGAAAACGAATACGCGCTGGGGCAATGGATGGACAAGCTGGGCCTTGGCCAGCACAGCGATAACAACCCGGCCTGAGAGCGTGAGAGGTAATCCAATGCACCCGCGTGAGACCCCAAAACAGGCCCAATCTAGGCGCAAAACGCAGCCGGGGTTGGCCCCCGGCAAGGCTTCGCAACAACGAGTGGGCCTGTTTTGGGGCCTCACCCGTAGGGCCGGGGTACCCAAGGGCGCTGGGGGGTGTTGCGCCACTTGCCAAGGCGCCAGCCTTGGCTGCGCGACGCGCCTACCCCAGCACCCTTGGCCACCCCGGCGCGGGCGCATTGGAGTGCCTCTCACGCTCTGAGGCTTGCGGCAGATGCCGCGCACCCAGTCATTGGCGCAGGCGGGCGCGTAGCCGGACTTGCCCGTCGTCTTGCTTTCGAAGCGGCGCGCATAGAGATCGTC
>JANNGR010000607.1:0-8172 GCA_031403955.1 Betaproteobacteria bacterium
CCTCGTCGGCCCGCTGCAGCAGCGACGGTGGGATGGTAAGACCCAGCGTGGTGGCAGTCGTCCGGTTGATAACCAGTTCGAATTTTTTCGCCTGCTCGACCGGAAGGTCAGCCGGCCGCGCGCCGCGAAGAATGCGATCCACGTATTCGTAGAAGCGAAAGCTCAGCAACTCAATCTCCGACCGCGCAGGATCGTAGGCCAGAAGGCCACCGGCCTCGACGTCGCGCCGGTTCCCAAATGCGCTTGGAAGGCGATGGTGTAGCGCAAGCGCTGCAATAAGCGATCCCGATGCGCGGGAAGAGGTGGATACCGTGATGGCCTGCGCGTGCCAGGCTGTGATCTCGGCGAATATAGGGCCGACGTCTTCCGGCGGTCGAATATCGTGGAATCGCGTCTCGAAGCCGAGGCTGCTCGCGTCCGCCTTCAGCAATGCGGTCAGGTCGAAGCGGCCGCCGGCCAAGGTTTCCTCTTGACCGGGCAGCCTGAGCCATGACAGGCGTCTTGCCGTCGGGGCGATTTCCCGCAAGAACTGGAGCCGCTTGGTGGTGATCTCTGTCCCCACGGCGTTTATTCCGGTCACGTTTCGCCCTGGCCTGGCCAAGGAGTCCACAAATCCGCGCTCTACCGGCCAGCCGACGCTCCAGAACAGGATCGGAATGGTTCGGGTAGCGCGCGTGGCGGCCAACGTCGCTTGCGCCCCAATGGACAGAATCAGCTCCACGCGCTTGCTGACCAGTTCGTTGGCGAGCCCTGCAAGGCGTTCGCCTTTCCTGTCGGCGTAGGCACGCTCGATTGTCAGGTTGTCGCCATCGACCCATCCAAGTTTTCGCAGCCGGGCGCTGAGGTCGCGCAGCGACACTGCCGTCGACTCGGACTCAAGAGACAGGACTCCGATGCGTCGCGGCTGCCCCGACTTCGGCGCCTGCGCCGTTCCTGGTTTCGCTATGCAGAGGACGCCCAGCGCGAGTAATGCTGCTCCCGTATCGCGTCTTTTCATACTCAGCCACAAAAGACGAATCGCGTGCCGGTCGAACTAAGGCGGACACGACCCGGCATTTCCTGTTCGGCCATTTCGTGGAAAGGCGTGCCGGTGCAATGCATGGGAATAATGTAGTCGGGGTTGAGTTCCTTGAGCGCCAGAACCGTACTGCTTACGTAGTCATCGGGCATCGGAAGCCGGACGCAAAAATCGGCGCCAGCGCGCATTGAGTGCGTCGGGCGCTTGTGCGTGCCGTGCTGCTGCATCTCCACGGCTTTGTGTCCGCGGTATTGGCCAACACAGCGAACGCTAAAGCCCCTGAGGCTGGGCCCACGGCACCGCGACCAGACCACCCTTGAAATGGATAATTCTTAGGAGGAGGGCTAAGATGTAGACGTTTTTGAGCCAAGAAAGACGTTTTCACCCCCGTCTGACCAGATAGTAGACCACTGATGTACCGAGGCTCCTTTGGCTACTCCGCCCTGATTGAACGATTTGGCTTGCAGGTGCCGCCCCTGCGCCAGACGTTTGCGGGAGGGAGCGGCTCGGCTATGCGCATCATCCAAGCGCCCGATGGCACCGAGCGTGTGGAGCTTCCCAAGTCCCAGTCCGCCGAAAAGGAGGGGGTCGTCGAGCTGCTGACTTTTGCCTTGAAGCGCGAGCATCTGAATCTGGCAGTGCTAAGTGCTTTGTTCGAGAGGCCCGGGGTGCTGGATGATGTCCAGGCCTGGCTAAAGGCCAAGCCGCTTTCCAAGTACGCCCGCCAGGCCGGCTACCTGGCCCACTGGGTCGCTGACGCCAAGTTCGACTACACGCTGCCCGCCGGCGCGCCGCGCATCCCGTTGCTGGACCCCAAAAAGTACGTCGTCGGCCCGCCTACGCCCAATCCTCAGTTCGGCATCGTGAACAACCTACTTGGGGCCAAGTCGCTGAGCCCCTTGGTGCGAAGGACGAAGCTTCTACAACAGTACCTGGGCGAGGACATGGCCGGCTGTGTTCAAAGGGCCATTGCTGCGCTCGATCCGGAGGTGCTGCACCGCGCGGTCGACTACCTCTACCTCTCGGAGACCCGCTCCACCTATGGCATTGAGGATGAGGTGCCGGACAACAACCGGGCGGCCAAGTTCAGGCGGGTACTGGAGTCCGCCGGCGAGCTCGGGGAGCTGTCGGAGACTCAGTTGTGGCAATGGCAAAACCAGATTGTCTCGCCTTTGAGCGCTGAGTACGGGTACCGCAATTCCCAAAACTGGCTGTCGCGCCCGGGGCGGCTGCGCAGCATTGCAGACTACATCCCGCCTACGGAAAAGCAGGTGCCCTTGATGATGCAAGGGGTCGAGGCGCTGCGCCAGCAGGCACAGCAAGGCAGCATCCACCCGGTCATCGGTGCGGCATGCGCCGCATTCGGGTATGTTTTCATCCACCCGTTCCTGGACGGAAACGGCCGGCTGCATCGCTTCTTGATTCACCACATCCTGCGGCAGTGCGGCTTCACGCCGCCCGAAGTGGTCCTGCCGATATCGGCACGCATGCTAAAGCAATTGCCGCGCTACTTCGCGCTGCTCAAGAGCTACTCGGCGTCAAGGACAGCACTGCTCAACTACATGCTCGACAGTGACAGTGGCACCATCCTCGTAAAGTCCGCGCAGCCAGCATGGCTCTACGCGTACTTCGACGCGACGGAGCTGTGCGAGTTTTTAATGGAGTGCTGCAAGTCCTGCGTGGAAGAAGACCTAATGAGGGAAGTGCAGTACCTTCGCGCCCATGACCTCACGGTCAAGGAGTTGGAGAGCTGGCTGGACATGCGCCAGTCACAACTCAACACGCTGATTGATGTGGTGGTCCAGGGCAACGGCTCCCTGTCAAAGCGAAAGCACAACCTGGTACCAGGGTACTCGCAGGACCAGATAGTCAAGATAGAAGAAGTGGTCAGTCGGCATTTCGCTGCCTACATCGATGCCAAGGCGTAGACAAACTTCTTGATGAAGGCCAAAAAATAGATGTTTTCACAGAAAAGTAGATGATTCAAACGGCAACCTGGTTTCATGCTTGAAAAGAATCTCTGTCACTTAAACGTGTTGGCGTTTGGAGCGGAATAGTGAATGACCGGTTGCCCATTGGAGTCGTTTGGGACTTGAAGGATCTGACGTTCGCGGCAAACTGCGGACGAGCCGAAGCAGACATTCAGCGGGCGCGATCAAGTTTGTCTGTCTGAGCTGCTTTTGTGCAGCGGCACCGGTCGGTCACGATCTGATGCCCCAGTAGGAGTTTCCCTGCGCCGAGGTTTTCGTCCGCCGGCAATGAGGGAAGCCTTGGTCCCCGCATGGAGCGAGTTCCGGATTGCCATTGGACTCTTCCATGATGAATCTCCTTGTCAACAAAGGGAGATCAGTTACGTACGTACGAACACATCAATGTCGGCAAACTTCTTGAACCGGCACCCCTTGCCTTCCATCACCGGTTTGGCCGCCAGCGGCCCGATATCGCCCAGGCCCAGCACCGCGGTGCCGTTGGTGATCACGCCCACCAGGTTGCCGCGCGAGGTGAACTCGTTGTCCAGCGACGGGTCGGCTTCGATGTCCAGGCAGGGGTAAGCCACGCCAGGTGAATAAGCCAGCGAAAGATCGCGCTGGTTGGATAGGGGTTTGGTAGGGGTGACGGATATCTTGCCGCGCGTCGGTGTGCGGTGGTACTGGCGCGCGGCTGCGCGCAAGGCGTGTCCGGCAGGTGTCAGTGATTTGTCCATGGTGTACTCCTTTCGGTTTGTGCCAACACGAAGAGGCTACCGGATTGCGTAGCCCTTTGATGTTGGTGTTGGTGCGAGGGTCGGGCCTGCACGCTTACCGGTATCGCGGCTTCTTTTGCGCTAAGCTTGCCAGCATGCGCGTTAGAACTGGTTCGATTCATGTGTTTTGGCTGGCCCTTGTTTTGCTTGCCTGCGCCGCTGTGCCGGTGTGGGCGGACCAAACCGCGGAACCCGCCGATCCCCTCGCCCCGCTCATCTCCGCCTACGAGCGCGCGGTGCAGCCGGGCGCGCAGGCCGATGTCTATCGTGACCTGATACCTCGGGTGATGCGGCGCGTGCAGCGCAGTTATCCGCTTGAAGTGGATCTCGGTCCGCTCGTCGCTGCCGCCGTCCAGGCGATCGAAGCGCCCGGCGTCGCGCCTGGCGAACCGGCGGCGGTCTTCAAACGTTCACTCAACGCGGCTCTCGCGGCGCTTGACCCGCACTCGAGTGTGCTGGATGAAAACGACTACGCCCGATTCGGGAGTTCGCAGTCGGGAAGTTTTAGCGGGCTCGGGCTCGAGATCGAGATGGTCGAGGGCCTGGTGCGCGTGGTCGCCCCGATCGAGGATACGCCGGCCGCGCGCGCGGGGCTGCGCAGCGGCGACCTGATCGTCAAATTCGACGATCTGCCGGTGCTTGGATTGACGCAGGCGGACGCGGTCGCGCGCATGCGCGGCCAGCCCGGCACGCCAATCACGCTGCTGATCCGCCGTCCGGGCCGCGAAGCGGAGTTTACGGTCTCGCTGGTGCGCGACGTCATCCGTTCCCGGCTGCTGAGTTGGCGCATCGAAGACGAGGTGCTGGTACTGCGGCTGAGGCAGTTCGCGGGGCCGCTTAAATCGCTCTTCGACCAAGCCGTCGCCGAGGCGACGGTGGCACGGCAGCCACGCGGGGTCATTCTCGACCTTCGAGGCAATCCGGGTGGTTTGGTCAGCCAAGCGGTGGCCGTTGCGGACGCGTTTCTGGGGCAAGGCGAGATCGTCGCGATGCGCGGCCGTGCGCCGGGCAATTCGCGCAGCTGGAACGCGGACGAGGCGCAACATCTGCCCGTTATGCCAATGGTCGTGCTGATCGATGGCGGCTCGGCTTCGGCATCGGAACTGGTTGCCGGCGCGCTTCAGGACAACGGGCGCGCCACGGTCATGGGCCAGCGCAGCTTCGGCAAAGGTAGCGTGCAAACGGTGCTGCCGTTGGGCAATGGCGTCGGCGCCCTGCGGCTGACGACGGCGCTTTACTTCACCCCGTCAGGCCGCCTGGTGCAACGCACCGGCATCGGCCCGGATATCGAACTCATCGCGCCGCAAACTGCTCCGGCAACGCGCGGCATCCGCCGCGAGCAGGATCGTGCGCAAGCCCTCCCCGGGACACAGGAGCCGCTGCCGCCCAAGGCGCGTATCGAGCAGCAGCGTTGCCCGCGTCCGCCGCACGGCGAGGACCGGGCGCTTGGTTGTGCAATCGCCTTTATCAAGGCCGGCGCGCTTGACCGGTTTGTCGCCACACTGGTTTCGACGCAACCCGAAACGCCCTGAATCCGCACGGTTGCCTGCGGCCCGCACATGTCGCAGATCGAACGCCTCTACAAGCTTAAGAGTTATCTGGACGCAGGACGCTGCCTGACCAGGAGCTTTCTGCTGAAGGACTTGCAGACCAAACCCTCGTCTCTCAAACGCGACATCGCCCACCTGCGCAACCGCTTGGGTGCGCCCATCGTCTTCGACCGTGAGCGCGGCGGCTGGCGGCTCGACAAGCAGGCCGTCCCGGTCGGTACGCAGTACGAGCTGCCGGGCCTGTGGCTGGCGGCCGATGAAATGCATGCGCTGCTGAGCATTCAACACCTGCTGGTCAACCTGGACGCGGGCGGCCTGCTGGGCCGGCACATCGAGCCGCTGATGAAACGCCTGACGGCCATGCTCGACAAGGGCGCCCAGCCCGGCCCCGAGCTGGCACGCCGCATCCGGGTGCAGACGGTGGGGGCGCGCCGCCTGCATCTGCCACACTTCCAAGCCATTGGCAGTGCCTTGCTGCGCCGCCAGCGCCTGGTTCTCACCCACTACAACCGCGGCCGGGACGAGACGCGCGAGCGCGAAGTCTCGCCGCAGCGCCTGATCCACTACCGCGACAACTGGTACCTGGACGCCTGGTGCCACCTGCGCCGGGCCCTGCGCAGCTTCTCGGTCGATGCGATCCAGAACGTGCAGGTGCTGGCCAGGCGGGCCATCGAAGTGCCCGACGCCGAGCTGGACGCCGTGCTCGGCTCGGGTTACGGCATTTTTGCCGGCAAGCGCGTGGAATGGGCCAACCTGCGTTTTACCCCCGAACGCGCCCGCTGGGTAGCGGCCGAGAGCTGGCACCCCAAGCAGGAAGGCCGCTTCGACGCCGATGGCAGCTACCTGCTGCGCCTGCCCTACGCCGACCCGCGCGAATTGGTCATGGACATCCTGCGCCACGTACCCGAGGTGCAGGTGATAGCGCCGGAAAGCCTGCGTGAGTTGGTACGAAATAAATTGCAGCAGGCGCTGGAACAGGCCTGACAGGGTCACTATGTTGACCTGGGGTGTGTCAGGATATGGCCAGACAATTCAAAGTGAACAACATGTCCACAGGCGAATATGAACCAGAAAACCCGGCTCGCGGCAATTCAAGCATGGCGCGCGCTGACTCCGCCGCAGCAGGAGGCGGAACGCCTGCGACAGATACCAGTCAAGGTGGCGCGCAGCATGGCCTTCGAGGGGGAGCCGGTTCCCAACGGATGGGTGGAGGCGCAACGCATGCGCTTGGGGCTGCCTTCCGATTCGTCGAAACTTCCCGAGGAATCCTGAGCTATCTCGACCTGGCACCGTTGCTGGCTGATCGAGTCGCGGATGTGGAAGCAGGCATTGCCAGGAGTCGTTATGCGGATTTGCCGCTGGACGAATACCTGGTCCTCGCGTTGCATAGCGATATTGCCTCGGAGTTGGTGCCAAGCATTGGTGGGCGCTGGCGGCGAACGAACGTACAGGTTGGTGCCCACGAGCCGCCGCTCTACCACCGCGTCCCCGAGTTGATGCGGGCTTATGCGCTCGACCTCAAGGTACGGCTGGAGGACATCGAAGGGCAGGATGACGACCGACTGCTGGAAACGCTGGCTTTTGCGGAAGGCCGTTTGCTCAGTATTCACCCGTTTGCCGATTTCAATGGGCGAGCGACGCGCGTTTTTCTGTCAGAACTTCTGCGCCGGCTGAATTTACCGGCGATCGATCCGACACCGGATCCGGGGCCTGCAACGCGGCGTTATCTTGCGGCGCTGGCAGCAGCAGACCGCAACGATTGGGAGCCTTTGAAAATGATTTGGGGCGAACGCTTTGAACTATGGTCCAGTGATTCGCTAACAACAACTTCCATCCTACAGGAGCCTTCATGAACACAGACCCGCAACCCTTGAATCTTCAAGTCGTCAAAGATGCCGTGGCGGGCCATGCTGCCGCGTTTCGATGTCTCACCGAATACCAGCCTGCGGGCGGGGTGGGCGACAAGGTGTTCCCGCCAACTTACGAGGGCGGAAAGTACGCCGTCGAAAAGCGAGTCGTCGAAGGCGGCGAGTTGGTGGACTGCGTGCTGCTGGACTCCGTGCAGTCCCAGGCCAACCGGATGGAGTTGGCGTTGCTGGAGGCGTGGAGGACGAAAGACGGGGACGGCGACCGACGAATCGACCTGCCCGTCGTGACCGTGCGTTTCGACGACGACCGGCTGCAGAAGAAGTTCAGCGTCACCAGCCTGGAAGCGCCACACCGGGTGGCGGACGCTATCTTGCGTGACAGCCTGTTGGACGGGGTGGTCTTCCGCAAGTCGGCGAAAGGCAAGGTATTGGATACGGCCGACGCGATGAATGCTACCGGATTGTTCGGCCTCAACCCCACTGCCCTGGTGTTCGGGCTGTGGGATTCAACCGGGCCGCGTGGCGGACTGGGCGCTAAATTTCAGCGTGCGCTGGTTTCCGAGATGGTGGGTTATCAGGCGCAGGACGGAGTGAAAACCAGCAGCCGCATCGATCCGGCGCAAATCAGACTTGGTGCAGGTACGCTATATGCGCGGGCAGAGAAGGGTCTTGCGGCACCGGATTGGACTCTTGATGTCTCCCTCGCCACCAAAGAGAAGAGCCAAGCGAAAAAGCTAGGAAAGGACGGCAAGCCGTCCGAGGCAAACCACGGGAATGTCACTCCGGGTATTGTTCAAGGAGGCTTCACCTTATCCCATGCTAAACAAACTACTGTCCTTTCACTCACTGCCCTGCGTCGGCTACGATTCCCCCTGAATGGTGGGCCTGACTCGGATCCAGAAGCCGACAAGGTCGCCCGTACTGTGCTGACCGCGCTGGGCCTGTTGGGCGCTACGCTGGCGCGCGAGCAAGGGGCTGACCTGCGTTCCCGCT
>JANNGR010000608.1:0-7988 GCA_031403955.1 Betaproteobacteria bacterium
GCAGGCCCACAACAGGCCGCTATGGACGCGGGTTTGCGGAATCAACTTGGAGAGTTCCAGTTCTTCCATCAGGGCCACGCTTTGCGGCCAGCCCATCGCAGTCGGGTCTTTCATCGGGCCGTCGAGCATCATCGACACCAGCAGCAGCATGATGAAATTCAGCAGCAACGTGGTGACGACTTCGTCCACACCCAGTCTGGTCTTCATCAGGGCCGGCCCAAGCAGCAGCAGGGCGCCCGCCAGCGCCGCGGCAAGCATCATCGAGACGAACAATACAGACGGTGGCAGCGCGAAGCCGGTGCCACCATGCAGCCCGCCAACGGCGACCGCCGCCAGCGCGCCGGCATACAGTTGCCCTTCGGCGCCAATATTGAACAACCGCGCCTTGAACGCAACTGTGGCGGCCAGCCCGGTAAGCATCAATGGAATGGCGCGCGTCAGGGTTTCGCTCAGAGCGAAGACCGATCCGAAACCACCTTGCAGCAGCAGGCCATAAGTCTGGTCCACGGCGGCACCGGCCCACAACACCAGCAACGAGCTGACCAGCAGCGTAAACACCAGCGCGCCGACCGGCGCCAGCACCAGCGCCATAGCCGAACTCCCTGCGCGCCTTTCGAGTCTCACGCCTGCACCATTTGGACGCTGGGCGCCGCCTGGTCCAGACCCAGCCCCGCCATGGCCAGGCCGAGCGCTTCACGATTCCAGGCCAGAGCCGGGCGCGCCGGACTCATGTGGCCAGCGTGCATCACGGCCACGCGGTCGCCTAGCGTCAACACTTCGTCAAGGTCGTCCGAAATCAACAACACCGCGGCACCCGCGTCGCGCGCCGCAACCAGTTGGTCTTGTACATATGCCACCGCGCCGATGTCGAGCCCCCAGGTAGGCTGGTGCGCAATGATCAGTTTCGGTACCGTGTCATGGCTGGCCCTGATATCAGGGTGCAACAACGCGCGTCCGAGTATCAGTTTTTGCATGTTGCCACCCGACAGCGCACGGGCAGCGGTGGAGGCGCCACCACCCCGTACGTCAAATGCCTCGATCACACGTTGGGCATAGGCACGCGCGGCGCCCCGGCGGACCCACGACCAGCGTGAAAACGCGCTGCTGCGCAAACGTTCCGAAACAGCGTTTTCCCACACCGGCAAATCGCCGATCACCCCCACCGCGTGGCGGTCTTCCGGAATTCGCGCCACTCCCTGAGCGACCAGGCGGGCCGGGTCAGCGCAAAGGGGTCGGCCCAGGAACTCGACTCGGCCGCTGGTGGCGATCCGGGTGCCACACAACAGGTCCGCCAGCGCCACCTGGCCGTTGCCGGATACACCGGCGATGGCCACTATCTCGCCGCTAAACAAGGTGAGTGATACGTTGTCGAGCCGCTCCCGCGCGCCTGAAGTGTTGACCTGATGAAGCACACACACCGCGTCGCCGACCGACCGGGCCGGACGGCGTCGCGGTGCTTGAATAAGGTGGCCAACCATCCATAACGCCAGTTGGCTTTGGCTTGTTTGCCGGGCCTCGGACTCGGCCACCAGCTTGCCGGCGCGCAGCACCGCAATACGATCCGACACACGCAGTACTTCACCCAGCTTGTGGCTGATGAAGATGATGGCCAGACCCTGCGCCACCATTTGCGCCAACACGCCAAACAAGGCTTCGCTCTCTTGTGGCGTCAGCACGGCGGTGGGTTCGTCCAGTATCAGGATGCGAGCGCCGCGGTACAGGGCTTTCAGGATTTCCACGCGTTGGCGCTGACCGACCGACAGGTTGCCGACTTTCGCTTGCGTGTCCACAGCCAGGCCAAATCGTTGCGCCACGTCCATCAATTTGACACGTGCCGCGTGCCGGCGCGTAAAAACTTGCCACAGCGGCTCCGAGCCCATCATCACGTTGTCGAGCACGCTCAGGTTATCGGCCAGCGTGAAGTGCTGGTGCACCATGCCGATACCCGCCGCCAGCGCCGCCCTGGGGTCGCCGGGTTGCAGTGGCTTGCCGAACACCTCGATCTCGCCTGCATCCGCGACATAGTGGCCGAACAGGATCGACACCAGGGTGGACTTGCCGGCACCGTTCTCGCCCAGCAATGCCAATACTTCGCCGGCTTTTAGCTGCAACGAGATGTCGTCATTGGCAACCAGCGCGCCAAAACGCTTCGTGATATGCGAGAGCTTCAGAACGGTATCGGTCACGTGTCTCGGTCAAAAAAAAGACACCCCGCGGCTGGGGTGTCTTGTCAATTTCCCCAAACGATTATTTGGCGGTCGATTTGGGTTGGTTGTCGTCTACCTTGACGCTGAATTTGCCGTCCAGGATGGCTTTCTCCTTGGCGCGTACCTTGGTCACCAGGTCGGCCGGGATTTTCTTCTCGAAGGTGCCCAGCGGAGCGAGCTCGGAACCTTTGTGTTTCATCATCGAATACTGGCCATAGTCCTCGGCGGCAAATTTGCCGGCCTTCACCAGTTTGATCGCACGGTCGATGCTGGGCTCCATGTTCCACAAGGCCGAGGCGACCACGGTGTCGGGGTACTTGTCCTGGGTATCGATCACGTTGCCAATCGCCAGTTTGCCTTTTTCCTTCGCTGCGTCACTGACGCCAAAACGTTCGGCATACATCACGTCGGCACCCTTGTCTATCATGGCAAAGGCGGCTTCCTTGGCTTTGGGTGGGTCAAACCAGCTATTGATGAAGCTCACGCTGAACTCGACCTTGGGGTTGACTTCCTTGGCGCCGGCCATGAACGCATTCATCAGCCGGTTCACCTCGGGAATCGGAAAACCGCCCACCATGCCGATCTTGTTGCTCTTGGTCATACCCCCGGCAATCATGCCGGACAGGTAGGCCGGCTCCTGGATGTAGTTGTCGAACACGCTCAGGTTGGGGGCCTGCGGTTTGCCCGATGAACCCAGCAGGAACGACACCTTGGGGAAGTCTTTGGCCACTTTGCGGGCCGCCGCTTCGACCGCAAAGGCTTCGCCCACGATCAGCGTGTTACCGCCGGTGGCGTATTCGCGCATGACACGTTCGTAGTCCGCGTTCGATACGTTTTCGCTCGCCTTGTATTCAATCTCGCCGCGCGCTTCGGCGGCTTTGAGTGCCTTGTGCAGGCGGCTGACCCATTGCTGCTCGAACGGCACGGTGTAAATCGCGGCTACCTTCAGCTTGGCCTGGGCCAGAGACAGGCCGGGAGCCAATAGGGCAAGTACCGCGGCGAGGGCGACGGCATGACGGCGGTTCAGGGGTTTCATCGACATGGTTTCTCCAGAAAAAATTCAAAATAAACAGTGGCAATCGAGAGTGCAGCAATTTACGTGCCGGCGCGCTCCAGCATCGCGTGCAACAACACGTTGCAGCCGGCGGTGATGTGTTCGGGCTTGGCGTCTTCAATCTCGTTGTGGCTGATGCCGTCCTTGCAGGGAATGAAGATCATGCCGGCCGGTGCCAACTGGGCCATGTACACCGCATCATGGCCGGCACCCGAAACCGCCGGCATGTTGGAATAACCCAGCTTGGCGGCAGCGCGTGCGACAGCCGCTACACAGTCGGCGTGAAATATCTGCGCCGGATAACTCGACACCATTTCGATCTCGATCGGCAGGCCGCTGTCTTTGCTCAACTGTGCCGCGTAAGCCTTGACCTCCGCGGCCATGGTATCGACCAACGCGTCAGTGGCGTTGCGCAAATCGATCGAGAACTTGACCCGGCCCGGAATCACATTGCGGCTGTTGGGATGTACCTGCACCATGCCCACCGTGCCGCGGCCATGCGGTTTGTGGCGCAGGGCAGCGGCCACTACCTCCTGCATCAGATGCGTGGACACCTGCATCGCGTCCTTGCGCAGCGCCATCGGCGTGGGACCGGCGTGGGCTTCCATTCCGGTCACGGTGCAGTCGAACCAGCGGATGCCAAGCACGCCTTGCACCACGCCAATCGTCTTGTCGTTGTCTTCCAGCACCGGGCCCTGCTCGATATGGGTTTCGAAATAGGCGCCAATCGGGTGCTCGCCCGGCTCCTGGGTGCCGATGTAGCCAATCCGCTCCAGCTCTTCCTTGACCGACTTGCCAGCGGTATCGCGCGCCGCGTACGCATGCTCCAGCGTAAAGGCTTTGGCAAATACACCCGAGCCCATCATGACCGGTACGAAACGCGAGCCTTCCTCGTTGGTCCAGAAGGCGACTTCGATCGGTGCTTCAGTCTGTATGCCATGTTCGTTCAGCGTGCGCACCACTTCAATGCCAGCCAACACGCCGTAGTTGCCGTCGAACTTGCCGCCGGTGGGCTGGGTGTCGATATGGCTGCCGGTGACGATCGGCGGCAGGTTATTGTTGCGGCCCGCGCGGCGCATGAAGCCGTTGCCGATCTTGTCGATCACCACTGTCATGCCAGATTCCCTGGCCCAGGACAGGACCAGGTCGCGCCCCTGTTTGTCCAGGTCGGTCAGCGTCAGGCGGCACACGCCACCTTTGGCAGTGGCGCCGATTTTTGCCAGTTCCATCAACGACTGCCATAAACGTTCGCCGTTGATGCGCAGGTTGTCGATGCCTGCGTCTACTTTTTTTTCAAGGATTGCTGAGTTCATGGTGCATCTCCAACTGACTAAAACTAGCGTTGCACCGGCGTGGGCATGGTGCTGCGGGCGCGTTTTTGCGCGGCTTCGAAATTGGTACCGAACGCGGGTCGTTTTATGTAACGCCCGGCGCCGGCCTGAACCCGCAGGTCGCCCTGCACATAAACCAACTTGCCCTGGCTCATGGTGTGGCTGGGAACGCCAAGCACCGTGCGCCCTTCGAATATGTTGAAGTCGCCCTTGCTGTGCTGGGTCTTGACCGAAATCGTTTTGCTGCCTTGTGGGTCCCACACCACAAGGTCGGCGTCAGCGCCCGCGGAAACCGTGCCTTTTTGCGGGTAGATGTTGAACAGCTTGGCCGCGTTGGCCGAGGTGATGGCGACAAACTCGCTCGGCGTCAGGCGCCCGGTATTGACACCCTGGTCCCAGATCACGGCCAGCCGTTCCTCGATGCCGCCACAACCGTTCGGTATCTTGCTGAAGTCTTCGCGTCCCGCCGCCTTCTGCGCGGCGCAGAAGGTGCAGTGGTCGGTGGCGGTTGTGTGCAGGTTGCCTGATTGCAGGCCGCGCCACAGAAACTCCTGGTTTACCTTGGGCCGGAACGGTGGGCTCATCACATGCGCCGCCGCCGCGACAAAATCAGGATTGCGGTAGACCGAGTCGTCAATCACCAGGTGGCCGGCCAGCACTTCGCCGTAGACGCGTTGGCCGCGCGCGCGGGCACGTGCAATGGCTTCGGCGGATTCAATACACGACACATGCACGACGTAAATCGGAACGCCCAGCACGTCGGCAATCGCAATCGCCCGGTTGGCTGCTTCACCTTCGACGGTTGGCGGCCTGGATAACGGGTGACCTTCCGGGCCGGTGATACCCATACGCGCGACCTCCTGCTGCAGCAGGAACACCAACTCGCCGTTCTCGGCATGTACCGTCGGCATGGCGCCGAGTTCGAGCGCGCGCTTGAAGCTGTTGACCAGGGTCTCGTCGTCACACATGATGGCGTTTTTGTAGGCCATGAAGTGTTTGAAACTGTTGATACCTTCGTCGCGCACCAACCGGCCCATGTCTTCGCGTACGCCCTCGCTCCACCAGGTGACGGCGACGTGAAAACCGTAGTCCGCCGCCGACTTTTCGGCCCAGCCGCGCCAGATCTGGAAAGCCTCCATCAGCGGCTGCTGCGGATTGGGTATCACAAAATCGATGATCGAGGTGGTTCCCCCGGCCAGCCCCGCCGCCGTGCCGCTGAAAAAATCGTCCATCGCCACGGTGCCCATGAACGGCAACTGCATGTGGGTATGCGGGTCGATGCCGCCGGGCATCACGTATTGGCCGCCGGCGTCGACCACTTGTGTATTTGCGGGTGTCTGCAGGTTCTCGCCCACGCTGTGTATCTTGCCCTCGGCACACAACACGTCGGCGCGAAATTGCCGGTCGGCGTTGACAACCGTGCCGCCGCGAATCAGGGTTGAGCTCATAGTGGTCTCCGTGGTTGAATAACAAGAAACATCATATTCTTCACGCCGTTGCCTTGGCGGCGGCACGCATCGGGTTGTTGGGATGCGTGGTCCAGTTGGCGTAGTCGCCCGAGACCGGTTTTCCGGTACGCAGATCGATCTCGCCGGCCCGCAAGGTGCGCATGGTGATGGTGTCGGGCACCGGGCAGATCGAGACACACAGGTTGCAGCCGACACATTCTTCTTCCTTTATCTCGAAATGCCGCTTGCCGTTGCTGGCCGCCGATATGGCCTGGTGCGAGGTGTCTTCACACACCACGTAACAACGGCCACACTGGATACACGAGTCCTGGTTGATGACCGCCTTCTCGACATGGTTCATGTTCAGGTTGCTCCAACCGGTGATGCTGGGCAGCGCCTTGCCAACCATCTGGCTGACGCTGGTGTAGCCCTGAGCGTCCATGAAATTGGACAAGCCGTCGCACATGTCCTGGACGATTTTGAAGCCATAGACCATCGCCGCCGTACAGACCTGCACGTTACCGCAACCCAGGGCAATAAACTCCGCCGCGTCACGCCAGTTATTGATGCCGCCGATGCCGGAAATCGGCAGCCCCGCCGTCTGTGTATCGCGGGCTATCTCGGCCACCATGTTGAGCGCGATCGGTTTCACGGCGGTGCCGCAATAACCACCGTGTGAGCCGGTCTTGCCGACACTGGGCAACATGGTCATCGATTCAAGATTGACGCCCATGATCGAGTTGAGGGTGTTGATCAACGACACCGCGTCGGCGCCACCCTGTTTGGCGGCACGCGCCGGGTAACGCACATCGGTGATATTGGGCGTCAGTTTCACGATCACCGGCAAAGTCGTGTAGGTCTTGCACCAGCGTGCCACCATCTCGATGTATGCCGGTACCTGGCCAACCGAAGACCCCATGCCACGTTCACTCATGCCGTGCGGACAGCCAAAGTTGAGCTCGATGCCATCACAACCGGTGTCTTCCACCATCGGCAGAATACGCTTCCACGACTCTTCCTCACATGGCACCATGATCGACACCACCATGGCCCGATCCGGCCAGTCGCGTTTGACGCGCCGGATCTCATCCAGATTGGTTTGCAGCGGCCGGTCGGAGATCAATTCGATGTTGTTGAAGCCAATCACACGCCGGTCATCACCCAGCAGCGCCGCATAACGCGGGCCATAGACGTTGACGATATGCGGGTCTTCGCCCACGGTCTTCCACACCACACCGCCCCAACCGGCTTCAAACGCCCGCGCCACGTTGTATTGCTTGTCAGTCGGCGGGGCTGACGCGAGCCAGAACGGATTCGGGCTCTTGATGCCCAGGAATTCAGTGCTTAAGTTCGCCATGCTGTTGCTCCCGGATCATTTGCTTAGGGCGGCATGGATCGACAAAGCGCCGACCTTGCCGTGTTCCACCGCCTCGACTGTTAGATCCCGTCCACCGACGCGGCAGTCGCCGCCGGCCCAGACCTTTGGGCTGGACGTGCGGCCGTGTTCATCGGTGGCGATCCTGCCGCCCTTTAGTTCCACCATCGCACCCAATGGCTGGGCCACGAAACTCTGTCCGATAGCCTTGAAAACAATGTCGGCCGCAAGTGTGAACGACGTATCGGTCTGAATCAGTTTCCCACCATCGACGCGCGTGGTGACGAAGCGTATGCCGGATATATGGGCACCATCGGTCAAGACCTGCTTGGGCGCGGCCCAATGCCGTATCGATACGCCGTTTTTTTGCGCCCAGTCAAGTTCGTAGCCGGACGCGGACATGCCATCCGGACCACGGCGGTAGACGATCGTCACTTCTTCGGCGCCGAGTTTTTTTGACTGCACTGCCGCGTCCACCGCCGTCATGCCGCCGCCAATGACAACTACCTTGCGTCCAACCGGTACCTCGGCGTAATTGCGCGCCTGGCGCAGTTCGGCAATGAACTCGACCGC
>JANNGR010000609.1:0-9650 GCA_031403955.1 Betaproteobacteria bacterium
TGACGGCGGCGACAACACCACCGCCGGCCACACGGATGAATTTTCTGCGATCCATGCCGCGCTCCCATCAGGCCCAGGAGGTTTCGGCACAACCCGATCGGCCAGCCAACCCCAGGTCTCGCAATGCCGTGTGTATTGCCAGGGACAACGGCGTATGTGGCTCCGCGCCGATCAGGGCATCCAGTTTGCCGCCGGCCAGCGCATGCGGCGTCTGCCAGAGGTAACGCATTTCGATCAGCTCGCGCCACATCGGAACCAGCAGGCCGCAGATTTTTATGACAGGCCACGGCAGGTAGCCGATTTTGAGCTGTTGCGCAGGTTCCAACCAGCCCTGATTGCGCGCTACGTCTTCGAGTTGTTCAGCCCAGGCGCGACCGGTCAGGCTGTAGCCCTGGAAATGAAACACCTCGAACGGCGCAAACTGAGCCGGCGTGTGAACCAGTTTGTCGGCCACACGCACAAATGTATTGGCCAGGTCCGGCAGATAGGTCCAGGCGCTTGGCACATCCAGCGCACCCGGGTAAACCATTTTGCCGCGTCGGATGTCTTTTGCCAGCGCCAGGTCGAACCAGCTACCGGTGCCGCTGCCAAAAAAGTCACCGGCGCGGATGACAACGCTGCGTACCTGGCCCAGGCTGGCGACATGTTGCAACTGCTGCTCCATTGCGATGCGGATCTTGCCCTTGCGGGTGTGTGCTTGTTGCGGCGTCTGCTCGGCCAGCACCGGTGGCATGCTGGAGCCAAAGTTGTACACGTTGCCCGCAAACATCAGCCGGGCATTGAGTTGCCGCGCCGCACGCAAGGCCGCCTCCAGCAGCGGCATGGCCTGGGTTTTCCAGTCGGTGTAGGGTGGGTTCAGCGCGTGAATCACCACCGACGCGCCGGCTGCGGCCTGCACCAGCGCAGCCGTATCCTCGACCGCCAGCGTCAGCCAAGCCACGCCAGCGCAATCCGGCGCCGTGGCGCCGGGGCGAATTTGCGCCAGCACGCGCCAGCCGCTGGCGGCAAACGCCCGTGTTGCGGCAAGGCCGAAACGCCCGCGCGCACCGAGTATCAAAACACTTCTGGTTGGGTTGTTTTCCATCTCTGACTCCGGTTGGTAAATCGGTTCAACGGGTGTGGCATCTGGCGAGCAAAAAAAATGCCCGGCCGGCCCACAGTTTTGCAACCAACCGGCCGATAACCAGCAGAGCGTCATTCCGGCGCGGTTTCGTGGTTGGCATGCGGGTATTGTGGGAACCTGGCTGGCATTACACAATTGTCTAATTCAGATACCCAGAAATTCAAAAATGAATAGCTTTGGCGGATTGCGACGGACGCATGAAACAAGACTTTGACTGGAGCCTGATCCGTTCCTTCCTGGCTGCGCTGGAGCACGGCAGCCTGCTCGGGGCGGCACGCGTGCTGAATTCAAGCCAACCCACCTTGGGCCGCCACATAGCCGAACTGGAGGCGCAACTCGGAGTGGTGTTGTTCGAGCGCACCGGACGCGGCCTGTTGCCATCACCGACCGCGCTGCGCCTGGCCGATTCGGCGCGTGCCATGGAAAACAGCGCCCTGCAACTGGCACGCCAGGTATCGGTAGCCGAATCCGGCCTTTCGGGCTCGATACGCATCACGGCCAGCCAGCCGGTCGCCTGCGTGCTGTTGCCACCGGTGCTGGCCCGGATGCGGCTGGCACTGCCGCAAGTGCAGGTGGAGCTGGTGGTGAGCAACGCAGTCAGCAACCTGCTGCGCCGCGAAGCCGACATTGCGCTGCGCATGGTGCAACCCGACCAGGCCACTTTGATCGCCAAACGCATTGGCAAGGTCACCTTGGGAGCCTATGCGCACCGCGACTACCTGCGCCGCTGGGGCACACCGAAGCAGCCAGCCGAGCTGCTCAAACATGCGCTGGTCGGCCATGACCGGGTCGAATCACTGTTGCAGGGTTTCGCGGCCGCCGGTTTTCCCGTCACGCATGAAGCCTTCGCGCTGCGCACCGATGACTTGATGGCGTATTGCGAAGCAGTGCGGGCCGGTCTGGGAGTCGGATTTCTGGCCGATTACGTGGCCCGTACCGATAACGCGCTGGTGCGGATACTGCCGATGCTGAAGATAGCCGCCATTCCCATGTGGCTAGTGGTGCACCGTGAGCTGCGAACCAGCCGGCGCATTCGCGAGGTATACGATTTTTTGAGCGACGCCGTGCCGGCAGCTCTATGACCACAAGCCTGTTCGCCAGCCCAAGGAGCCCTTAGCCATGCTGCACCGTCTGAATGAAATCTTCCCGATTCGTTACACCGTATTTGGCCTGTGCATCCTGGGCCTGGTGTTGTGTTTGTTCACGCTGCTGACCTCTGGCCAGGGCGGCTGGCTGGCGCCGCTGTTCCTCGCGCTGGCCGGCCTGGGCTGGTATGACGTTTCACAGACCAGGAGGTCGATCCTGCGCAACTATCCGGTAATAGGGCACGTGCGTTTCATGCTCGAGTTCATTCGCCCCGAGATGCGGCAGTATTTTCTGGAGAGCGACAACGAAGCCACGCCGTTTTCGCGCTCGCAACGCTCACTGGTCTACCAGCGCGCCAAGGGAGACTCCGACAAACGGCCGTTCGGTACCCAGCTCGACGTGCATGCGGAAGGTTACGAATGGATGAACCATTCAGTCGTGCCAAGTTCGATTGCCTCGCACGACTTCCGGGTCTGGATCGGCGGCACACCCGGCCCAACCGACTCGCAGGCGGCGACGGCCGGGCTATGCACCCAGCCCTACCATGCCAGCGTGTTCAACATTTCGGCCATGAGTTTTGGCGCTTTGAGCGCCAACGCGATACTGGCATTAAACGCGGGAGCCAAGCTGGGCGGATTTGCGCATGACACCGGGGAGGGCTCGATATCCGCGCACCACCGCGCCCACGGTGGCGACCTGATCTGGGAGGTGGGCTCGGGTTATTTCGGTTGCCGCAATGCTGACGGCAGCTTCAACGCCGCCAAGTTCGCGCAAAACGCGTGCGACCCGCAGGTAAAGATGATCGAGATAAAGCTCAGCCAAGGCGCCAAACCGGGCCATGGCGGGGTGTTGCCGGGCCCCAAGGTAACGCCCGAGATCGCGGCGGCGCGTGGTGTTCCGGTCGGGGTGGACTGCGTCTCGCCGGCCTCACACAGCGCTTTTTCAACCCCCATCGAGATGCTGCATTTCATCACCCGGCTGCGCACCTTGTCGGGTGGAAAACCAACCGGCTTCAAGTTGTGTATCGGGCACCCGTGGGAATGGTTCGCGATTGTCAAAGCCATGATGGCCACCGGCATTACGCCGGACTTTATCGTCGTCGACGGCGCCGAAGGCGGTACCGGTGCCGCGCCGCTTGAGTTCACCAACCATGTGGGTTCGCCGTTGCAGGAGGGACTATTGCTGGTGCACAACACGCTGCGCGGAGTCGGCCTGCGCGAGCGGATAAAAATTGGCTGCGCCGGCAAGGTGGTGAGCGCCTTCGACGTCGCGCGCATGATGGCCATTGGCGCCGACTGGTGCAACAGCGCGCGTGGTTTCATGTTCGCGCTGGGCTGTATCCAGGCGCAGCACTGCCATACCGGCCATTGCCCCACCGGAGTCACGACGCAAGACCCGCTGCGCCAGCAGTCGCTGGTGGTGCCAGACAAGACGCAACGGGTGTTCAACTTTCACGCCATGACCATGCACGCGCTGAAGGAACTGGTGCAGGCCGCCGGGCTGAACCATCCGAGCGACATCACGGCGCACCATATCGTGCGCCGCACCACCGACCAGAAAGTCAAGTCACTGGCCCAATCGATCCTGACCCAGATGCCCGACGGCGCGTTGCTGCAGCGAGACCTGAGCGGCTTGCCGATAATTTACCGCCAGTCGTGGCCGCAATCCAGCGCGCAGAGTTTCCTGTTGCAGGCTAAAGAGCCTTTTGCACCGCGACTCCGAGTACCGCGAGCCGCCTGAGCAGGCGCAGCAAGCCGTCGTCCTTGCTCAGCAACATGGCCCGGTGCGCCACGGCCAGGTCGATGAACATCTGGTCGTCGCGGTCGCGGCAACGCACCGCCGCTGGCGGCGCCGCGGGCCGGCACTGGCTAAGAGCGTCATATTGCGCCAGCAGGTCGGTGTTGGTCTTTCCCAGTAAGACGACCCGCGCGCCAATACGCCGGTAAGCCAGCACGCGTTCGATCTCGTCGCGCATCGCGGGTGTCGCCAGCCAGTCCAGTGCGCCGCCCACCAACAGCTGCTTCAAATTGCGCGTCGCCGGGTCGTCGAACAGCAGCAGATCAAGCACTATGTTGGTGTCAAGCACCAGCGCGCCGATGGTGCGCGACACGGCTTTTCAGCCTGCCGGCCTGGCTGCCGCGTCGCCGCGCGCGGAGCCTTGCACCATATCGAAGCGAAACAGCCGGCATTCGATCGGCCCGTTCCACATCGGCACCCGGCGCGACTCCTTCAACCGCATCTTTCCGGGTAATTTCAGGTCGGGCGTCAACAACCAGGCGGTCCATCCGGCGTAGTTCTTCTTCCAGTGGGCCGCCAGTTGCACGAAAAATTCACCACCGTCTTCGGTCAGCGCCTGCTCGCGGCCGGGCATGCCGGCAATGCCGGCGGCGCTGATCCGTTGGCCATACGGGGGGTTGACCAGCATCACGCCGGGACCGTCCACGGGCGGCAAACGCTGCAAGGCGTCGCCGCCACGAAATTGAATCGCATCCGCGACCCCGGCACGTTGTGCGTTGCGCTGCGCAAAATCAACCATGCGGTGCGCGACATCGCTGCCAAATATGACTGGCTTGCCAGCCACCGGCAGCGGCCGCTGCAAACGCGCCGCATCGCTCTTGATGGCCGACCAGACATGGGCCTGAAACGGCAGCATCTTTTCGAACGCGAACCGGCGCAAGGCACCAGGCGCGATGCCGCAGGCAATCTGCGCCGCCTCGATGCTTATCGTGCCGCTGCCGCAGCAGGGGTCGTACAAAGGCCGGTCAACGTTATCCGCCCAGCCGCTAGCCGCGATCATCGCCGCCGCCAGCGTTTCCTTCAGTGGCGCCTCGCCCTTGTCCTCGCGCCAGCCGCGCTTGAACAAGGCTTCGCCGGAGGTGTCGATATACAGCGAGACGCTGTCGGTGGTCAGGTGGACGTAGATCCGGATATCTGGCCACTGGGTATTCACGTCCGGCCGCACGCCGCCGGATTTGGCCCGGAACCGGTCACACACCGCGTCCTTGATTTTCAGCGCGGCAAAGTTCAGGCTGGTCAACGGGCTGTGTTGCGCCGTGACTTCGACCTTGATCGATTGCCTCGGGGTGAACCAGATTTCCCATGCGACTTCGCTGGCACACCGGTACAAGTCCTGCTCGTTGCGGTACTGCGCCTGCAGCAACTGCACCAAAACCCGTTGCGCCAGCCGGCTGTGCAGGTTAAGCAGCAACGCGTCGCGCCATGCGCCTTCCAGCGACACGCCGCCGCGGCGCTGTTGCACCTGTGGCGCCGGCCGGCCGGTGATTCGCGCCGCTTCCGGCGCCAGGTAGCTTTCGACACCTGCGGCACACGGCAAAAAAAGCTGGAGTTGGTTCACGGGAACTCGTGCTCCTGCAGCAGTGCCGAACTGCTCACAGAGCCCTGCGCAGGCTGGCCGGGGCGATTCTGAGGCCCTCGCGGTACTTGGCCACGGTGCGCCGGGCGCAGGCAATGCCTTGCTCCTTCAGCATCTCGGACAACTGGTTGTCGCTCAGGGGTTTGCCGCTCGACTCAGCGCCGATGAACTGCTTGATCAGGGCCCGCACGGCGGTGCTCGACGCATTGCCGCCCGACTCGGTGCCCAGGCCGGAGCCGAAAAAATACTTCAGCTCGAAAGTTCCGCGCGGCGTGGCCATGTATTTGGCCGTGGTGACGCGGCTGATGGTCGACTCGTGCAGGCCCAATTCGTCGGCAATCTCGCGCAACACCAGCGGGCGCATCGCCAGCACGCCATGCAGAAAGAAGTTTTTCTGCCGCTCCACAATCGCGCTGCTGACGCGCAATATGGTGTCAAAACGCTGCTGGATGTTTTTTATGAACCAGCGTGCCTCCTGCAAGCGCTGCTGCAACGCGGCGTAATTGGACGCGTCACTGCCGTTGCCGCGGTGTTGCTTCAGCGCGTTGGCATAAATGTCATGCACCCGCAATCGCGGCATCACCTCCACATTGATCTGGGCCCGGAATCTGGTCTGCGCGCCTTTGCCGATCCTGATTACCAGTACATCGGGCACCACCACATTGCGCTCCACGTTGACAAAGCGCCGCCCCGGCTTGGGCTCCAGGCGGCCGATTACCGCAATCGCTTCGCGCACCAAAACATCAGTGGCCGAACACAATTGCACCAGGCGTCTTATGTCACGGCGCGCCAGCACGTCCATTGGCTGGGCACAGATACGCAGCGCCACCGCCAGGATCTGCTGTTGCGGCGCGTCCACGGGCAAAGCACGCTGAATGGCGTGCAACTGCAGCCGCAGGCACTCACCCAGATCGCTGGCACCGACACCCAAAGGATCAAAACCCTGCAAAGTGCGCAGCGCCACCCTGAAGTGGTGCAACAGTTGCTCCAGTTGGGCCGCGTCTTGCGGCGCCAGTCCGATGGCGAGCTCGGGCAGCGAATCCTCCAGGTATCCGTCTTCATTCAGGGACTCGATTAGAAACCGCAGCGCCACCCGGTCTTCCTCGCCCAGGCGCGAAGCCAGCGCCTGCCGATGCAAGAAGGACTGCAATGACTCCTGGGCGCGACCCATTTCGCCCGCATCGACCTCGTCTTCAGCGCCCAGATTGTTGCCATGCGCCTTGGCGTCACCGCCCCACTCACCGTCATCCGGGGCCATCTCGGTGCCGCCGTCGCCATCCCAACTCTGCCCGTCGTCGCCCGACAGCGGCGTAACTTCATCGTTATTGGCCGCTGAACCTGCCTCCGCGCCGTAGTCCGCCGTAGGGCCGGGCGCAAGCTCAACGTCCCGATCGGCCTGTTGCACCGGCGTATCGACATGCGCCAGGCCGAATTCCTCGCGCGCGGGCGACTCTTCCGTCAACTCCAGAAAAGGGTTGTCGTCCAGCATCTGGCTGACTTCCTGGCTCAGCTCCAGCGTCGACAACTGCAACAGCCGAATAGACTGCTGCAACTGAGGCGTAAGCGCCAGATGTTGTGAGACGCGTAGCGATAACCCCGGTTTCATCGGCCGCTACATCTTGAAGTGTTCGCCGAGATAGACCCGGCGCACATCGGCGTTATCGACGATCTCCGCGGGTGTACCCTGGGCCAGCACATGGCCATCACTGATGATGTAGGCATGGTCACAAATGCCCAGCGTTTCCCGCACGTTGTGGTCGGTAATCAGTACGCCGATGCCGCGTGACTTCAGGAAATTGATGATGCGCTGGATTTCGATCACCGCGATCGGATCGATGCCGGCAAACGGCTCGTCCAGCAGGATGAAACGTGGTTGGGTCGCCAGCGCGCGCGCAATCTCGACCCGGCGGCGCTCGCCGCCGGACAGGGCCAGCGCCGGCGATTGGCGCAAGTGCTCAACCCTCAGATCCTGCAGCAGCGAATTCAAGCGTTCCTCGATCACGGCCCGGGCCAGTGCCTTGCCGTTCGGTGCGGTCTGCAATTCCAGCACTGCACGCACGTTGTCTTCCACATTGAGTTTGCGAAAGATCGACGCCTCCTGGGGCAGGTAACTCAGCCCCAGACGCGCGCGCCGATGGATCGGCATGTGCTCCACGGAGCGGCCGTCAATCGTGATATCACCCTCGCTGGCGCGCACCAACCCGACGATCATGTAAAAGGAGGTGGTCTTGCCGGCGCCATTGGGTCCCAGCAAACCGACCACCTCCCCTTTTCCGACCACCAGCGACACGTCCTTGACGACGGTCCGGCTGCCGTAGGTTTTTTTCAGGTGCCGGGCTTCCAGCCGGCTCGCCGGGGGCGCGGTGGCATTGAAAACCAGTGCGGCCGGCGCCGTAGCCGGCGCATCCATCGCGACAGCGGTGCTCACTTCTTGTCCGTACCCAAGGTGGCGGAACGTCGCAATACCGGCGTCGCAGGGGGGGTAACGGGCACGGCATTGCCGGGGCGTGTTTCATCGTTCCTGGGGGTCAACATTGCTCGTACGCGCGGGCCGGACCCATCCGGGCTGGGCTTGGCTGCGCCGCCATCCACCGTGAGGATGCTGGTCGTGTTGTCGTAAAAGATGACCACCCCGCTCATTTCGTCGTTTAGCGCCGTGCCGAGATATCTGCGCAACTGTGCCCGCTGAAGGAACCGAACCGTGTCGGCCTTGCCGTCGTATTCGATTACCTCTGCCTCGCCCTCCATGAATTCGTCCGGCATGCCGGCGCGGGTATCGCGTTTTTGCCGGAAAAACGCCAGTTTGCCCGGCTCGGCCTTCACGACGCCGTGTTGATTGCCCTCCGCATCCTGACGCGTGTCGAGCCGCGCACCTCGAATGATCATGGTGCCCTTGGTCACCACCACCCGGCCGGTGAAAACGCTGGTTTGCTTCGCGTCGTCATAACGCAACGCGTCGGCCTCAATGTTCATCGGCTTGTTGCGATCGGCTTTTTCAGCCAGGGCGACACTGGCAAATAGGGCGCAAGCCAACAAAGAAAATGACTGAAAAAGTGAAGGCTTCATAAGGCACGAATCTTGCAGTGAAATCCTGCCATTTGATTGTAGCCTTCGAAGCCAGTGAAGATTTCGCAGCCAGCGGGCCCGGGCGCCGCGGGACCACGCGGGCCCGTCAACGTCCGGCGCGGACTTCGGCTACCAGGAAATCAACAATCTGCAACGCGCGCGGCATGTTCTTGGCCAGTGTGCCGTCGGTGTAGAAACGCCCCGCCACTCCGAGGGCGGGAACACCTTCAACCTTGTAGGAATTTTGTAATTGGGTCGCCTTGCTGACTCTGGTAGCGACCGAAAACGAGTTGAATTGTTCCTGAAACTTGGTCTTGTCCACCCCTTGTTTGGCGACCCAATCGGCAATCGCGTCGCCCTTGCCCAACTGCTGCTTTTCGACATGGATCGCGGCAAATACCTTGGGATGCAATTTGTCGAGCAGGTCCATCGCCTCGAGTGTATAAAACAGACGCTGCTGGGGCACAAAGTCGTCCCGGAAACCGACCGGAACCCGGCGCACCAACACATCTTTGGGAGCGCGTTTGACCCAGCCCTCCAGCGTCGGCTCAAAAGCATTGCAGTGCGGACAGTTGTACCAAAAGAACTCGACCACCTCGACTTTGCCGGCCGGCGCCTCCACCGCGGCCCGCTTGTCCAGCACCAGATAGTCGGCACCCGGCTCAGGCTTGACCGCCTGCGCATGGGCCATCGGCAACAGGCCCTGACCCAGGACAACGGCAGACGCGGTGGCAACGGAAAAATCACGACGGTTCATTCTTTAATACTCCTGATAATTTGAAACATGTCCGTTATTCGACAAGGCAGGCTGCCAATAGTTCAGCGCTGCACCCGCACCAGCGCCGCCTCCATACCCAAGCCCTCCAGCTTCTCCCTGGTCCTGTCGGCGTCGTCGCGCTTGTCCATCGGGCCGACTCGAACCCGATATACGGTGCGGCCCGACTGCTCGCGCTCGGATACCCTGGCTTCAATGCCCGCCAGGGACAATCTGGCGCGCTGGCT
>JANNGR010000610.1:0-16891 GCA_031403955.1 Betaproteobacteria bacterium
CCGTGGTCAGCGACGCCAGGAAAGGAGCGCCATGAGCTGGTCAGTATTGGCCGGACTGCTCGCGCAGTTTGGTCCACAGGCACCGATGTGTTCCTGCAGCCCAAGGACGAGTTGCGCCACCCGGCCGAGAAGCGCGCCGGCATGGTGATGCCGGTCGGCTTGTATGCGATCCTGGAGAGTGCCTTCCGTGCGAAGCAGGGTTGGACGCTGGACGAACACCGCGATCGCCTGGCCGCGTTGTGGAGCGGCTTCAGTAGCGTCGCGGCCGGCAACCCGCATGCGTGGAACGCCAAGGAAATCTCCGCTGCGGAGATCCGCGAAGCCTCGCGCCACAACCCGATGCAGGCTTTCCCGTACACGCGTTCGCATTGTTCAACCTGGAACGTGGACCAGGCCGCGGCGCTGCTGGTGTGTTCTGTATCCCGCGCGCAGGAGTTGGGCATTGCGCGCGACCGCTGGGTCTTCCCGGTGGCCAGCACTGAATCTAATCACATGGTGGCGGTGTCGGCGCGGGACGACCTGGCTGCCTGCCCCGGCGCGGCCATTGCCGGACGTGCGGCAATGGATGCCGCCGGCTGGACGCCCTCGGACATCGATCTGGTGGATCTGTACAGCTGCTTTCCGGTCGCCGTGGAGACCTATGCCGCGGCGCTCGGCCTGCCGCTGACGCGCGACTTGACGGTTACCGGCGGCATGGCCTTTGCTGGCGGCCCCTACAACAACTATTTCTTTCAGGCCACCTGCCGTGTGGCCGAATTGCTGCGCGTAGGCAGGGGGCGCAATGCGCTGTTGTCGTGTGTGTCCGGCATCGTCACCAAGCAGGCTTTCGGCCTCTGGTCCGTGGAGGAGCCGCGGCAACCGTTCGTGCACCGCGACCTAACCGACGAAGTCGCCCGCGTAGTCGCTGTGCGGGACGTGGTGGAGGAATTCACTGGGAGCGCCTCCGTGGCGGGCTACACCGTCCTGCATGGACGTGGGCAGGCGCCGCGCGGCGTGGCGCTGGTGGACACGCCCCAGGGGCAACGCGCATTGGCGACTACCGAAGACGCGGCGTTGGTCGCCGAGATGGAACGCCAGGAACTGGTGGGCAGACCAGTGCGCGTGCTTGGCAACGTCATCGACAGCCTGCAGTAGTGTCGTCCGAGGTCGCCACACGCGTGTGCGCTCGGGCACGCCGGTCGCGGCCGGAGGCCGACCGCATGGCGGAGTCCGACCGGAGCCGTCCCAGGCTTCTCGCGGACTGGTCGGCACAGGAACCGCTGCATCCTCTACTCGTCTTTTACAAAGACGGATCTGATGTCCATACCCGTCTATGTCGGGCTAAACAGGAAGTTCATCACATCGCCATCCTTTACCACATAGTCCTTGCCTTCCGAGCGCATCTTGCCCGCGTCTTTCGCGCCTTGTTCACCCTTGAGCGCGATGAAGTCATCGAAGGCGATGGTCTGGGCGCGGATGTAGCCGCGCTCGAAATCGGTGTGGATTACACCTGCCGCTTGCGGCCCGGTGTCGCCGACGTGGATGGTCCAGGCGCGCACTTCTTTTACGCCGGCCGTGAAGTAGGTTTGCAGGCCCAACAGCTTGAATGCGGCGCGAATCAGCCGGTTCAGACCCGGCTCGCTCTGGCCGAGTTCGGCCAGGAACATCTGGCGGTCCTCGTCGCTCATGTCGGCCATTTCGGCCTCCATCTTGGCGCAGATGGCGATCACAGGGGCGTTCTGGGCTGCTGCGTAAGTGCGCAGGCGGTCGAGGAAGGGATTGTTCTCGAACCCGTCCTCGGCCACGTTGGCGACGAACATGGCCGGTTTGGCGGTGATCAGGCAAAACGGCTTTAGGACCGCGAGTTCTTCCTTGCTGAAAATGATGTTGCGTACCGGCTGGGCCTGGTTCAATACCGCCTGGCATTTCACCAGCACCTGCACCAGCCGCGCCGCCTCTTTGTCGTGGCCGGCTTTGGCGGCCTTGGTGTAGCGCACCAGGCTCTTGTCAACGGTGGCCAGGTCGGCCAGGCACAACTCGGTCTGGATGACTTCAACGTCCGATACCGGGTCTACCTTTCCGGCTACATGGATCACGTTGTCGTCTTCAAAGCAGCGCACCACATTGACGGTGGCGTCGGTCTCGCGGATGTGGGCCAGAAACTGGTTGCCCAGCCCTTCACCCTTGCTCGCGCCCGCCACCAGGCCGGCAATGTCGACAAACTCGACGATTGCCGCAACCACACGTTCGGGTTTCACGATGGCCGACAGTTGGGCCAGGCGCGCGTCGGGCAACTCGACCACACCGACATTCGGATCGATGGTGCAAAACGGATAGTTTTCGGCGGCGATTCCGGCCTTGGTCAAGGCGTTGAAAAGCGTGGATTTGCCCACGTTCGGCAGGCCCACAATGCCACACTTCAGACTCATGCAATACCCCAAAAATCAGGCTGCCAAGTGTAAGCGATGCGTTTTTTGGCGCCGCCCTAACCGGCATTACTCGAAGCGGTAATTGGCCGCTACCGGTTGCCCCACTTCAAGTAGTTGATCGGCGCCGTTGACCACGATGGTATTCATGCCGAATGTGACCGCACCACCCACCCGGGCGTCCTGGCGGTAACTTTGCAGCATATCGCCCACCGCCGGGCTGCTGGATGCCGTGCGTGGGTCAATGTTGGGAATCGGGCAACGTGGGCAGGGTTTGACCGGCCGCAGCAATACCGCGCCGGTTTCGGTCGTGATTGACATATCGTCCAGGCGGTCTTCGTCGTGTTCTTCGAGGCCCGACAGCACTATGTTCGGGCGAAAACGCTCCATGCCCACAGGCTCATGCCCGTGCGCCTGCAGGCGGCGGTTCAGCCCGTCGAGCGATGCCGAGCCGGCGACCAGCAGCGCGAAGCCGTCGCTAAACTGGTTCAGCGCTTGCACACCAGCGGTCCACTGCAGGCTCGACAGGCGCCGTTGGTCGGGGTCGAAACGCACCAGTCGGTAGGGTTGCGAGCCCGCGGTGGACGCGCTGGCCGCCGGCGCCAGGAAGTCGCTGAACCATTGTGCCGCCAGGTCCCCCATGTCAAACGCAGCCACCACGTCGTTCCAGACCCGGGCCTGGGTGGCCTTTTCGACTGCGTCGATCTGCAGGTGCAAGGCCAGCATGCCCGGCGCGCGCAACACCACTTCGTGGGTCTTGAGTTGCGGCCGGATGAGCGCCATGCGCGGCAGTTCGCGTTGCGATACGAATTCGCCAAGCCTGTCGACCACCATCCAGGCCCGGTCCAGATCGAGCCCGGTCTCGGTCAGGAGCGCCTGTTGCAGCTCGACTCCGGCACACGACTTGACCGGGTAAACGAATAGTCGCCCGATGGTGGCGTGTACATCGAAAGCGCTTGTGAGGTTGTCGCTCAAGTGGGTGGTTTCCGTGCCAGGTTGTCGAAATGGTGCGGGATGAGGCGATTCTGCACCGCCTTTTACAATTCCCGGCATGGCAACTACCCTGGATGTTTGTATTCGTGGCGGCGGTATCGTGGGCCACACGCTGGCATTGTTGCTGGCGCGCGAGCGGCTGAGTGTCGGCCTGGTGGCACCCGCCGCGGCTGCAAGCGCCATTACCCGCACTGACGTGCGGGCCTATGCACTCAATCAGAAGTCCAAGGAGTTGTTGGAAGGGCTGCGCTGCTGGCCCGACGCGCCACACGTCACGGCCGTGTTGGCCATGCATGTCAAGGAGGTGGGTGCCGGGGCCGTCAATTTCATTGCCGCGCAGCACGACGTGCCGGCACTGGCCTGGATCGTGGATGTTGCGGCGCTGGAGGCGCAATTGGCGCAAGCCGTGCGGTTTGCGCCACGCATCGAGTTGCTCGACACGGCGCGCGACGCCAGACTGACAGTTGTCTGTGAAGGCCACTCGAGTGTGTCGCGCCAGCGGTTTGGTGCTGAGCTGGACGTCACTGCCTACGCCCAATGGGCCATCGCGGCGCGGGTCAGTTGTGAGAAACCCCACGCCCAGGCGGCCCACCAATGGTTCACGCCCTGCGACGTTCTGGGGTTTTTGCCGTTAAGCGGAGAAAACGGGAACTCGATGGCGATTGTCTGGTCTGTCGATGAAGTGCATAAGGTGGAGCTGTTGCAAGCCAGCGCCGAGTTGTTCGCGCAGAAACTGCAGTTGGCAAGCGAAAACCAGTTCGGCAATTTGAGCCTGGTGAGCGAGCGCGCCGCCTGGCCGTTGCAGTTGGCGGTTGCCCAACGCTGGTGCGGGGTCACCGGCGGCCAGGCCTGGGTGCTGGCGGGTGACGCGGCGCACACGGTGCATCCTTTGGCTGGCCAGGGGCTGAACCTGGGCCTGGCGGATGTGCGGGAGTTGGCCGGTTTGGTACACGCCAGGGATTACTGGCGTGAGGTAGATGATGAAAAAATGCTGCGGCGTTACGAGCGTGCGCGCAAGGCCGACGTGTTGGCCATGGGTGCCGCCACGGATGGGCTGCAGCAGCTATTTGCTCGCCCAGGCCCCGAATGGCAAAGCGTGCGAAACTGGGGCATGGGTGGCTTCGAGCGTAGCGGCTGGCTCAAGCGCTGGGTGGCGCGCCAGGCCATGGGTATTCAAGTGCCGGCGCGTACCGGCGAGACAAAAAATCAGTGACTGGACCACCATGAAAATGTTGAAAGCCCTATTGACCGCGTTGAGCCTGTCGCTTGGCCTGAGCGCCTTGGCTCAGGAGGCTGTGATCCGCAAGAACCTGGCCGAGCGTATTCCACAACTGCAAAAAATCGACGAGATCAGCAAAAGCCCGATGGCGGGTTTGTTCGAAGTGCGAGTCAACGGAACCGATATTTATTACACCGATTCAGAAGGCAATTTCCTGATCCAGGGCAGCATGATTGACACCCGGCAGCGGCGCAACCTGACCGAAGAGCGGGTCGAGAAGTTGACCGCGATCAGCTTCGATTCTTTGCCGATCAAGGACGCGTTTACGATTGTGCGTGGCAACGGTAAACGCAAGCTGGCCGTTTTTGAAGACCCAAATTGCGGTTATTGCAAACGATTTGAGCGCGATTTGCAAAAGGTTGACAACGTCACGGTCTACATGTTCCTGTACCCGATCCTCGGTCCTGACTCGGGCGAAAAGTCGAAGAACATCTGGTGCGCCAAAGACCGGGCGAAGGCCTGGATGGACTGGATGGTGCGCGATCAGGTACCGGCCCAAACCATCACACCCGCTTGCGATGTGACCGCGATTGCCCGCAATGTGGAACTGGGCAAGAAACACAAGATCACCGGTACACCGACCCTGTTGTTTGCTGACGGGTCACGCGTACCCGGTGCCATCGGCACCGCGCAAGTGGAGAAGCACCTCGTCGACGCCAACTGACATGCGCCGGCACGGCGCCAGCAAGCCGGATGAGGTCGTGAGCCGCGCCAGGGGACAACAAAAGGCAGCGGCTGCTTCCTACCGCGTCGAGATCGCGGACCTGCATGCCCATCTGTTTCGGGTCACGCTGACGATCGCCAAACCGGCCGCTGTGCAACGCTTGAGCTTGCCAGTCTGGATTCCAGGCAGTTACCTGATCCGCGAGTTTTCCAAGAACCTGCAACGCCTGCGCGCACATCAGAACATCGGTTCGCTGGCGGTGGAGCAACTCGACAAGTGCACTTGGGAAGTCGCCAGCGGCACGACCAAGCCCTTGGTCGTGACTTACGAAGTCTATGCATTGGACAACTCGGTGCGCAGCGCATGGCTCGACACCAACCGCGGATTTTTCAACGGTACCAGTCTGTTCCTGCGTGTGCACGGGCAGGAATCCGAATGCCATGCATTGGAGTTGCCGCGCGACAAGTCGCTGCCCAACTGGCAGGTCGCCACGGGCTTGACGGCGGTGAAAACCACGCCACGCGGTTTTGGCGTCTACCAGGCCACCAATTACCACGAGCTGGTCGACTGCCCGGTGGAGATGGGACCGTTCTGGAGCGGCGCTTTTGTTGTGTGTGGCGTGCGGCACCGGTTTGTCGTGACCGGCCACGCGGCGACGTTTGACGGCGAAAAACTGCTGGCCGATACCCGGCGAATTTGTGAAGCCCAGATTCGCTTCTGGCACGGCGCGCCGGGCAGTAACCGGCTGGCGCACAAACCGCCGCAGCAGGACTATGTGTTCATGCTCAATGCGGTGGAAGAAGGATATGGTGGTCTGGAACACCGCAATTCCACCGCGTTGATTTGCGCCCGCAAGGATTTGCCGCGCCTGGGTTCCGCGGCGCCGGCGGTGGTCAGGCAGCCCGATGGCTACACCACCTTGCTGGGCTTGATCAGCCATGAATATTTTCATACCTGGAACGTCAAGCGGCTGCGTCCGGCCGAGTTCGCGAGCCACGACTACGGGCATGAAAACTACACCCGGATGTTGTGGTTCTTTGAAGGCTTTACCAGCTACTACGACGACCTGCTGCTGCGGCGCGCCGGATTGATCGACGACGCGCTTTACCTGAAGTTGCTGACCAAGACCGTCAACCAGGTGTTGCAGACGCCAGGACGCCTGGTGCAGACGGTGGCCGAAGCCAGCTTTGACGCCTGGGTGAAGTATTACCGGCAGGACGAAAACACACCCAATCTGACGGTGAGTTATTACACCAAGGGCGCCGCCGTAGCGTTGTGTCTGGACCTCAGCCTGCGCGCCGGCGCCAAGACCACGCTGGATGCCGTCATGCGCGCCTTGTGGCTGCGTTGCCGTGGCGGACCGATGACCGAGAGCGACCTGTGCCAGGTGTTGGCGGAACTGTCGGGGCGTGCCTGGGTCAGCGAGATTGAACGCTGGGTTCATAGCACCCATGAGTTGCCGCTAAAGGAATTGCTGGAACAACACGGTGTTGCCGTACTTGAAGAGCCGGCGCAAATGGCCCAGGCGCTGGGACTACGCGTCACCGAGGGGGGTGGCATCCAGATCAAGACCGTGCTGCGCGCCGGGGCGGCCGAGCGCGCCGGATTTGCCGCCGGAGACGAATGGATTGGGGTTGAGACCGGCGCCAAACGCGCACCAAGCGCATGGCGTATCTTGCGGCTCGACGATCTGGCGCTTTTCGCGCAGCCCGGACGCGCGCTTACGGCGCTGGTCGCCAGAGAACGGCGATTGCTCCGGCTGCCGTTGGTATTGCCCAAGGCGGCAACCAGTTGGCGCCTGGCGCTGCGCGACAACAAATTGGTTGGAGCCTGGTTATCAGGCTAGGTTCGCGGATTCAGGAGGTCGGCAAATTGGCTTCCACCGCCGCGCCAAAACGTTCGGCTTCGGCACCACCGCGGATGTCACGCACAATTACATAGGCGCGTTTAACCGCTTCAACAAAGTCGGCCAGGTTCTGCGCCGACTCGATTTTCAGACATAGCTGCTCCGACGTCGGCCCCAGAGTTTCCATCAACCGGCGGCTGGCGAATGTCTTGACGTCGGCAAGTGTCGCGGGCGACTTTAGAGCAGCGGCGGGCACAGTCGAAGTGGCTACTGCCAGGGTCTGGTCCGAAGCGGGCAATAGCTCAATGAATCCGTCACCGATCAGTTGCGCCAGCAGCAGGGAGACGTCGCCAAAACCGGCGCCGAGTTGCAACAATTCGCCGCGGGCGCGTTTGCCATCCACCAGGATCAGCAGCGAGCGCGACCTGCCAACCAGACCATGCGCCCGCGCAGCAATGGCTTCGGCTCCTTTGGCCGTTTTTCGGTAGGTGAGATGGTCGTTCAATGGAACCGGCTAGGCTCGAAACCGAAGATCAGTGTAGTCCCCGAGCGGTGTAAATCCAAGCAATAAATCACCCAGGTTTGTAAAAACGGCTACCGCGCCAATAGCGACCGGCGAGAAACATTCACACGCGCTGGTCCAGCACCCGTTTCGCCTTGCCCATACTGCGCTCTACGCCACCCTCCGCCCGTAGTTCGATCTCAACGCTGGTTCCGACATAGACCTTGACTTCATACTGCAATTGTTTCGCGGCAGCACGGGCTTGCAGGCTGTCGGCCAGCAGACCCGGCCGTGTTTCCACCACCACCAGCAGCACGTCCATGGGGCCTGCGCGCTTTAGCACACACTGGTAATGCGGGGCCAGTTCAGGACGTTTGAGTATCAGTTCTTCAATCTGGGTCGGGAACACGTTGATGCCACGCACGATCATCATGTCGTCACTGCGTCCGGTAATTTTCTCCATGCGCCGCATCGTGCGTGCGCTGCCGGGCAACAGGCGCGTAAGGTCGCGCGTACGGTAACGGATGATAGGCATCGCCTCCTTGGTTAGGCTGGTAAACACCAGCTCGCCAATCTGGCCATCGCTCACCGGTACGCCGGTTTGCGGATCGATTATCTCGGGGAAAAAATGGTCCTCCCAGATCGTCGGGCCATCCTTGGTTTCCAGGCACTCGCTGGCGACTCCCGGACCTATCACTTCACTCAGGCCGTAGATGTCGACCGCATCCAGGCCCATGCGCCGTTCGATCGTCAAGCGCATGTCGTTGGTCCAGGGTTCGGCGCCGAAGATACCGACCCGCAGGCTGGAGCGGGCCGGGTCAAGGCCCTGTCGCTCAAACTCCTCGGCGATGGCCAGCATGTAGCTCGGGGTGACCATGATGATGTCGGGTTTGAAGTCCTCGATCAACTGCACCTGGCGCTCGGTCTGTCCGCCACCAAACGGCACCACGGTCAAGCCTAGTTTTTCGGCGCCATAATGCGCGCCCAAGCCGCCGGTAAACAGCCCGTAGCCGTAACTGACGTGCACCAGGTCGCCTGGCCGTGCGCCGCCAGCCCGAATGCTGCGCGCGACCACGGTGGCCCACATGTCGATGTCGTTGCTGCTGTAACCGACTACGGTTGGCTTGCCGGTGGTACCGCTGGAGGCGTGCAGGCGGGCGCACCGTTCGCGTGGAATCGCGAAGATGCCGAATGGATAACTGTCGCGCAAATCCTTTTTGGTGGTGAACGGAAACCGGGCCAGGTCGGCCAGCGAGCGGCAGTCATCCGGGTGCACGTCGGCGGCGTCGAACTTGGCGCGGTAGACGGGCGAATTCGCGTAAGCATGCCGCAGCGTCGCCTTCAGTCGGCTGAGTTGCAGGGCACGCAACTCGTCGACACTGGCGGTCTCGATCGGCTCCAGCGGAAAACTTTTCATGGCGCGTGCGGCACAACAACCTTCATGACGTCTCTGGTAACCGCTGGAGCGCAAGTTGCGTGCTCTTACCGCGCAACATCGCGACCACCTCGCCGCGCTGGTTGCTAACTTTCACGTCGTAAATCCCGTGCCGGCCCTGCAGCGCTTGTTCGATACATTTGCCGGTAAGCACGTCGCCGAGGTGGGCGGGTTTGAGAAATTCGATGCTGCATCCGGCCGCTACGGCGGCCAGGCCACGGCTGTTGCAGGCAATCGCAAAGGTGGAATCCGCCAGCGTGAAGATCAGGCCGCCGTGGCAGATGGCATGGCCATTGAGTTGCTCCGCGCGAACCGTCATGCGCATTGTGGCTTGGCCTGGCGCACAGGAAAGCAGGTCCATCTGCATGAACTCGCGCGACGCGCGGTCGGCCGCGAACATGGCGGCAGCAACGTGTTGGGCCTGGCTATTGGCGTCGTGCGTCGCCGGGTCAGCGCTAAGGGCGTCCGGAGTAGTGTTGGCGCCTGGCGCAGGCATTACTCAATGTCCGGTAAACACAGGTGGGCGTTTTTGCCTGAAAGCCGTCACACCTTCCATGTAATCGTGTGTCTTGCCCATGGCGGACTGGGTATCGCGCTCCACCTGCAATTGCTGCTCCAGCGTGCGGCTGTTGGCGTCGCGCAGGATTGCACGGGTGGCTGTCAACGCCTTGGTGGGCATGGCCGCCAGCCGCTGCGCCAGCGCGGTCGCCGCAGCCAGGCAGTCGTCGGCAACGTCCCAGATCATGCCCCAGTCCCGCGCCTGCGCGGCGGACAACTTGTCACCGGTCATGGCCAGGCCAACGGCGCGGGCAAGCCCGAGCCGTTGCGCCAGAAACCAGGTGCCGCCCGCGTCGGGCACCAGGCCGATCTTGCTGAACGCCTGAATAAAGCTTGCGCCCGGCGACGCGATGGTGATATCACAGGTCATGGCGAGCGATGCGCCGGCGCCGGCGGCGACGCCGTTGACGGCGGCAATGGTGGGCATGCGCAAGCCTTGCAAACGCCGCACGGTCGGGTTGAAAACCTGTTCAATTATCGGCCCGGGATCGGCGCGCGCGATCAGGTCGGGCCCGGGCTCCAGGTCAAATTCAGACAGATCCGCGCCGGCGCAAAAGCCGCGGCCAGCACCGGTGATGACCAGCGCCCGGATGGCCGGGTTGCCGTCAGCCCGGTCCAGCGTGGCCCACAGGTCGTAGTGCATCTGGCGCGTGAAACTGTTTAGCGATTGTGGCCGGTTCAGGGTGGCGACCGCCACGGAACCCTGCTCTTCATACAACACGGTAGATTCGGACATCGGCTTGCCTCTTTGTGAAGATTGCAATTTACCATCTCCCATGCTGCGGCTTTGTTAACGATTTCCCTTAAGCTTGGTCGCGCGACAAACCTTTACCGGAGCCTGCCATGAATTATGAGTTGATCAATCTACGCACCGAAGGCGCTCGCGTCGGCATCGTGACGCTGAACCGTCCCAAACAACTCAACGCCTTGAATGAACAATTGATGGATGAACTTGGCGCCGCGTTAAAGGCCTTTGACGCCGACGCCAGCATTGGCTGCATCATCATTACCGGCAGCGAAAAGGCTTTTGCCGCCGGAGCCGATATTGGCGCCATGGCGACCTACAGCTTTGCCGATGCCTACAAGGGCGACTTCATCACACGCAACTGGGAGCAGATCCGGCAGATTCGCAAGCCCGTTATCGCGGCCGTAAGCGGTTTTGCGTTAGGTGGCGGCTGTGAGTTGGCAATGATGTGTGACTTCATCATCGCCGCTGACAACGCGCGTTTCGGGCAGCCCGAAATCAAACTTGGCATCATGCCCGGTGCCGGCGGTACACAACGCCTGCCGCGCGCCGTGGGCAAGGCCAAGGCGATGGACATGGCGCTGACCGCTCGTATGATGGACGCGCAGGAGGCCGAACGCTCGGGCCTGGTCAGCCGAGTGGTGCCCCTGGACAAACTGATGGACGAAGCACTTGCGGCCGCGCTGACGATTTGCGACTACTCGCAGGTCGCCGTGATGGCGGCCAAGGAATCAATCAACCGCGCTTTTGAAGGCAGCTTGAGCGACGGCATCATGTTCGAGCGTCGGCTGTTTCACGCCCTGTTCGCGACCGCGGACCAGAAAGAGGGCATGGACGCATTTGTGCATAAACGCAAGGCTGCGTTCCAGCACCGGTGATCGGAATTCGGCTCGCCCGTGCGGCTGCCGCACAAACTGCCTGGCTATAATTCAATGCTGCGGTGCGTCGTCACGATGCACCGAATCGGCATTACATGGCGCTTTAGCTCAGTCGGTTAGAGCGATGGAATCATAATCCACAGGTCCGCGGTTCGAATCCGTGAAGCGCCACCACCTTCCCACAGCCTCTGGATGAAAACCATGAACCGCTGTCAGTTTCTTTCCCGGTTGCGCGCCCTGGCCGTTTTGTTGCTGGCCGGCAGCGTCAGTTTCCAGCCCTCGGTTGCCACAGCGCAGGAGTTGGTGCGCCAGTTTCCTCGGGCGGCCATGCGTGGCTCGTTCACGGTGACTGCCCCGCCCGCGGTGCTGATCAACGGCAGCGCGGAACGGCTTGCACCGGGTGCGCGTATTCGGGGCGTCAACAACATGCTGGTCATGTCTGGGTCTCTGGTGGGCCAGACGGTGCTGGTCAACTATGTGCGCGAAAAGCAGGGGCTGGTGCAGGAAGTATGGATACTGAACGCGTCGGAAGCGCTGGAAAAGCGCAGCGGCATGGAGCCGGTCACGAATTTCGTTTTTGGCTCGTCCGCCGACAAGCCCAAGACCGACGACGGCAAGACACCGTTCGACCAGTTGCCGAAGTTTCCCAAGCAATAGGCGTATCCATCGCGCTGGCTGGGCGGGCGGCGCCCGAGACCTGGCGCCAGCACGATTCACTGCCCAGCAGCCACACATGAAAGCGTGAACCAGCATGAGCAAGAAAGTCTTCATCAAGACCTTTGGCTGCCAGATGAACGAATACGACTCGGACAAGATGGTCGACGTATTGCGCGCCGCCGAAGGCTACGAGCCAACCCAGGATGTCAATCAGGCGGACCTGATCCTGTTCAACACCTGCTCGGTGCGCGAGAAGGCGCAGGAGAAAGTGTTCTCGGACCTCGGGCGCATCAAGCACCTGAAGAGCCGCGGCGTGCGGATCGGCGTTGGTGGTTGCGTTGCCAGCCAGGAAGGCGCGGCCATCATCGACCGCGCGCCTTATGTAGACGTGGTGTTCGGCCCGCAGACCCTGCATCGACTGCCTGAATTACTGCGGCAGCGGCAACTTCAGGACCGGGCGCAGGTAGACATCAGTTTTCCGGAGATCGAGAAATTCGACCATTTGCCACCGGCCCGGGTCGATGGCGTTACGGCATTTGTCAGCATCATGGAGGGTTGCTCGAAGTATTGCAGCTATTGTGTTGTTCCTTACACCCGCGGTGAGGAAGTATCAAGGCCGTTTGACGATCTACTGGTTGAAATTGCCGGTCTGGCCGATCAGGGCGTGAAGGAAGTGACGCTGCTGGGGCAAAACGTCAACGCCTACCGGGCGCCCATGGGCAGCAGCACCGATGTCGCCGGCCTGGCGACACTGATCGAATACGTGGCCGATATTCCCGGCATTGAGCGCATCCGTTACACCACCAGCCACCCGAACGAGTTCACTGCCGCGCTGATCGACGTCTATGCGCGTGTTCCCAAACTGGTCAACCATCTGCATCTGCCGGTGCAACATGGCTCGGACCGCATCCTGATGGCCATGAAACGCGGCTATACGGCGATGCAATACAAGTCCACGGTGCGCAAGTTGCGTGTTATCCGCCCGGAGTTGGCCTTGTCGAGCGACTTCATTGTCGGTTTTCCGGGCGAGACGGACGAGGATTTCAACCGGATGATGAAACTAATTGCCGATGTCGGTTATGACAGCTCGTTTAGCTTCATATTCAGCCCGCGACCGGGCACTCCCGCGGCGGCACTGCGCGACGATACGCCGCATCAGGTCAAACTTGAGCGGCTGCAGCGGCTGCAAGCTGCCATCGACGAGAACGTCCGACGCATCAGCGCCAGCCGGCTGGGCACGGTGCAACGGGTGTTGGTGGAAGGTGCGGCACGCAAGGATGCGAGCGAGCTGTTTGGCCGTACCGAGTGCAACCGTGCCGTGGTGTTCAAGGGGCCGCGCCGGCTGATTGGGCAATTGATCGACGTGAAGATTACCGAAGCACCACAACGTTCATTGCGCGGTGAGGTGGTGACCAGCGAGGCAGTGGTCTGACGCGGCGCCCGGCAGCATGCCGCCGACAGTATCAAAAAATTCGCCCCTGACGGCACCAGTGGCTTTGCACTGGGCTTGAGCGCACCTGTCGCCGGCTGCTCCAGAACCCTCAATCCAGCCCCCAGCAGCCGCATCGCATTCGTCTTCAAGATCAGCGGCTTCACGCTGTCCTTGAAGCCCGCTTCTTCAAAGTCCGCCAGCCATCGGTCGGGCGTGATCAGGGGGTAGTCGCTGCCGAACAGGATCCGGTCTTTTAGCAGTGTGTTGGCGTACTGGACGAGCTGCGGGGGGAAGTATTTTGGGCTCCAGCCGCTCAGGTCAATCCAGATATTGGGCTTGTGCATGGCCAGCGAGATGGCTTCGTCCTGCCACGGCCATGACGGGTGGGCGATGACAATCTGCATGTCGGGGAAGGCAATGGCGACGTCTTCAAGCAACATTGGGTTGGAGTTTTGCAGCCGCAGCCCGCCGCCACAGCGCATGCCGCTGCCAATGCCCGAGTGGCCGCTGTGGAAGATGGCGGGCAGCTTGTGTTCGTTGATCACTTCGTAGATTGGCCAGGCCATCTTGTCGGTGGGCTCGAAGCCCTGCACCGTGGGGTGGAACTTGAAGCCTTTGACGCCGTGGTTTTCCACCAGGCGGCGCGCCTCGCGGCCCCCCATCTTGCCCTTGTGCGGGTCGATGCTGCCAAACGCAATCATGATGTCGCTGTTGGCGGCGGCCGCGTCGGCAATTTCTTCGTTGGTGATGCGGGCCCGGCCCATTTGCGATTCGGCATCTACCGTGAAGTTGACGAAGCCGATTTTCTTTTCACGGTAGAACGCAATCGTCTCGTCCATCGTCGGGCGGCGGCTGGAGCGGAAGTATTTGTCTGCTGCGCGGTCGTACTCCTCACCATAGTTGTCAAACGGGTTGCGGCACGACACCTCCAGGTGGGTGTGGGTGTCGATGGCGATTAGGTTGGCGGTGTCCATACTTGGTTGCTCCAGCGTGCGTGGTGAGTTTAGCGCTGCACGTTCCTCAGCCACGCTGCCGCCACTGGCAGCGGCGCGGGCTTCAAACACGCTTTCGATGCGCGGGCCGTCGACGGCCGGGCAGGATCGCGTTGACCCGAATACCGAAATTCCCCAACTCGCGTGACAGGGTTTTGGTAAAGCCGATCAATTGCCACTTCCGCATGGCGTTCTGGTTCAAAATCAGCGGTTTCACGCTGTCCTTGAGGCCCGCCTCTTCAAGAGCTGGCCCACTGCGTGTGGCGCCGGTCTGTCCCGCAAGGTGGACATCCGACATCCGACATCCGACAAGATGTTGGGGACAGAGCTGGCCCACTGCGTGTGGCTGCGGTCTGTCCCGCAAGGTTTCAGTATTTTGGGGACAGAGCTTGCCTACTGCGTGTGGCTGCGGTCTGTCCCACAAGGTTTCAGAAGGGCATTTTTGGCATGCCTTTCATGCCGCCCATGCGTTTCATCATTTTCATCATTCCACCGCCCTTCATTTTCTTCATCATGTCCTGCATCTGCTCGAACTCCTTGAGCATGCGGTTGACCTCCTGAACCTGCACGCCGGCGCCCAACGCGATGCGGCGTTTGCGGGTTGCCTTGATCATGTCGGGTTTGCGCCGCTCCAGCGCCGTCATGCTGTGGATGATGCCTTCCTTGCGCCGGATATCCTTTTCCGCCCGGTTCATGTCGACCTGGCCAGCCTTGGCGGCCATCGCCGCTGGTAGTTTGTCCATCAGGCTTGACAAGCCGCCCATTTGTTTCATTTGCTGAATCTGGGCCAGGAAGTCGTTCAGGTCAAAACCCGCACCACTCTTGACTTTCGCCGCCAGCTTTTGCGCCGCGTGCATGTCGACACCCGAGGTGACTTGCTCCACTAGGGCGACAATGTCGCCCATGCCAAGAATGCGGCCAGCATGGCGTTGCGCATCGAACACTTCCAGTCCGTCGATCTTTTCGCTCGTGCCGGCGAATTTGATCGGTGCGCCAGTGACGTGGCGCACCGACAACGCGGCACCGCCGCGCGAGTCGCCGTCGGTCTTGGTCAATATGATTCCGGTCAACGGCAGGGCCAGCTTGAAGGCCAGCGCGGTGTTGATCGCGTCCTGCCCCTGCATCGCGTCCACCACAAACAAAGTCTCGACCGGATCAAGCGCCTGGTGCAGTTCCTTGATCTCACGCATCAGCACTTCATCGATCGCCAGGCGGCCGGCGGTATCGACCAGCAAGACGTCGAAATAATGCTTGCGCGCGTAGTCCAGCGCGGCCCGTCCGATGTCGACCGGCTTTTGGTCGGCGGAACTTGCAAACCACTGCGCTCCGGCCTGTTGGGTGACCGTCTTGAGTTGTTCGATCGCTGCCGGGCGGTATACGTCGGCAGATACCGTCAGCACCTTTTTCTTGCGTTTCTCAATCAGGTACTTGGCCAGTTTGGCGGTGCTGGTGGTCTTGCCCGAGCCCTGCAGCCCGGCCATCAAGATCACCGCTGGCGGCTGCGCCACCAGATTGATGTCGCTGACGCCGTCGCCCATCGTCGCCGCAAGCTCCCGGTTGACGATGCCGATCAACGCCTGCCCGGGTGACAATGACCCCAGAACCTCCTGGCCGAGTGCCTTTTCCTTGACCCGGCTGATGAAGTCGCGCACCACCACAAGCGCCACGTCCGCTTCCAGCAGGGCCATGCGCACCTCTCGAAGCATGTCCGTGATATTCGATTCAGTGATACGCGCCTGACCCCGGATTTGCCGGACCAGGCGAGACAGTTTGTCGGACAGGGAAGAGGCCATGTGTTAGGAGGTAGGACGGAGTGCGGGGTTGGGTGCCAGTGCTCAACGGCAACAGGCAAGAGACTAAACTGTACCCATGATTCTAGCCAGTGCCCCCGTGTTCACCACGAGCCTGACCTGGGCCGCGGCCATCAGTTACCTGATACCGGCACTGGCGCCGTGGCAGAGCGCCAGGGCGGCGCGGCTGTGCGTTTTCGGTGCCTGGTTTTTGCACGCGATATTGTTGGCCGTCAACCTGGCTGGCGATCCAGCCCGTTTTGGATTCGCGCCGGCACTGTCCGTGACGGCCTGGCTGGTCGGCGCTGTGTATATGGTGGAGAGCCAGTTTTATCCGCAACTCCGGATCCGGCGCGATTTGTGTGTGCTGGGTTGTGCGGTTGTGGTGCTGGCCCAAGTTTTTCCGGGCGCGCCATTGCAAGCCAGCAGCTCTGCCTGGCTGCCCTTGCACTGGGCGCTGGGCATCGGGTCGTATGGCCTGTTCGGTACCGCGGTGCTTCACGCCTGGTTCATGGGCCGCACCGAGGACCGTATCCGCATCGCGGCCGACTCGCAAAGTGGCATGCCGCTGCTCACCATCGAGCGCCTGACGTTCAGGTTTGTTGGCGCCGGATTCGTGTTGTTGACGGCCACACTGGTGGTTGCTTTCGCGTTCAGTGAATCGCTGTACGGCAAGGGCAGTGCCTGGCGGTGGGACCACAAGACCGTGTTTTCA
>JANNGR010000611.1:0-10071 GCA_031403955.1 Betaproteobacteria bacterium
AAATCGGGACGTATCGAGCAGTCCCTGCGCGAACACCGCGCCGTGATGGAGGCGCTGACGGCGCGCGATGCGAGCGCCACTGCGCGCACCATGCGCGAACATTTCAGGAATGGGTTGGAGGCGGCGGCTTAGTGCTGGCCAAATTCAGCGGCGATGGGCGGCGCCGTTGGCTGCATGCCTCACAGGATTTGCAAGGCTCGTCAAGGCCTGTCAACGGCCAGCTACATCAAGATCAAAGTCGCTTCTTTCTTAGCCCTTGTCAATGCGACATAGATCACTTTGTGTTCCACCAGAAACAGCAGCTCTTGTGAAGGCCCGCTGGGGCGCCAGACACAACACATCGAACTTGCGCATCTTGCGTTGGTCAATGAGGACCAGCCGGTGCAGATCAAGCGCCGTTTCGTGCCCAGTCTCAAGAATCGGGCTTTTGGTCTTGACAGCAATTCCAACTTCAGCCTTGGTCTTCATGGGCATGACAGATTTCCTCCAATGCACCGTCTCGAATCGACGCGTCAATTGGCGGGCGTTGAAAGTTCGCGTGATTTGCGAATCGTACCCCTCAATGTATTGGAATAGAGCAACAGTTGCACTACACTGAGGGCCATGCCAACCCTGCATCGATTCCGGTCGTCCCGGGTGGTGCTGTATGTCGGCGACCACTTGTTGCCCCACGTTCACGTCAAACTGAGCGATGGCCGCGAGTGCGCAGTGGACGTGGACACGCTGGAAATCAGGGGCCGGATTGCGGCACGCGAGATCCGCGACGAACTGGCGTGGATCGCATCCAACCGTGTTTTTCTGCACAGCGAATGGCGAAGGTACAACCCATGAGTGAATATTTTTTCCCCCAGTTGAAGGCCGTCAAAGCCCTGGAGCCTTACCGCCTGCGCACCACCTGGAGCACGGGCGAGGTGCTGGAGCTGGATGTCACTGACATGCTGCGCAAGCACACTTCTCTGGCGCCGATCCTTGCCCTCAAGGTTTTCGGCAAGGTGCATGTGGGCGAGGGAGGACACAGCATTGAGTGGATCGACGAGGAATTTGGTGCTGACAACGTCTACGCGTGGGCCATTGAGCAAGCCGGTGAAGTCAGCCACCAGATGTTTGGCGAGTGGATGCACCGCAACGAGTTGTCCCTCAGCAAAGCGGCCGAGGCCTTGGGCATCAGCCGGCGCATGGTCAGCTACTACCGCACGGCGCACAAGGCCATCCCGCGCGCCATCTGGCTGGCCTGCCTGGGCTGGGAAGCCACCCGCCCGACAGCACGTATGTTGCCGCGCGGCTTGCCGACGGCCCGCGAATACGCGGTGCTGCACCGGTAGTCGCCAATACGAGGGTTGGCGGGACTATCAGAATGTATTTCCTGAGGGCTGCAAGTGCCGCCGGCCTAGTCTGGTATCGGGGAATGCGTTTCGTCAAAGCGGTATCCCAACATTGCCATGGCGTCATCAACATCGGTTTCAGGGAAATCCAGCCCCTCGAAATAAAGCGGCAGTCGGCGCGCCTTCGCCAGCGAGTAGGAAAACAGGTCGCCATAGTTGAGTTCCGCCTTGCTCCGCTTCTTGCCGTAGTCGATGCATCCCTGGCGCCCCACAACAACATCCTGTCGGTCGAATGGAATGATCGCTACTTGTAACTTGCAAGAAAACTATCCAAAAGCGGCGGGCCCTTGATGTCCTTGCGACTGATGAAAATAATAGAGAGTTCGAGCAGCGTCCCTGCGCTCATGCAGAGGGAGTCACAACACTTGAGCCCGAGTTTGAATGCCTGCGCTGATGGCCGACCCTCGAAAACGCTCATGATCGCCGAAGAGTCGACGACAGCCTCACCCAGGCTTTTGGGTCTCGTCATTTGGGCAGGCCGATCTCGTCGTATTCAATGATTTCAGATGAGGGCCGTGTGTCGAAGGTCGGCAATTCCGCGTAGCGCTTCAAAATGTCGTCGATGTCATCTCTGCTCGGCGTCTGGCTCCTGGCCCTCGCCAACAGCGCCTCCTCCAACAAGACAATTGTTTCCTGATTGATTGAACGCCGGTGCAGGCCGGCTTCCCGGCCAATCAGTGATTTGATGTGCATGGGTACTTTTTTGATTTGCAGCTCTGTGGTCATGGTTCAAATCCTCTCCAAGGCTTTCTTGCCTGTAATCTACCACGATACACCCACAATACACCCTCAATGGAAACACTATGGGTGTAGTCATACTGCATGACATACCTATTCAGGTCAATCGCCGCTTCGCCGCACAAACAGTTGCCTGATGCACCTTCAGGCACCATTGCCCGCCGCAAAAAAAGCCCAGGCCGTGCGGTAGTCGTCTTCACGGCTGGCGCGGGCGAACGGGGCGATTTAGGTGCGCTCCACGGTGCGGGAGCCGCCGGGCAGGGTGTCGTCGGTGACCCATTGGGTGACGATGGTGCCGTCGGGTGCCTGGGGGCCCAGGTCTTCCCAGCCGAAGTTGCCTTCGCGCGCCTTGCCTTTGGCAGTGCTGATGCGCGTCCTGGGCGTGTTGCGGCCGCCCTTGCGCGGCAGGCCGACACCGACCAGCCCTTTGCTGATGGTGAAGACGATGCGGCCATGCATGTCGTACCAGGTGTCGCGTTCGTAGCCCTGCATGACCGGGAACTGGACGCGGTAGATCAGCAACAATTCATCGAGCGTAAGGCCCAGCGCCTGCGCCACCAGCACATCGATTTCGACCAGGGCCATACGGCGGGAGTAGTCGCTGCGCAACGCGCAATGGCGCGTCCAGGTACTGGTGAGGTCTTGCAGGCCTTGTCTTTCGCCTCGATCAATTCCCGATACCGCAGGTACGAGAGCACCGCGTAGCGCGGCTGGTTGTTTTTGATGGTGTGCACAGCGCCGGTTTCCACAAGGTCATCCACAGGCAATGCCGCGCCGCATGTTCTCGTGGGCCGGTCTCGTGTTCACGGGCAGACTCCATTTTGTACTTGATTGGACACTTTTCATGATACCGAAATGAGCACCAGCGATCGACCCATCACACTCGCGCAAACCTTCTACGCCGCCACCCGCGCTTCTCCATGGGCCAGCGCCATCACATCGCGCGGGTGTAAGGCCTTTAGGCGGTGGTCGCTCCACACTTGGCGCCAGTGGCGAGCACCCGGCTGGCCATGGCGCAGGCCCAGCATGTGACGGGCGATGGCGCTCCACGGCGTTGCGTGTTGCGCGGCTTCACGGGCCATATAGCCGGTCATCCGATGTTCCAGGTCTTCACGCGTAAAAATCGATCGCGGCGCGCCATGAAAACACGGGTCCCAATTCGCCAACGCCCACGGGTTGTGGTAGGCCTCGCGACCCAACATCACGCCGTCGAGCACACGCAGTTGCTGTTGCATCTGCACGCTGCTGGTGATGCCACCGTTGATGACTATCGTCAGGTGCGGAAAATCGGCTTTCAGGCGATGAACCGTCGCATACCGCAACGGAGGAATGTTGCGGTTGTCCTTGGGTGAAAGGCCCTTGAGCCAGGCATTGCGTGCGTGCACGATGAAGACTTTGCAGCCCGCTTCGCTGACCTGCCCCACGAAGTCGCGCACGAAGTCATAACTCTCGGCCTGGTTGATGCCGATACGCTGCTTCACGGTGACCGGTACCGAGACCGCGTCCAGCATGGCCTTGACACAATCGGCGACCAATTGCGGCTCGGCCATCAGGCAGGCGCCAAAAGAGCCACGTTGCACACGTTCGGACGGGCAACCACAGTTCAGGTTGATTTCGTCATAACCCCACTGCTCGCCGAGACGCGCGCAATGCGCCAGCTCGGCCGGCTCACTGCCGCCAAGCTGCAGCGCCAGCGGGTGTTCTTCCTGATTAAACCGCAAATGCCGCGCCACGTCGCCATGCATCAATGCTCCGGTGGTCACCATCTCGGTGTACAGGAGTGTTTTGCCAGTCAGCAGGCGGTGAAAGTAGCGGCAATGGCGGTCAGTCCAGTCCATCATCGGAGCCACGCAGGTTTTCCACTGATTGGCGTCAACGGGCAAGAGCTGGGGCATGGGTTGGATTATCCCAGCCCAAGCTGCGTGACCCGGCAAAGCCGTCGGCGTGCCGACTGGCTTCTGGCCCTGAGATGGTGCCTGGTCTTTCGCCTCGACGCGGAAATGATCAGGAAGTGACGAACTTTTGCGCCGACCAATGCAGGGCCGGCCTGTTGTTCTGGAAGGTCGATCAACTCAAGCCGATCCCGGCACGCGTGGCCTGAACACCGGCATCAACCCGGCTCGAACGTGAACCGCTCGAGCACCCGCAGCCGCAACGCATCGGCCACCTGCTGCAAGCGCTCGGCCGCCACGCCGCGGTACAACGTGGCCTCGTAGCGTTGGACTTGTTGCTCTGCAAGGGATAGCCGTTCAGCGAGTTCCCTTTGCGTCAGGTTGCGCACGATCCGCGCCTTGACCAACGCCTGGCCAATGCCAACGATCGAGTCGGCTTCGATTTCGGTGACGTGTCCCTGGCTCAAGGCATCGTATTCAGCCAACTCGCTCGCGATGTCGTCGAGTTGGCTGCCTAGCCCGGCGCGCATGGCCTTCACAGCCTTGGGATGCAAGCCCATTGCATCGGGTGCAGCGAGTGCTTGACGGAAACGCTCGGCCTGGCCCTGTGCGAAAAGGTACTGGCGTTGGTTGGTGATCATGGCAAGTCCTTCAAATCGATGACCACGATGCCCTTGCGGCGCCCTTCGCGGTCGGTTTGGAAAAAGTCACGGAACAGCGTGCCCTGTGGATCGGCGCGCGCGTCGGCTATGAAAAGTTCGCCCAGGAACGCTGCCTTATGCGTTGCGCGACCACGGTCGAAAGTGAGCAGCCTCGCGTCAACCAGATCGAAGTCCACCCCTTCGGCGTCCCGACAGGCGTTGAAGTCCCCAGGTTCGTCCTTGGCGGTGACAAAGCTGCCATCGATATACGCACGACGGCAACCTGCCGCCTTCAGCAGACGCAGTGCTTCAAGCATCCCGGCCAACAACTGCCGCCGCCAGGTTGTTTGGCCGAATCGGTCAAGCATGCCCTGCCAGGTTGCAGCATGTTCTCCATTGATCAGATTGCCGGTGACAGGGTCGAAGTCGGGGATCACAACACAACTCTATCATTGTGTCGCCAATGCTGCAAGTTCCCAGCCCAAGCTGCGTGACCCGGCAAGACCGTCGGTATACCGGCAGGCTTCTAGAATCAATCCCGACCAAAAATTCAACCGGAGCCGTGATGTGGAAAAACGACGATGAGCTGTTTGCCTTGATGCGCGCACGCCTGTTTCCGGCCGTGGTTGGGGACATCCTCGACACCATGGGTTTGCTGAGACAGTTTTTGAGCCCGGCCATCCGCCCATTACGCGGCGACATGGTGGTTGCCGGTCGCGCGATGCCGGTTCTGGAGACCAACTGTTTTGCCGCCAGTGAGCCGAACGGACAACTGCCAATCAGCCGCCAGCCGTTTGGATTGTTGTTTCAGGCCCTTGACGACCTGAAGCCGCATGAGGTTTATATCGCCACCGGTTGTGCGCCGCAATTTGCGTTATGGGGCGGCTTGATGACCACCCGTGCACTGCACCTGAAGGCTGCCGGCGCGGTGCTGGACGGTTATTCGCGCGATACACCCGAGGTGTTGCAGATGGGGCTGCCGGTTTTCTCGTACGGTGGTTACGCGCAGGACCAGGGGCCACGCGGCAAGGTGGTGGACTACCGTGTGGCGGTGGAGATAAACGGTGTGCGCATAGAGCCTGGCGACATCGTGTTCGCGGACCTGGACGGCGTGCTGGTGATTCCGCAACACGCCGAGGATGAAGCCATCCGCAAGGCGCTGGAGAAAGCCAGCACTGAGAACAAGGTGCGCCAGGCGATACGCAACGGAATGAGCACGGTGGAAGCTTTCAAGACCTTTGGGGTGATGTAACGAAAGCGAAGCAGAACATGACCCGCTCTACCGTACTGAGCGCCTAATTCACCCACGAAACCAATACCTTCAGCAGCTCCAGGTCAGTTGAATCGAATCAATTCCCGGCCCACCTTGCCGCTGGCCATCAGCCGCTTTAGCAGCAGCCGATAGGTATCCAGGTCGAATGCAAGCTTGTCACCGCGATCCAGCGCATCTTGCAGCCCAGCCTCGTCGTGCACCGTGGCCAGATGGCACCATTGGTCAAACACATGGATGTCGGTGCGCCCGCTCGCGGCGTCATGTTCGCGCAGCCCTACTTTGCCGGCATGCGGCCAGGCATGCAGGCGTTGACCGACCAGGGCCAGCTCGACCCTGAGCCGGTGGAGCTGTGGCGCCTCCCGCTCGCAGCACACACCACGGCAGCGGCCTAGTTGATGTGAAAAGCACCGTCCCGCTCCGGACTCCAGGCCAAGAACCCGTGGGCACAACCCATGCGCATCGGCCAGGGCGCTGAGGGCTTGGGTGGCCTGACGTTTAGAGCGGTACACCCCGTACAGTTGACCGAACTCTCGCGGCTGCAGGTCGTCGGCATGCACCAGACGCAGCAGCGGGCGCGCATCGGCATCGTCACTCAGGCGCCAAGCACACAACTGGCGTTCGCGGCGCAGTTGCCGGTTGTACACCGGCTGCAGTTGTTTCACCAGCCGGGCCTCAAGCAGCAGCGCGCCAAACTCGCCGGCTGTTTCCCGGCACTCGATGCGCCGCGTCTCCTGGGCTAGCCGCATATCGCGTCCGCTCGCATGGTCGGCCTGAAAATGCGACAACACTCGCTCACGCATGCGCACACTCTTGCCGATATAAAGCGCGTCGGGTCCGTCTGCGTAAAACAGGTACACGCCGGCCGAATCGGGAATGTCCCCGATCGAGGTTTCCAGGTGCGGCGGAAGACTCGAGGTGCCATGCAACAACTGCTGCGCCGCATGATGGACCTGCTCCGGTCCCAACTCCGCGGTGGCGATACGAAGCCATGCCAGCACCATGTCCACGTCGCCCATCGCGCGGTGGCGTGCCATGCTTTGCAGGCCGTGGCGCGACATGATCGCGTCGAGCCCGTGGCTGCGGTGTTGCGGGTACAACTTGCGCGACAGTCGCACCGTACACAGGGACTTGACGCGCAGATCGATCTGCAGGCGTTCAAACTCGTTTTTCAGGAAACCATGGTCAAACCGCGCGTTGTGGGCGACCAGCACGGCGCCATCAAGCAACTCAAGCAGGCGCGGTGCAACCTCGTCAAAACCGGGCGCATCGGCCACCATCGCGTTGCTGATGCCGGTGAGCGACTGGATGAACGCCGGTATGCGCGTGCCCGGATTCACCAGGGTACTCCAGCGCGCCACCTCGCGGCCCTCTTCCACCCGCACTGCCGCGATCTCGGTGATACGGTCGGCCACCGGGTTGCCGCCAGTGGTTTCGACATCGAGCATCAGGTACGAAGGCAACATGGTGGCATTGTGGCCAGACCCGGCCGAGAAAGTTGTCAGCCGCCGATTGCCGTGAGCATGATGCCCGGCAGCTTCAGAAAACTCGGCCGGTACTCCATGTCGGTCAGCTTGGGGCCGAGCTGGTCTGCCTTGCGGTGCGTGACAAACCAGGGTGGTTTGGGAAAGGCGCGAAACGGTCCGCTGACCACCGTACGTTGCGGCTGGTCGAACATGAAGGCGTTGTGCACCACGCCGCGGCCGCTTTGCACGTCCTCCAGCGTATGGCCAGGGAACGCGCCCCAGGTGGCGGTGCCGAGCAGGAAACCATAAGCGGCCCAGACATTGACACCGATGGCGCCGTAACGCAGCTCTTGCAGCAGCGCGTCAAATCGTCCGCTCAGGGCATGCATCGTCTTGGGGTGGATGATGATATTGGCGCTCAAGGTGCCGCGTAGCTGGGTATTGGCATATGCGATCGCCGCTTTGAGAAACTGTTGCGGATCGGCTGGCGTCAGCTTGACCCGCGCCAGCGCCGCGCCAAATACTTCATGGTCCAGAAAATGCCGGTCGGACGGGTTGGCGTCCATCGGCAAGTAGACCCGCTCGCACGGCGCATTCGCGCTGGTGACGACTTCGGCTCGAGGGTAACGCCGCTTCACGTCTTCCACCCTTGCGCTGGCGCCAGGGTAATACGGTGCGCGCTGGGGCGCATCACGTAACGCCAGTTTGACCAATTGTTCGAAACGCGGCGCCAAATCCCAGCCAGCGCTCAGCAGCATGACCTGGCTGGCGGCGCAATTGAAACCGCAGTTTTGCAATTTCTGCGTCACCAAAGCCTCGGCCTGGAATTGCAGATCTGCCTCGCTCCAGGGACCTGGAACGATGATGGTCGGTGTGATGGCACCCAACTCGGAATGGATTGGGCGGGTATTTTTCGGTTTGCCGCTGGCCTTGCGTTGCCGGGCTTCCTCGCCAACGCCCCAAACGATCGCATCATGCACGGCTTCGGAACCGGTGATATGGATCGTCTCCACCAGCGGGTGCCCGGTCAGATACACGCCCACGTCGGCGCCACCCTTGAATATCCGCACCACACCCAGTTCGATCGCCGGTTGGAGCATGGCGCAAAAGAACGGCAACATGTAGTCGTTGACCGGGTTTAGCTTGACGATACATACCTCGTGTTCAACCAACAGTTTGTACAACACGTCCAGCGGCGCAATTGCCGCCACGTTGCCCGCGCCCAGCACCAGCGCCACTTTGCCGGCGCGCGATGCCTCGCTCTGTTTATAGGCCTGCCCGGTATGGCTGGCCAGGTTGGCCGACGTGACACCGGGCTCCATCCACACCTCGGCGCTCACGCCCCCGGCCAGAATTGTCTCCATCAGTGTGTGCGGAAACACCTTGACCGCCAGTTGGCCGCCTGGCAGGGTACGCTGGCGCAGCTTGCTCAGGTAGGCCTTGCTGGGTTGCGCGCCCAGGGTTTCGATATACAGGTTGAGCGCCGACATACATGCGTACGGCCCGGCCAGCCACTCTTCACCAACCAGCGGCGAGCCGGCTGGAATACCTTTCTTCGCGGCTGCCGTCAGTGCCCAGCTACGCGCCTGCGGCATCAGGGTTTCCTTCATGCTCTTTAGCATTTCGACGCGCGCGGCCACACTGGTGCGGGCCCAGATGTGCTTGTTGGTTTCGAGTGTATGCAGCGCGTCGTCGAGCGCGTCGGCGGAGGGCGGGCGCGCAAAGTCATTCAGGTTACTCATGGTGACTCCCGCTGGCGCCTAACTCGTGATGTAGTGTTGCAATTGGGCAATGGTTTCTTCATGGCTGGCAATTATGTCGTCCATGATGTCGAGGATGGAGATCATGCCCAATACCTTGGTGCCATCGACGACCGGCAAATGGCGGATTTTCTTTTGGCTCATCAGCGCCATGCAGGCCCGTGTGCCGGTGGTGGGAGCAACGGAAATCACGTCGCGCGTCATGATGTCGGCGACTCGGGTTTCGCGCGAGTTCTTTCCCAGCAGCGCAATCTTACGGGTGTAATCGCGCTCGGAGAACACGCCCACCAGCCGGTCCGCGTCCATCACCACGATCGCGCCAACCCCATAACCGGCCAGCAACTTGAGCCCATCGAACACCAGCACCTCCGGCGCCACCTGGTACAGGGTTGGATCGCGATTCTTGAGTAGTTCAATGACCGGTTTCATCAGGGCTCCAATCGTGGTAGGCAAGGAGAACCCAGTGTACGCGCACCGCTCTCAAGGCGCAGTCAAACTTCAGCGCTGGTCAGCCTCTGGCGACGCACGTTTGCGTCCATGCAACATGGCCGCAACCAGATTCTCACGCTGGCGGAGCGAGGTGAAAACAACACCACCTACATGCAGGGCCAGCAGCGGCAATAAAGCCTGTCCGAACGCTCCGTGTAGTTGCTCGAGCCATTGGGAACCCCAAAATCGATCGGTAGTAAAAAGCCAACCGCTCAGACCCGCTGCCATTGCGTCGGCGAGCAGTGCCACCACCATCCAGCCACCCAAGGGGTTGTGACCCAAATAATGCACCTCGCGGCGTTGCCACACCGTGCGCGCGTAGGCCAAGGTAGGCCGCACGCCGCGCACGAACTGCGCAAAACGCCAATAACCAGGCGCGGCAAACCCTAACAACACCCGCAGCGCGGCCGCTGCGAGGGCAACATAACCAGTC
>JANNGR010000612.1:0-2392 GCA_031403955.1 Betaproteobacteria bacterium
GGCGGCTTTCGTCGCAACGATGTCGCAAAAATGTCGGAACGATGTCAGAAGACTCTGCGCCGCTTACTGGTGCGTCAGCTCGTACGCGTACACCAGCGTCTCGGCGTAGGCGGCGTCGACCTCGGTCGGAGCCGTGCCGGAGTTCGACTGGGTGTAGTTACCGAGCTTGAAGTAGCAACCGGTCGTGTTCTTGGTCTGCGTGTAGGCGACGGGTTGGCCGTTGAACTCGTAGCGGATCACGCCGGCCGACACCACGAACTTGACCGTGAAGGCGGTTCCCAGGACGTAGTTCGATTCCACAAGAAAGGCGTGGGTGTTGTCGCCGTCGGTAATCCAGATGTCCGCCGTCGTCACCCTGGCGTCGGGGGTTCCGCCCCCGTGTCCTTCGATCCTGAAGACCGTGACGTCATCGCGAAGATCATGAATCTGTCCTGTTACCGTGTGCGGTTTCACGCTGGTCAGGTGGGTGACCTTCTGCTTGATCCACAGGGTGTGCGTCTTGCCGTCGTTCGTCCCCCACGCGGCCGCATACAGTGAGCTCTTCTTGGGGTAACCGGGGTTCATCTCTCGTAGCTCGCTGCGCGCGTTCTTTGACCCGGACGTCGTGATGCCTCCGTGCGGGGCTCGAAAGCTTACGGCAGGGCCGTCCGTGTCGCGGACCGCGGTGAACCAGGGATCTATCGAGAAGGCTGCGAGGTCGGGCGTTCCGAGTTCCCAGGGATCCTTCGAGCCTGCCATCGCCGGATCGGGAATGGGCAGCGTCAGTTTCCAGGACGTCAGATCGATCACGCTGGCCGGAAATTGACCGTCACCACTGTTTGAATCTTTGCCACTGTTTGAATCTTTGCCGCTGTTTGAATCTTTTGGCGAAGTCACCTCGACGCTGATGTTCGAGTCCAGTTGCGAGTCGGGAGCTGAAGCGACCCGGTCCGGAAGGGGGCTCGCATCGGCCGGGGTGGCCATGGCGGCATCGTCTTGGCGCTGGGTCGACGTTGTCGACGAGCAGCCGGAAGAACTTGTCACAAGCAGGAGGCACGCCAGCACGTTCGCCCAACTTCTCGAAGCGAAAATCCGGCCGCTGAACAGAGAGTTCGGTCGCTCGCGCATGATCACCTCCATGTACCTTAGTTCCCGAGGGGAGCTTGGTGTTACGAAATTCGTCAACTGCGGTCGGCCGGAACCTGAGGCGCCTCCCAGGTTCCGCTGCGGGCCGAACGGAACAGAGCGTCGATGACGGCCATAGTCGCGATGGCGTCTTCAAGCGGTACCGCCGGGTCGGCCTCACCGCGGACGGCCCGGCCGAATAGCTCGGCCTGGACCGTGTATTGATCGCTGGCTGGCGTGGTCAACACCTCGGATTCTATCGGCGCGGTCCGGCCGGTATGCAGCACCAACTGGGAGGGGACGTCGGCGGGCGTATTGAACGGCCAGTCGACGAATATCCGGCCGTCGGTTCCCAGAAGATGCATCTCCTGATACGGCGCAAGCTGTGTCGAACAGGTGAAGGTCGCTTGCCCTTCCGGAAACTCGAGGATGGCCGACGTCAGGCGATCGGTTCCGAAACGCGGATCGCGCTCCAGTAGGCCAAGGACGCGCGTGGGTTCGGCGCCGAAGCAAAAGCGCGTCAGTGTGATCGGATAGAACCCAATATCCATCAGACCGCCACCGCCGATGTCAGCCTGGTTGCGCACATTGTCGGCCGCGTCGTTGAAGTACGAAAAGAACCCCTGCACGGCGCGCAAGGTTCCGATGCGGCCATTCCGGATCAACTCGCGCGCCGCCAGCCAGCGCGGCTGCGTTCGAACCATCACCGCTTCTTGAATGACGACCCCAGTCCGGTCACGCGCGGCCAGCAACAGGGCGGCCTGAGCGGCACCAAGCGCGATGGGCTTTTCGCACAGCACGTGTTTTCCGGCCTCGGCGGCCTTAATCGACCACGGCACATGCAGGTGGTTGGGCAGGGGGTTGTAGATGACCTCGACATCCGGGTCGGCCAGCAGGGCCTCGTACGAGCCATAGGCCTTCGGGATACCGAACTCGCGCGCAGCGGCCTGCGCCTTGTCCAGGTCCCGCGAGGCGATGGCGACGATCTCGACCTCGGAAGACTTGCGCACCGACGGGATCATCTGGCGCTGTGCAAACTTCGAGACCCCAAGGATCCCCCATCGGATGGGCGTCATAGGGAAGCGTCTACCACGCTATCCAGGCTGAAAGGCATGGGTGGATGGTCCACCGGCCCCCATCCTGCCGACCGATGTGGCATTTCGCGGTGTGTGGCTGGAAAAAGGGCGACCATGTGGTCACCGGCATGCGTGGCATCCGCGTCATCCCGGAATCGATAGAGCGCGACCGCCAGTTTGGTGCAGTGCGGCGTCACGCCGCCGATGATCTT
>JANNGR010000613.1:0-2847 GCA_031403955.1 Betaproteobacteria bacterium
GCCACCACTGCCGCCTCGGTGGGTGTAAATACGCCCATGCGCAATCCCACCAGAATAATCACCGGCAACATCAGTGCCCATCCGGCACTGCGAAAGGCGTGCCACACTTCTCCCTGCGTGCGCCGTGGCGGAGTCTCCAGTTTCTCTCGCCGCACCAGCCACCACCAGGTGAACCACAGGCCTGCCGCCAATACAAGCCCCGGAAATATACCGGCCAGGAACAGTTTGCTGATCGACACGTTTGCGGCCACGCCAAAAATCACAAATCCGATCGAGGGCGGAATGATCGGACCGATCACGCCGCAGGCCGCGATCAATCCGCCGCTGCGCGCCTTGTCGTGCCCGGCTTTGACCATCATCGGCAACAGCAACGCGGTAAGCGCGGCGGCGTCGGCTACCGCCGAGCCCGACAGGGCCGACAACAGGCATGCCGCGATGATCGTCACATAACCCAGGCCGCCCCTGACATGGCCGACGAGCGCCATCGCAAAGCCGACGATGCGCCTGGACAAGCCGCCGGTGTTCATGATCTCGCCGGCCAGCATGAAAAAAGGCACCGCCAGCAACGGGAAACTGTCGGCGCCAAGGATCACGTTCTGCGCCAGGATCTGCGCGTCGAACATGTTCAGGTGCCACATCAATGCGGCACCGCAAAGCAGCAGCGAAAAGGCGATCGGCACACCGAGCGCCATGGCGCCAAGCAGGGAACCCAGGAAAATTGCGATGGTCATGATTGCAGCGGCTTGGGCACATCGATGGGCTCTTCTTCAGACTCCCGCACGCCGATCAATTCGTCTTCCGAGAGCTGGCCGGTAGCCAGACGCCAGAAGTCGTTTAGCAGGATCACCGCGGCGGAGACCGCAAACACCATGCCGCAGGCGTAAAAAAACGCCATCGATACCTCCATTGCGGCGCTGGTGGTGGTCCAGTTGATCTTGACCTGGTCCACCGCGCCCTGGAATATCAGCCAGCAAATGAACAACATCAGCAGGTGGCCCAGCCCCAGACAGATCTTCTTGCCCCGGATGGAAAGGCGCGACACCAGCGTGTCAGTGCCCAGATGGGCGCGGTTGTTGAGCGCGACGATGGCGCCCAGGAAGGTCAGCCACACGAACAGCCAGCGCGACAGTTCCTCCGATACCGTGATGCCGGAGTTGAAGGCATAACGCAACACCACATTGGTGAACACCAGTACCACCATCACCGCCAGGCTGGCGGCGATCAGCCACGATAACAACCGGCAGTACTGGTCCAGCAGTTTCTGGATCATGGGTTTTGTCTCCTACGAAATTCAGCAGTTCATAATGTACGAACTAGTTAGTTGTTTCGATATGGGTAGTTACCCTAACTCGACATGCGTTCACTTCGACGCCAATGACTTCACCCGCCAATGGCTGGCCGCTTCAGACCGAAATGGGGCAAGATGGTTTGCTGAACCAAGTAGGCCAATAAACTGGAGGTGCCACCAGGAGAAACCGATGACCGATGATGTGACGGTGCGACGCGTCGAGGCCAACGAAGCCGCTGCCTGCGTCGAGGCGCTGGCCGATCTGCTGCTCGATTGCGTCGAGGGTGGCGCCTCGGTCGGCTTCATGCTGCCGCTGCCGCGCCAGAAGGCGGTGGCCTTCTGGCGCGGGGTGGCCGAAGTCGTCGCACGCGGCGAACGTGTGCTGCTGATAGCCGAGGACCGCGAAGGGCAGGTCATCGGCACGCTGCAGATGATCATGTCGCTGCCCGACAACCAGCGCCACCGCGCCGACGTCGCCAAAATGCTGGTGCACCGCGGCGCCCGCCGCCAAGGCATCGCGCGGCGGCTGATGGCGGCGCTCGACGATGCGGCGCGCGATCACGGCAAGACGGTACTGGTGCTCGACACGGTTACCGGCAGCGATGCCGAGCGGCTGTATGAACGCGCTGGCTGGCAGCGCGTAGGGGTGGTGCCGAAGTACGCGCTGATGCCCAATGGCGAGTTCTGCGCGACAACGTTCTTTTATAAGCACCTCTGACCGTCCGCGTCGGGCCGTGAATTGTCCCCTTGCCCCCCGGACTCGTCCTATACTCGCCAAATGAACGAAACAGTACATTCACGGAGCCGCTCATCACCGGCGAAGAAAATCCAGCCCTCGGGCGGGCGCACCAACGACCCCGCCCGCACCATGGCGGAAATTTTGCAGGCAGCCACGGCCGAGTTTGCCGACAAGGGCCTGAGCGGTGCGCGCATCGACGAGATCGCGGCCACTACGCGTACCAGCAAACGCATGATCTACTACTACTACGGCAGCAAGAAAGGCCTCTATGTGGCCGTGCTGGAGGAGGCCTACCGGCGCATTCGCGCGATCGAGGCCGAGTTGCATCTGGAGGACCTGGCACCCGAGGATGCGCTGCGCAAACTGGTCGCTTTCACGGTCGACTACCAGTGGCGCAATCCTGATTTCGTTCGGCTGGTGATGAACGAGAACATTCACCGCGGCGAGTTTCTGGCGCAAAGCAAATCGATCCAGGACTTGAATGTTCCGGCCATCCATGCGGTGCAGCGGGTCTACCAGCGTGGCCTGGCGCAAGGCGTTTTTCGGCCCGGCATAGACCCGGTGGACCTGCATCAGTCAATCTCGGCCCTGAGTTTCTTCAATGTCTCCAATCGGCACACTTTCGCGCTGATCTTCAAGCGCGATCTCGAACACCCGACGGCCGTGCGCGCGCGGCGAGACAGCATTGTCGAAATGGTGGCCCGGTTCGTGCGCCACGAGGACACCGGGCTGGCAGCGGCGAAGGCCACCCGGCTAATTCAACGTTCCAAAGCGCCACCGGCCAGCCAACGCGCGCCACGCCGGTAAAGCTCTTCGACCA
>JANNGR010000614.1:0-2127 GCA_031403955.1 Betaproteobacteria bacterium
CCCGGCGGAATCGCAGCGAACCGCAGTCTGGCAGAGGGCACTCGATCGGGATCACGGCGCCTTTCGCAACGCGTTCGAGCATGCCGCCATCGGCTTGGCGCTGGTCGGTCTGGATGGCCGGCCGGTTTCTCAAGGTGAACCAGTCGCTCTGCCGGAGCGTCGGTTACAGCCAAGAAGAGCTGTGCGCCACCGATTTCCAGACGATTACGCATCCTCTCGATCTGCAGGCCGACCTGGCGTTGGTCGACCAGTTGCGGCGCGGCGAGATCGACCATTACCACATGGAAAAGCGGTATTTCCACAAGCAAGGCCACATCATTTGGATCTTGCTCAGCGTCTCGATGGTTCGCGACGAGGCCGCACATCCGAGCTACTTCATTTCCCAAATCCAGGACATCTCGGTCCGTAAGGCCGCGGAACAGAAATCCGCGGATTACTTGCGCCACCTGGAACGGTTGACGCGAACGGTCCCGCAAATCCTGCACTCACTCGAGAGCACGACGGATGACACCGTGTATGCTAGCGTCCTGAGGATCTTACTGGATTCATTTCAGAGTCCGAAGGGGCTGTTCTTGCGGTTTACCTGGGATGGGATGCTTGTCGGCCCGTATCTGTCCGCGGGCGTTGAACAATACGTGCGCTATCCGCCGGCGGATCGGTGCGAATTGTGGGATGCTGCCCTCCGCGAGGAAACCACCCTCATCGAAAACGGTTCGCGACAAACGGACCGTGGCAAACTGGTAACTCGTTCTCTGGTCGCGCCCATTCGACACGATGGCGTACCGCTCGGTTTGTTTCACATCGCCGACTCCGAAACCGACTACAACGCCGAGGATCTTGACCTTTTGAATCGCGTCTCGGCCATCATCGCGCCGGTCGTCCACGCCCGCATGGAACGCGACAAACTGACTCCGCGCGAGGCGGAAGTCATGGATCTGATCGTGTCTGCCAAGACACAGAAGCAAATCGCGGCGGAGCTCGGCATCAGCGTGCAAACGGCCGCCAAGCATCGGGCCAAAGTGCTCGAAAAACTGCACGTTCACAACGACGTGGAGCTCGTCCACCTGGCCTTGCAAATGCGCAGGCTTCCCGCCAGGCCCGGCGGCCACGGCGATCCGGCCTGACTCCCGCCTCTGACGAGCGTGCGCCCCCCGACAAGTGTAATCTCACACAAACCCTTGGCGCCAAACACGTTCGGCCCGCCAGCGTCCGGATAAGTTGCGGTTTGACTGCGACATTGTCGCATGATGCGGACTGGCGCGTAGGCGCCAACTAGCCGAAGATCAGGATAGGACGCCCAGCGGCAACGTGTCGCGGGGTGGTTCCGACGACGATCGGGGCAAGTGTCAGCATCATGTTCATTTACCGACGCGTCTAATCCTTGGCATCGCAGCCGGTGTCACCCACCGCAGGGGCCGAACTCCCCTTGGAGTTTGGTGATCCAAGAGTTGACTGACGCCCTGAGCCTTCAACGAGTTGTTCGTCAGCAATGGATTGCCAAACAGGGTGGCGGTGCGCGCTTGGCGCCTCGACGCCCCGACCCATTCTCGTGCTTGTGTCGGTCGGCGCGCTCTTCCTGGCCGTCGCCGTGCCGGACGCCAGCACGCGCGCCGCCACCTTCGTGGTCACGAGTACCGCGGATACCGGAGCGGTAGACACCTTGCGCTGGGCCATCAATCAGGCCAACGCGGCCGGCGGCGGCACGCACGACATCACGTTCACCCTGCCGGCCTCCACCACGATCACCCTGACCAGCCAACTGCCCGCGCTGAACAACGCCAGTGCGACGATCTCGATCAACGGCTCCGGCGCGAGCGGACTTGTGGTAAGCGGAGCCAGTCCTGATCAGATTTTCTCCGTCCAAAGCGGCCCGGTCTCGATCTCAAACTTGACGATCGCCGGCACCGGCAGCCTGACACAAGCGGGTGCTAGCACGCTCACGCTCTCGGGTGCCAACACCTATACCGGCGGCACCACCGTCTCGGCCGGCGTCTTGCAGGGCAACTCCACCAGCCTGCAAGGAAACATCACCGACGACGCCAACGTCACGTTCAATCAGACGTCCACCGGCACCTACGCCGGCGCCATAAGCGGCAGCGGCAGCCTCACCAAGATCGGCAGCAGCAC
>JANNGR010000615.1:0-10523 GCA_031403955.1 Betaproteobacteria bacterium
TCGCCGCAGTTGATCGGCCCGGACCTGGGGCAACCAGGCCAGCACGGCGCTCACGTCGGCACACCGCAATGCCTGCTCGCAGGCCCACATGCGGGGGGCCGGCTCAACGGCGGTAATCCACAACAAACGTTCTGGCGCCAATCCCTGGGCCGAGAGGCCAGGCCCGAACGGCATATGCGGCGCCCCCACCAACACCACCGGACCCGGGCGCGAGCGGGCCAGTGCAGGCAACAACAAGCGCCATTCGTTCTGGCCACTTTGGGCCTGCAAAATTTCCACCATCGCCCCCACCGGCCAGCCACCACCGGGTAACTCGGCATCCAGCGCGGCATGGCCGGTTGCCAGCACCGCACCGGCCGGACGCGCCAGTTCATCGGCCCGCCAGACGGCGGCGTTTGAGGCACCAGAGACGACACAGGAAAGCCTGGACATGGGCGAGAAAAGCAGCAATGAATACTGTACAAAAATACAGTATATTCTCATCTTCAAATCCGGTGCAAATCCTTCTGGCACCGGCTGCCACTACCAGCCCGGGGAACATCGGTCGCGCGGGGAATCCCGCGCAAGCCATCTGTAATACAGGCGCCGTTCGTCGTATTACAGTCGCCCCATGACCACCAGCCACCTCACCCTTCGTCTAACCAGCCAGGACGCGTCGCTGATCGAGCGGCTGCGTGCACAGACCGGTATGAGCCAGGTGCGCGTGTGGCCCTTCATGGCGCCCCACTGTCCGGATACCCTGTAATCACACGGATTTCCCGGTACAGCGGCTGCAGCCGCTGGTACATGCGGCAGTACACGCGACGGTAGAGTTGCTCGTAGGTGTGGGCGTGTTCGGCCTGGGGCTGGAACACCTTGCCGATACGCGTCATCTCGCGCAAGGCAGTGGCAAAGTCGGGGTGCAGCTGCAGGCCCACGGCGGCCAGCATCGCGGCGCCCAGGCCGCTGGTCTCGTACAAATGCGGCCGTTCGCACGGCAGGTCAAAGACATTGGCCGTGATCTGCAGCGCCGCGTCGCTTTGCGAGCCGCCGCCGGCAACGCGTACACGCGTGATGGGTTGGCCGCCGCGTTTTTCGATCCGCTCCTTGCCTTCGCGCAAGGCGTAGGCCAGGCCTTCGAGAATGGCGCGGTACAGGTGCGCACGCGTATGCACATCGCCAAAACCGATCACGGCGCCCTTGGCCTCCGGACCGGGCACCTTGATTCCGGGGTTCCAGAACGGCTGCAAAATCAGGCCCTGCGCGCCCGGCGGCACGCTGTTGACCAGCGCGTCGAACAGGCTTTCGGGTGACACACCGCGCTGGCCGGCCAACTGCCGTTCATGCAGGCCGAACTGTTCCTTGAACCAGCTCACCATCCAGAACCCGCGCGTGATCTGGATCTCGGTGTTGTAGTAGCCCGGCACGGCGGCCTGATAGGGCGGGATAAACGGCGTGGCCTCCAGATAACGCGGTGTGCTGGTGTTGATGGTGGCCGCGGTGCCGTAGGACAGGCAGGCAATGTCGGGCGTCAGGCAGCCCGCGCCAAGCACTTCGCAGGCTTTGTCGGCGGCCCCGGCGATAACCGTCAGGCCGTACGGAATGCCGGTGTCGCGCGCCGCCTCGGCGCTGACCCGGCCGATCGGTGTGCCGGCGGGAACCAGTTCGGGCAACATGCCTCGTGTGATGGCCATGGCCTGCCATTTCCAGTCGCTCCCGGCGGCCCAGCAGCCCTTTTTGTAGTCGAACGGTAGGTACCCCACCTGCGACGCCACCGAATCGACAAAACGGCCGCAGAAGCGGTAGTTGAGGTAGCCCGACAGCAGCAGGTATTTGTCGGTCCTGGCCCACAGTTCGGGCTGATGCTGGGCGATCCAGTTGGCCTCTGCTTCCTGCTGGAAAAAGCGCACTGTGTCACGCATGCCGATGGCGCGAAACGCGGCTTCCCACCACCAGGCGAGCGGCGGGATTTTGTCGGCGCGGCGCTGGTCGAGCCAGATCATGGCCGGCCGTAGCGGCTGCCCGTTCTTGTCCAATGCAATCGTGCTGCCACGTTGGGTGGTGATGACGACACCGGCCATTGCGCTCGTCGGGACGCTGGTGGTCGCCCATAGTTGCTGGCAAGCCCGGCACAACGAACGCCAGAATGCTTCGGGCTCGTTCTCCATCCAGCCCGGCTGGGGCGACTGGTAGGTATCGATGGGAACCTGGGCTTTGGCCGCCAGGTTGCCTTGCAGGTCGAACAGCAGCGCCCGTACGCTCTGGGTGCCGTTGTCGATCGCCAGCAGGTAGGATTTGTTCATGGCGGTGTCACCTCCGGTGGCGTGCCGGGCAGGCTGTAGTGTGCTTTGACCAGCGCGTGGTAGCGTTCGATTTCGGTGGCCCATAACGCCTGGCCCCAGTTCAGATGCGGTTCGCACAAGGTGCGGATGCGCTCCAGATGGTCCAGAGCGCCCCGCGGCAACAGGATTCCGAGCCGGGTGCGCCGCAGCAGCAGGTCGTCCAGATGCAGCACGCATTCGTGTTCGGCCGCCAAGGCCAGCTCCAGCCACAGGGTGTTGGTGCCGGGCACGGTCTGCAGATCGGCATCGCTGGCCTGCGCGGCCCGTTCCATGGCCTGACATCCATATCGCGCGGCGAGCCGATGCCGCACCGCCGCGCTCCAGCGCGGGTCGAGCCGGCCGGTGGGCGTGAACACGGCCGTTTCGTCGCGTGTATAGGGCTTGCCGACGTGTGGTGCGGCCAGCGCCAGAGCGTCTTGCGCCATGAGCCGGAACGTGGTCAGTTTGCCGCCGGTCAATGTGATCAGGCCCGACTCGTCCAGTACCGCGTGGTCGCGCGCGGCCTCGGACGCCTTGCCGGTACCGTCGTCCACCACCGGCCGCACACCGGCGTAACAGGCGCTGACGTCGGCCGCGCGGAGCGCCGCGCCGGGGAACTGGTCGTTCACCGCCGCCAGCAGATAGTCGACTTCGGCCTGGGTGATGGAAGCCTCCAGGTCCAGATCGTCGCGGTGGTCGAGGTCGGTGGTGCCGACCAGCGTCGCGCCTTCCCATGGGTAGAGGAACACCGGCCGGCCGTCGTCGGGATGCATGAAGCTGACGGATTGCGCCACCGCAAGGCGCCAGAACGGCAGCACCAGATGGCTGCCGCGCAAGGGCCGCAACATGGGTTTGCCGCCTACCGCGGCACGCAGCCGGTCGGCCCACGCGCCGGTGGCGTTCACCACCGCCTTGGCACGTACATGGTAGTGCCGGCCGCTTGGACCATCTTGCAGCGTGATGCCGGTCACACAACCTGCATCGAGTTGCAGCGCTTGGGCGGCCACGTAGTTCAGCACCAGCGCGCCGTCGCGCCGGGCTTGCGACAAAACGCGCCAGACCAGGCGCGCGTCGTCGGTCTTGGCGTCCTGAAACACCAGCGCGCCGCGCATGCCTGGCGGTGCCAGGCCGGGCGCCAGTACGCGCGTGGCGGCCAAGTCGGCCCAGGCGTGGGTGCGCCGGCCAGCCATCAGGTCGTAGACCACCAAGCCGAGTTGAAACAGCCATCGACCGGGCTTGCGCCCCGCGCAATCGGCAAACAGGAAACTCTGTGATTCGATCAGCTCAGGCGCCTCGCGCATCAGACGATCACGCTCGCGCACCGAGTGCCAGGTGGTGCGCGGCGCGCCTTGTTTGAGATAACGCAGCCCGCCATGCACGAGCTTGGACGATCGGCTCGACGTGCCCGACGCAAAATCGCGCTGCTCAACCAGCAGTACGCTCCAGCCCCGGCGCGCCGCCTGTTGCGCCACACCCGCGCCGCTGATGCCACCGCCGATCACCACCAGGTCCCAGACGCTCTGGTCATGCAGCCGCGCAAGAAGATTCAGCCGTTCGCCCTGCGGTGCTAGTCGGTCGCCCATGGGCCTTCGTCCCGCAGCAGCTTGCCGGGGTTCATGATTTTTTGCGGATCGAAGTGGCGGCACAGCCCGGCCAGCGTCGCCATGCCCAGCGGGCCTTTTTCGTCCGGCAAATGGCTTGCGTGGTCACGCCCTACGCCGTGCTGGTGGCTCACCGTGCCGCCATGTGCGGCGATGGTAGCCGCGACGGCCGCCTTGAGGCGCTGCCAGCGCTCGAAGTTGGGCCCGAAGCCGCCCGGTGCCGTAGCCCAGACAAATTGAGAATAGATGCTGCTGCCCTGCGCATACAAGTGCGACAGGTGCGTAAACGCGTGTACGCGTTCGCCATACGGCGCAAACACGTCGCGCGCGACCTGCTCCATCGCCAGCATCAGGTTCTTGACCTGCGGCCAGTCGACCGCGGTCTCGATGGTGTCGACCGAATAACCCAGGTCCCACAGGGTGTTGCGCAGGTAGGGCCCCATGAAGCGGTTGGCCGACCACTTGTCGCCGATCGCGCGCCCGATGTATACGCCGCCGTGGCGCGCCAGCATGCGCCGGGCTTCGCGCAGGGCGTAGCGGGCGGTGCGGGTGTCCGCCGTCACGCCCAGCATCAGCAAACACTTGGCCGATGCGCAGCCGCGCCAGGCCAGGTACTTCTCCAGAGCGCCGATCAGGCGCGCGTGGCCTGCCAGCGCGAGATTGGTTTCGGTCTCGACGGCGTTGGACAGGCGCAGCATGGACAGCGGAAGTTTGCGCTGCACCAGCTCGCGCACGGCGTCCTCGGCCGCCTCCCAATGGGGCAGGAACAACGCATGAAAACTCTCGTGTTCAGGTTGCGGCGACACCCGCAAAGTGGCCTCGGTCAGGATGCCAAAACGGCCTTCCGAGCCCAGCACGATTTCGCGCAGGTCGGGCCCGGCGCTGGCGGCCGGAAACGTGGGGATGGTCAAGCTGCCCACCGGCGACTCGAGCCGCCCGCCCGCGAACAACTGCTCGATGCGGCCATAACGCAGCGACTGCTGGCCGCTCGAGCGCGTGACCACCCAGCCACCCACGGTGGAATATTCGAACGACTGGGGAAAATGCCCCAGTGTGTAGCCCCGCGCGCGCAACTGCGCCTCCACCAGTGGCCCGGGTGTGCCGGCGCCAAAGGTTGCCAACTGGCTTTGCGTGTCCAGGTGCAGCAGCCGCTTCATGCGTCCGAGATTGACCGACAGGACCGGCCGCTGGCTGATCGGGCAGTCCAGATGCCCGGACACACTGGTGCCACCGGCAAACGGAATCACGATCCAGTTGTGCCGCTGCGCCAGGTCCAGCAGCTCACGTACCTGCTGATTCGATTCGGCAAACGCCACGCCGTCGGGCACCGGGGGCAGGGCGCCAAATCGTTTACGCAACCAGTCGGCAAAGCTCTCCCCCATGGCCATCGAGAAACGCGCGGCGGCGTCGCTGCGGATCAGCGCGTGGGCCGGTAAACGGGAGGCGGGAACCCGGGCCAGCAGGTCCGGTTGGGTGGCGTCGAGTCCGGGTCGCCCGGGGCCGAGCCGTGCCACCATCATGGCGCGCGCGCCATCGTCGAGGCCGATCGAGGTGGCATCGTCGCCCCAGCCGTTCCATCTTCGCATGACCACCTCCGCCTGCCAGTTTATCCTGCAGTCTAGATGCGGCGATGCAACTCCACACGGAGCGCAAGTCTCAGCGTTAACGGTTGCGGTTGCTGCGCGACTGTTCCCTTGCAAGTTCAATGAACTCGGTCACGACCACCCGGATACGGGAGCCGCGCCGCCACACCAGTCCGACGTCGATACTCGGCACGGCTTGGCGTAGAGCGCGCACTTCGATGTGATCAGCATCCAGGGTCCAGGGGCGGTACAGGAAATCCGGCAGTATCGTGATCCCCGCGCCGATACCGACCAAAGACCGAACCGCTTCCAGTGATGACGTTCGCATCAATACCTGGGGGTGCAAACCATGGCGCGACCACACAGCGTTGAGAACACTCTCGACGCGATCGGCCTCCAGGACCACATGCGGATGGGCGGCACACTCTTCCAGGGTCAACTCCGGGCGCTCAGCCAGGGCGTGACTCGACGCCATCCAGACGCGATTGGGCGAGCGGGTCAGTTCTTCCACCACCAAGGCCAGAGGATCCCCCAACGCATTGGAAACCATGATCGCCAGGTCCACCTCGCCATTGATCAACAAGTGTTCCAGAAACTGGGGCTTGTCTTCCACCACGGATACATTGACCGATGGGTGCGAGCGCTGAAAACGCGCGAAAAGCCCGGCCAGATAGTAGCCCGCGACCAGGCTGGTTACACCAATTGTCAAGTCACCGGTCAAGGTCTCGAAGCTGCCGCGCGTCAACTGTCTGGCTTCGGCAACCGAGGCGATCACCTTGCGCGCGCTGGACTGAAATCGATGTCCCTGCTGCGTCAGCACCATACCCCTGGAGCTTCGCTCAAACAGACGCACGCCGAGCGATTCCTCCAGTTCCTGAACGCTCTTTGTCACGGCGGACTGGGCGATGTTGATCATGCGCGCCGCCGCGGCCACTGATGCGGTCTCTGAGACAGCCAGGAAATAGCGAAATTGTTTGAGCGTGATGTTGCGCTGCATGCTCCCAGAACAGTTTGATATCGAAAAAATGTACGGGTTTTTGCTAGATATCTACTTTATAGATGGAAAGGGCTTCGAATATTGCACTTCACAGGTCTGGATGTCAACGCTACATTCATGCTGCTGGAAGCCCGACAGGCTCCTTGAAGCATCCGGTGGTTCATCTTGCCGGCTGGATATCGATCAACCTAAATGGAGCGCATGAATGAAATTCCTGAAATATGCAGTTGTTGCAATCGGCGTGATGGCGATAGGCACGGTCGGTCTGGCTCAAAAGCCCGTGCAAAAACTTGGCAAGGGCGAAGGCCAGGTCGATATCGTGGCCTGGGCTGGCTACATCGAACGTGGCGCGACCGACAAAGGCTTCGACTGGGTGACTGGTTTCGAGAAGGCAACCGGATGCAAGGTCAACGTCAAGACGGCCGGTACGTCCGACGAAATGGTGGCCTTGATGAACGAGGGTGGCTTTGATCTGGTGACCGCGTCTGGCGACGCCAGTACCCGTTTGATCCGTGGCAAGAAGGTGCAGCCGATCAACGTGGGTCTGATTCCAAGCTACAAGAGCATCGATTCGCGCCTGCAGCAGTCTCCCTGGCATTATGAGAACAACACGCACTACGGCGTGCCTTACCAATGGGGCTGGAACGTACTGATGTACAACACCAAGGTATTCGGCGACAAAAAGCCGGCCAGCTGGAGTGTCGTTTTCGAGGAGCAGACCCTGCCCGACGGCAAGAGCAACAAAGGCCGCGTTCAGGCCTTTGACGGACCGATCTATATCGCCGACGCGGCGCTCTACCTGATGAAGAAAAACCCGGCCCTGGGAATCAAGGATCCTTACGAACTAAACGAAGCCCAGTACAAGGCTGCCCTGGATCTTTTGCGCGGGCAGCGCAAGCTGGTTGGCAAGTACTGGCACGATGCCTTCGTGCAAATCGATGACTTCACCAATGAGGGCGTGGTTGCGTCCGGCAGCTGGCAGTTCCAGGCCAATATCCTGGGTTCGAAAAAGGCTCCAATTGCCACCGTCATTCCAGCCGAGGGGGCAACTGGCTGGGCGGACTCCACCATGATGCACGTTGAGGCCAAGCACCCCAACTGCGCCTATATGTGGATGGAGCATTCACTGAGCCCCAAGCTTCAGGGTGACTTGTCGGCATGGTTTGGCTCCGTTCCCGCCGTACCCGCGGCCTGCAAGGGCAACAAACTGTTGGGTGACGCCGGCTGTGACCGCCAGGGCTTCAAGGATTTTGAGCGCATCTCGTTCTGGAAGACCCCCACGACCCAATGCAAAACGCAAAACAACCAGTGCATCCCCTACCACAAGTGGGCATCCGATTACATCGCGGTCCTCGGCGGTCGATGAAAGTCGAGCGGCTGGTTCGCACCGAGTGAGCCAGTCGTTGTGGTGGAGTCACTCCAGGACCAAAGCTGTTCAATTTGGCATTCCCGCGATGGCCGGGTTGCCGCGGCTTGAGTGAACGGTGCTGGAGCGGGAACGTGGCCGGGAATGTCTTGCGCGTCGTTTGGAAAGTCTGAACTTGATGACTACGGCAATCAGTCTGCGTGACGTGTCATGCGTATTTCGTTCAGCGGGCAAATACGTGCATGCGGTAGACCGGGTCAGCCTTGATGTCGAGCCGGGTGAATTCTTCACATTGCTGGGCCCCTCGGGATCGGGCAAAACCACGTGTTTGCGCATCATCGGTGGCTTCACGCTGCCCACCAGCGGCAGCATCACGATCAACGGCGCGGACGTAAGCCAGCATCCGCCCTATGCCCGTCCCGTCAACACCGTGTTTCAGGACTATGCGCTCTTCCCGCACATGTCCGTTATCGACAATGTCGCCTACAGCCTGATGGTGCGTGGCGTCGATCGCGCCACCCGTGAACGCCGCGCGCAAGAACTGCTGGAGACGGTACAACTGCCTGAAGTGGCGTGGCGCAAGCCGATACAACTCTCAGGTGGCCAGCGCCAGCGCGTGGCCCTGGCACGCGCGCTGATTAGCGAACCCAAAGTGTTGTTGCTCGACGAACCACTGGGCGCGCTGGATTTGAAGCTGCGTGAACAGATGCAGAGTGAGCTCAAGAATTTGCAACGCAAGTTGGGAATTACTTTCCTCTTCGTGACTCACGACCAGCACGAAGCGTTGTCCATGAGTGATCGTATTGGTGTGTTCAACAAGGGCCGTATCGAGCAGATTGCGACGCCCTCCGACTTGTACAACCGGCCGGCCACGCGTTTTGTCGCCGAGTTCGTAGGCGCGGCCAACATCTTGTTTGGTCAGGACGCCCTGCAGTTCGGCCGCTCCCCGGCCGTCATGATTCGTCCCGAACAGATCCGGCTCGAAATCGGCCCGAAGGCGAGCGGCGCCTCGACCATCCGGGCCAAAGGTGTCGTGCACGAGGTGCAGTTTTTCGGCTCGTTCTGGCGTGTCAGCGTGCAGCGCTCGCAAGGCGTGGAAGCCATGCTGGTCGATGTCCCGGTTCAGCCGAACTCCAAAGCGCCGCGCCCCGGAGATCTCGCGTGCCTCTATTGGGACGATGCGGTTGTCCACCCCCTCGAAGGCAACGCGGCTGCCTCCGGCCCGGTCGCGCAATGAGCCGGCTGGGCCAGCCTTCCCCGGATAAGCCGACTGGGCTGCCAGAGCGTTTGTCGACCCTGTTGTACACGCGGCGCGGCTTGTTGCTGGCGGTGTTGCTGATGCCACCCGTCTTGTGGTTCGGGATCGTGTACCTGGGATCTCTGTTCAGCCTGCTGGCCAGCAGCTTCTTCAGGCTCGATGACTTTACCGGCCAGGTGGTCCGTGAAGTGGGCTTCGGCAACTTCGTAGCGATCTTCACGCCGACCAATCTGGATGTGGCAATGCGCAGCACGGTCATGGCCGTTCTTGTCACAACCGCTTGTGCTTTCATCGGGTTCCCGGTTGCCTACTACATGGCGCGCCATGCCCGCGGTTCGCAAAAGGCGCTGCTCTATGTGGCTGTGATGCTTCCGTTGTGGTCCAGCTACCTGGTTCGCCTGTATGCATGGAAGCTTTTGCTGGCCAAGGAAGGCGCCATCTCCTGGGTGTTGCACAGCCTGCACCTGCAATGGCTGCTCGACGGCGTTCTGGCGCTGCCAGTCGTGGGGGGCAGTTCCATCAGTTTTTCACCCCTGGGCACCTTCATTGTCTTTGTCTACATGTGGCTGCCATTCATGATTCTGCCGATTCAGGCCGCAATTGAACGTATTCCGGACTCGTACCTGGAAGCGTCCGCGGACCTGGGTGCCACCCCATCGCAGACATTGCGGCAAGTCGTTCTCCCGCTGGCCATGCCTGGAATCGCCGCCGGGTCAATATTCTCGTTCTCGTTGACGCTGGGGGATTACATCATTCCCCAGGTCATCGGCAACTCCATGTTGTACATCGGGCAAGTCGTTTACCGCCAGCAGGGAGTCGCCGGCAATCTGCCCTTCGCAGCCGCATTTTCACTGGTGCCGATCGTGATAATTGGTGTCTATTTGTGGCTGGCCAAACGCAAAGGTGCTTTCGATGCGCTCTGATGCCGCCATAAAGTCATCCCGCCCCGTCCGGGGCGCCTCCCTGGGCCTGAAAATCGCCGTCTGGGCGGGTATTCTGTTCCTGCACATCCCGCTGCTGCTCATCATTCTTTACGCGTTCAGCAGCGAGGACAAGAGTTATGTCTTCCCGCCGCCGGGTCTCACCACCCAATGGTTTGCCGTGGCCGTGCAACGCCAGGACATCTGGGATGCCATGCAACTGTCCTTTCAGGTCGCCCTGTGGGCGACTGGCATAGCCATTGTTCTAGGCACGCTGGCCGCCGGCGCGCTGGCGCGCACGCAATTTTTCGGCCGCGAAGCCGTCAACCTGCTGCTGATTCTGCCTATCGCCCTGCCTGGCGTCATCACGGGCATTTCATTGCGCTCGGCCTTTCACGCCGCGGACATCCCGTTCAGTTTCTGGACCATCGTTATTGGACACGCCACATTCTGCGTCGTCGTGGTCTACAACAATGCGGTGGCACGATTGCGTCGCAT
>JANNGR010000616.1:0-3390 GCA_031403955.1 Betaproteobacteria bacterium
GACCCGCAGGCGCGGGTCGACCACAAAATAAAGCAGATCGACCGTCAGGTTGATCAGCACGAATATCAGCGATATGAGGCATAGGTAAGCCGCCATCACCGGCACATCGGCAAAGTTCACCGCCTGAATGAACAACAGCCCCATGCCAGGCCACTGGAACACGGTCTCGGTAATGATGGCAAAAGCGATCAGTCCGCCAAGCTGCAGGCCGGTGATGGTCATGACCGGCACCAGCGTGTTCTTCAGCGCATGCCCGAAGTGGATGGCGCGGTCGCTCAAACCCCGGGCGCGCGCAAACTTTATGTAATCGGTGCGCAACACCTCCAGCATTTCGGCGCGCACCAGCCGCATGATGAGTGTTAGCTGGAAGATCGCCAGCGTCACCGCCGGCAATACGACATGGTGCCAGCCTGATTTGGTCAACAGTCCGGAACTCCACCAACCGATCTTGACCACGTCGCCACGCCCAAAACTCGGAAACCAGCCCAGCCAGACCGAGAACACCAGGATTAGCAGGATGCCGATCAGAAAAGTCGGCAGCGACACGCCCAGCAGCGAAAACGTCATGAATACCTGGCTCAGAAAATTGCCCCGGCGCAAAGCGGTGTAAACGCCCATCGGAACACCAATCAACAGGGCCATGCTGGCCGCTACCAATGCCAACTCCAGCGTGGCGGGCAGACGCTCCGCGATCAGACGCGAGACCTTGCCGCCCTGTCGCAGGCTCAAGCCGAATTCGCCCTGTGCGGCGTTGACCAGGAAATGCCAGAACTGGACCAGAAAAGACTGGTCCAGCCCGAGCGCGATACGCAAGTCGCGCACCTGATCGGCGGTGGCATCCTGCCCGAGCAGAAACAATACCGGGTCGCCCACATACTGGAACAACATGAACGCGATAAAGGCCACCGTGACCATCACGAACAAGGCCTGAATCAGGCGGCGCAGGATGAAAACGAACATCAAATGAAAAACGACGTGTTTGGTACCGTGATTGTGCGGGCAATAGGGTCAATGCAACGGTTTGTAGCGCTGCGGGTTTCCCCGCTTGCTGTTGCGACAGGCCACTCGTACTATGGCGCACTTCATTTTCTGGGGATTGAACATGAACTTCAAACGCGTTTTCGCCACCATGACACTGGCGAGTGGCATGTTACTGGCCCATGCGCAGTCGGTCACGATGAAATGGGGCGCGCAAAACGACATCCTGACGCTTGATCCGCACTCGCAGAACCATGCGACAACACTTGCGATCCTGATGCATTCGTACGAAGGGCTGACACGCTACGGCCCGAAATTCGAGGTGGAACCCGCGCTGGCGGCCAAATGGACCGCGATCAGCCCGACCCAGGTGCGTTTTGATTTGCGCAAGGGCGTGAAATTTCACGACGGCTCCCCGTTTACCGCCGACGACGTGATCTTTTCCCACGCGCGAATCAGCCAACCGCTGGGAACCATGCAGATCTATGTCACCGGCATCAGCGAAATCAAGAAGGTCGATGACCACACGATCGACCTGATCCTTGCGGCGCCAAATCCGGTGCTGCTGCGCAACCTGGTCGACTTCCGGATCATGAGCAAGTCGTGGGCCGACAAGAACAAGACCATGAACGTGCAGGACTACAAGGCGAAGGAAGAAAACTACGCGTCGCGCAACGTCAACGGCACCGGTTCGTACCAAATCACGGGTTGGCAGCCGGACCAGAAAATCACGATGACGATCAACCGTGGCTGGTGGGACAAACACAGCGGCAACGTCACCGACGTGATCTACACCCCGATCAAGTCAGACCCGACGCGGGTCGCGGCACTGCTCTCGGGTGAGCTGGACTTGTTGTCCGATTTGCCCACGCAGGACGTGGCCCGCCTGCGTGGCGACCCCAAGTTCAAGATCGTCGACGGCAACGAGGTGCGCACGATATTCCTTGCGCTCGACATGTTCAGCCCTGAGTTGAAATACTCCGACGTCAAGGGCAAGAACCCATTCAAGGACAAACGCGTGCGTGAAGCCTTGAGCGTGGCGATCGACCGTGAACTGATCAAACGCAATACCATGCGCGGCTTGTCGCTGCCGGCGGCCATCATGGTGGCGCCCGGCATAAACGGCAATTCGCCCGACATCGACCAGGCCGTAAAGGCCGACCCTGACAAGGCAAAAAGGTTGCTGACCGAGGCCGGTTATCCGAATGGTTTCGAAATTCAGCTAAATTGCCCCAACAACCGCTATGTGAATGACGAGGAAATCTGCCAGAACATTGCGATCATGTGGGCACGTATCGGAGTCAAGACCAAGCTGGCGGCCGAGAGTATGGCTACCTTTATCCAGAAGGTGCAAAATTTCGACACTTCCGTCTATCTCTTGGGCTGGGGTGTGGCGACGCTTGACGCCCAGTACTCGCTGCAGTCGCTGGTTCGAACCAAGGTCGCCGGAGGCGCGGACGGCAACTTCAACTTCGGCCGTGCGAGTGACCCGGAGGTGGACCGCCTGGTGGACGCCATGAAAACCGAGATTGACGTGGCCAAACGCAACGCATTGATCCGCGAAGCCTTGATCCGCACTAGGGACGAGGTACTTTTGATCCCGTTGCACCACCAGTTGCGCCCCTGGGCCATGAAGTCAGGCGTGGAGACTGTCTACCGCGTCGATGACCGGCCAGAAGCGCGCTTCACAACCGTCAAGTAAATGGATTGCGGCGCTTGACCGCACCCGGTGGCCAACAATCCAGCGGGTGCACCAATATAGCGGCGCAAGCTGGTTGGGCAAACTGCCTACTGATCCAGACGGTTGATCACAATCCGCCCACCCTGCATGATCAGGCGCAGCCCTTTCTCAGGTGCTGTCAACATCGCAAGGTCGCGCGTCGGGTCGCCATCCACGACCAGCAAGTCGGCCCAGGCGCCTTTGACCAACTGGCCAATCTGGCCCTCCTGGCGCATCAAGCGGGCTGCGACGATAGTCGCGCTTTGCAGCGCCTCGACCGGCGACATGGCCTGGGTGCGAAGATCGAACTCGCCTGACTGTTGGTCATGCATATGTCCCAGCAGGTCGGTCCCGAAAACTATCGGCACCCCTTCGGCGCGGGCAATCTGCAGCGACTCGACACCGCGCTGGTGCACCCGGTCCAGTTTCTGCAGCATCTCGGCTGACCAGCCCAACCGTGCCCCTTCACGCGCTAACGCAACGTAGGTCGACAAGGTAGGCACCAGGTAAGCGCCATGGGACTTCATCACCCGTGCGCTCGCTGCGTCGATCAGGTTGCCGTGTTCAATCGAGCGCACACCGGCCTGCACCGCACGTGTTACGGCGCGCGGCGAATAGGCGTGGGCCATGGTGTACAGATTGGCGGCGTCGGCCTCCTCGCAGGCCGCACGCAGCTCGTCGACCGTAAACTG
>JANNGR010000617.1:0-14783 GCA_031403955.1 Betaproteobacteria bacterium
TGCACATTTGTCCCATCAGCTTCGGGCGCGCTGCGTTGTTGCGAATCGCTTGTGTGGCAGAGGCCACACGGCGCGCTCCGCGCCTAGCATCGCATCCCGAATCCGACGGTCAAATGCACAAGTTATTTCCGAACGGGCCCTAACCTACGACACCAGGATACGGGGCCAGCCGTGCCATTGATCAAGGTAAAACGGAGATGGGATCACGCTGATACCGGTTGCCGTATGCGCCGTTGCCGGCGGCGCGGCATCCCGCGGCAGGTCACCGCTGCGCCTGCGCCCTAACCGCGAACACCGGCACCGCGCTCGCCTTGCCCTTAAACAACACCTTCCCCAAGTCCTCCAGCGGCACCCGGTCCCCCAGCGCCACCTGGGTCTTCCCATCCAGCAAGATCCCCCGCCCCGCCTGCTTGGTATGCGCCTCCAGCCGTGCCGCCAGATTGACGGTGTCGCCGATGCAGGTATAGGTGGCGCGTTGTTGCGTGCCGGTGTAGCCAGCCACCACCTCACCCGAGGCAATGCCAACGCCGATGCGTATCGGCTCTTTCTCCAGCGCCACGCGTTCCAGGTTAAACAGCTCCACCATTTCCTGCATGTCCAGCGCCGCGCGTACGGCCGCCAGCGGTGCGTCGGCCAGCGGCGCCGGCGCGCCAAAGATCGCCATCAACCCGTCGCCAATCATCTGGTTGACGACGCCACCGTGGCCGCTGATGGCGTCGAACATCAACGCGTAGTAGCTGTTGAGCAGTTCTATGGATTCTTCGGGCGGCTGGCTCTCCACCAGGGACGTAAAGTCACGGATGTCGGAGAACATCACGGTGCATGCCACCCGCCGGCCACCCAGCGCAAAACCCGATTCCTGCAGGTCGTCGGCCACTTCACTGGTGGCAAAACGCCGCACCATTTCCTTCTGCTGGTCACGCAGGCGTTTCTTCTCCAGGCTGGAGTTGATGCGCGCCTTCAGCAGCCCCGGGTGCATCGGTTTGTGCAGGTAGTCGTCGGCGCCCAGCTCCAGGCAGCGCACCACGTTGGCCACACCTTCGAGCGAGCTGGTCACGATCACCGGTATGTCGCGCAGCTTGCTGTCGGCCACCATCTGCTCCAGCACGCCAAAGCCGTCCAGCTCGGGCATCTCCATGTCCAGCAGCATCAAATCGAAGGGCTCAGTGCGCAGCATCTGCAGCGCCACCAGCCCGTTCTCGGCGCTGGCCACGCGGTGGCTTTGCAGCTCCAGGCTGCGCGTTAGCAGCAGCCGATTGACCTTGTTGTCGTCGACCACCAGCAGGCGAGAGCCCCGATCAGCCATTGGTCAATTCCTTCAGCGCTGTGGCGACTTGTTGGTACTCGGCTTCCATTGCTTCGAGCGGCGCCGTGTCGGTAATCAACCCGCCGAGCTCCAGGTCGCGCGCCATCTCCCCGAGCCGGGTGGCGCCAAAGGTGTTGCTGTTGGACTTGAGGGAATGCGCCGCGCGCCGGAATACGTCGGCCAGGCCGGTAGCCTGCGCGTCGCGCAACTCGGTCAGCATCAGGGGCGCTTCTTCCAGAAAAGTGGCCACCAGTTCGGCCACAAACTCGGCGCCGGCCGCCTCTTGCAGCTCAGTAAATACGGCCATGTCAATGGTTGAATTGTTCATCTCATTCCTTGCGTGCTACGGCCTGGTTCAGCGCGTTCACCAGCTGGTTGACGCGTATCGGTTTGGTAATGTAGTCGTCCATGCCGGCCGCGATACACATCTCGCGGTCGCCCTGCATGGCGTTGGCCGTCATGGCGATGATGCGCGGCCGGGCATCTGCCGGCTGTAGCGCGCAGATACGGCGCGTGGCGTCCAGGCCGTCGAGCTCGGGCATTTGCACGTCCATCAACACCACATCGTAGGTCTGGCGTTGCACCGAGTCCACCGCCTCCAGGCCATTGCTGGCCAGGTCGGCCCGGTAACCCATTTGCTGCAGCAGCCGCATGGCGAGCTTCTGGTTCACCACATTGTCTTCGGCCAGCAATATACGCAACGGGTGGCGCGCCGCCATGCCCGGGTCGCTCTGCGTCTTGGCCGGCGCGGTTGCCACCTGTTGGGCCGCGGCCGGCACGCCAGCCAGGTCCAGCAGGCTCACCAGCATGTCGAACAGGTGCGACTGGCGCAGCGGTTTGGTCAGGTAGGCCTGGAACAGGCCGCCGGTGTCGCCGGCCTCGCGCCGGCCGAGCGAGCTGAACAGCACCAGTGGCAGCGCGGGGCGCAGCGCGTGGATGAGCTGCGCTAGCTGCAGGCCGTCCATCTCGGGCATATGCATGTCCAGGATGGCCAGGTCGAAGGCCTCGCCCGCCTGCACCCAGCGCAGCGCCTCGTTGGGCGACTCGGTGTCGCGCGGTGCCATGCCCCATTTGCCCATCTGCAAATTGAGCACACGCCGATTGGTGGGGTTGTCGTCCACCACCAGCACGCGTTTGCCGTTCAATTGCGGCTGCATGCCGATGAATTCACGGCGGTTCTGCGCTTGCAGGTCGGCCAGCGGCGCACGAATGGTGAAGTGGAAGCTGGACCCGCGACCGATGCCTTCGCTGGTGGCCCACATGCGCCCGCCCATGAGTGTGGCAAGCTGTTTGCTGATGGCCAGCCCCAGGCCGGTGCCGCCGTATTTGCGGGTGGTGCTGGAGTCCGCCTGGCTGAAGCTTTGGAATAGCCGGCCCATACCCTCCGCAGTCAGGCCGATGCCGGTATCGCGTACGGTAAAGGCAAGCTCCACCACGCCATCGACCACCGGTGTCGCCGCCACGGTCAGCACCACTTCGCCCGCCTCGGTGAACTTCACCGCATTGGCCAGCAAATTCAGCAATATCTGGCGCAGCCGCGTCACGTCGCCGTTCACCGCCACCGGCACATCACCTTCGAACAGGTAGGCAATGTCGAGCCACTTGTCGGCGGCGCGCGAGCTGATCAAATCCAGCGCCGACTCCACGCATTCGCGCACATCGAACGGATGGGCTTCGATGTCCATGCGCCCGGCCTCGATCTTCGAGAAATCGAGAATGTCATTGATGATCGTCAGGAGCGCGTCGCCCGAGTCGCGGATGGTGCCGGCAAAGTCACGCTGCTCGTCGTTCAGCGGTGTGTCGAGCAGCAGGCCGCTCATACCGATCACGGCGTTCATCGGCGTGCGGATCTCGTGGCTCATGGTGGCCAGGAAAGAACTCTTGGCCTCATTGGCGGCTTCGGCTTGGGCACGGGCCTCCTGCACCTGGCGGAACATGCGCGCATTCTGGATCGCGATCACGGCCTGATCGGCAAAGGTTTCGAGCAGCGATATTTCCTTTTCGCTGAAACCGGTCGCCGGCTGGCGCAGGGCATACAGGAACCCGACCGGCTGGTCTTCCCACACCATCGGGGCCAGAACCTGGGAATACGGCCCGATCTGCAGTCGCTCCGCCACCGAACGTACGCTCCAGGGCACGCTGGGATCCAGCGCATTCACAAAATGAAGGGCCTTGCGCGCCAGAATCGCCGGCACGTAGTGCTTGGACGACACCTTTGCGTCGGCAAAGATCTCCTGCAGGGTGGCAAAAGCCGATCCATGGTTGGCCGCCAGTTCCACATGCCCTTGCGGCATGACGAGCACGATGCCCTGTTGCCAGCTGTCGAACAGCTTCTTACAGCTCTGCAAAATCTTGTCGAACACCGGTGCCGTGTCGGCCACCGAGCTGCTGATCACTTCCAGCACTTCGGACGTTGCGGTCTGCTGCTCCAGCGCCTCCCTGGTTTCCCTGAACAGCCGGGCGTTCTGGATCGCGATCACGGCCTGGTCGGCAAAGGTGCGCAGCAGGCCGAATTCCTTCTCGATGAAGGGCTTGGGCGGCATCCGGACCACATGGATGGTTCCTATGCCCCGCCCTTCCCACATCATTGGCGCGATCAGCATGGAGAAGTTTCCGATGTCGCGGCCCAACTGGCGCATCGCTTCGGGCACGCCCGGGCCGTCGACCATGTCGGGGTAATGCACCAGGCGCCGCTTCTTGATCGGGTAGGCCTGGTAGGCTTTCTCCAGGGGACGCGGGAAACCGCGGTCCAGAAAACTCCGTGTCCGTTCAGCGCTCACACCCTGCACCGCGGCGACAGCCTCGTGGCGCACCTGACCCGCCTCGTCCACCAGGGAAATGATGGCCTGGTTACCCCCGAACAAGCGCTGGCAGCTTTGCACGATGGCCTCGAACACCGGGCTTGCGTCCGACACCGAATTGCTGATCACGCTCAGCACCTCGGCCGATGCCTTCTGCTGCTCCAGCGCCTCCTTGGTGTCATTGAACAGGCGCGTGTTGTGAATGGCGATCACGGCCTGATCGGCGAAGGTCTTGAGCAGGTCGACCTGGTGGTCGGAGAACGTTCCTGGCAAGCTGCGGGTCACACTGATCACGCCGATCGGCGCACCGTCGTGTACCAGGGGCACAAGCACCTGGCTGCGCCAGCCGCGGCTGCGTGCCAGCGCGCGCAACGCATCGGACATATCGGTGTTTGATTCCGTGTCTTCAACGAAGAACGGCTTGGCGGTGACCAGTGGCTGGTAGATCGAGTCGGATGTCAACGCTGCCGGAAAGTAGTGCTTCAGCGCCTCGTCCCCGGCATCGTCGGTCTGGGTGTAGGCCGCGAGATGGATCGCATCGCCGACCAGGCGCAGCAAGGTCGCCGAGAAACCGCCGATCAATCTTCGTGCACTGTGCACGATGGCGTCGAGCACCGGTTGCACGTCACTCGGTGAACTGGCAATGACGTTCAGGATTTCCGCCGTTGCGGTCTGCCGCTCAAGTGCTTCCTTGGTGTCATTGAACAGCCGCGCGTTCTGGATCGCGATCACCGCCTGGTCGGCGAAGGTGCGCAGCAAGCCACATTCCTTTTCACTAAACGGCTGCATGCTGGTACGCCCCACCAATATCGAACCGATGGCGCGGTCCTCCCACAACATCGGCGCCACCGCCATCGAATAATTCTCGCCAAAACGATGCGCGTTATGACGCAGGCCCGGTGGTACGTCAGGGTCGTTGAACACGTCGGCATAACTCACCAGGCGCCGCTCACGGATCGCCAGTTCGCTGGCCGTGCCTTCCAGTGGCACCGGGAACAGGTCGCGCGCTCTCTCGGCATTAGGACCGTGGACAGCACCAACATGCAACAACCCATCATCACCGACCAAAAACACAACGCGCATCTCGCCGCCGAACAGATGCTCGATGCTGCGCAATATCTTGTCGAATACCGGCTGCGTATCGGCCACCGAGCTGCTGATTACGCTCAGGATATCCGCCGACGCTTTCTGCTGCTCCAGCGCTTCTTTGGTCTCATTGAACAGCCGCGCGTTCTCGATCGCGATCACTGCCTGGTCGGCGAAAGTCTGCGCGACGGCAAGCTCCTGCACGTCAAAGGCACCGGTGCTGGCGCGCAGGATCGTCAGGCAGCCGATGGCCCGGCCATCGCGCAGCAGCGGCACGAACAGGCACGACTTGTAGCCCAGCGCAGTGGCCAGGCCAGGCATGCGCGGGAACTGCTTAGCGCCTTCAGCGGTGTCAGCCACGGCAATCAAGCGTGACTCGACAATGCAGGCACCGGCGCCGCTACCCCGGTCCAGCGGCCATGGCTTCAGTATGTTGTCAGCGTCGTCAGCCGGGTTGTCGCTGGCATAGGCGACCGATTCGATCATCTCGCCTTTGGGCATCACCAAGGCCACCGCCTTGCCGGCAAACAGCTTTCGGCAGCTACGCACGATGGCGTCGAACACCGGCTTGGTATCGGTGACCGAGCCGCTGATGACGCGCAGGATGTCGGCCGTGGCAGTCTGGCGCTCCAGCGCCTCTTGCGTCTCGCGGAACAGCCGCACGTTTTCGATGGCGATCACGGCCTGGTCGCCAAAGGAACGGAGCAGCGCAATGTCCTGGTCGTCGAAGGCGCCAGGTTCGCGTTGCAGCACAGCCAGCCCACCAATGGCCCGGCTTTCGCGCAGCAGCGGCGTATAGATGCCGGAACGAAAACCGCTGCCGACGCCGAGTTGCTGCAACCTCGGATGCCGCGGCACCGCCGCCACCAGGTCGGGCAGGTGGATCATGCGCCTCTCAGCCACGCAGGCGCCGATGGGGCTGCTTTGATCGATGGGAAGCGGCGCACTGGGCAAACCCCCGTTGCTGGCGCGGGCGCGCAATCCGTCGGCTTCCACCAGGAACAGGACCACGCGGCTGCCATGCAGCAGGTTGCCGCAGTTGGTGACGATGGCGTCGAACACCGGCTGCGTGTCGGTCATGGAGTTGCCCAACACGCGCAGCACCTCCGCCGTTGCGGTCTGCCGCTCCAACGCTTGCTTGGTCTCGTTAAACAGGCGCACGTTTTCCATTGCAATCGCGGCCTGGTCGGCAAATGACGTGACGAGCTCCATTTCCTTCTGGTTGAAAGCCTGCACGGCGGCGCGGCCCAAGGTCAACACGCCGACGGCGACACCTTCACGCAGGATCGGAACCGCCATCAGCGTGCGGAAGTCGCCGACCTGCTGCACGTCGCGGCGCCCGTAGCTCGGGTCGGTCTGCGTGTCCTCGGTTTGCACGGCATGCCCGGCAGCCACGGCGCGCGAGGTCACCGATTCGCGCTTGCTCAGCAAAATAGGTTGCGCCGCCAGATGGTCCATCAGGGCCTGTGAGGCGCCAAAGAGCCCGGCAGGGTGGCAGACGTCGCCGTCGATCCTGAAGATCACACCCATGGTGGCACGGCACAACCGGGCCGCCGTGCCAATCAGCGTGTCGAGCACGGCAGCGAGGTCGAAGGTCGAGCGGCTGATCGCCTTGAGAACATTGGCCGTGGCGGTCTGCTGCTCCAGCGCCTCCTGCGTCTCGTTGAACAAGCGCGTGTTCTCGATCGCGATCATGGCCTGGTCGCAGAACGACTGGGTCAGCGCGATTTCCTTATCACTGAAGCCTCCTGGCCGGGCCCGCATCATGGCCAGCACACCGATGCAAACACCCTGGCGCAGCAGCGGCGACATCAATGATGCATTCATGCCACCAGAGTCGTGAATCTTGCGCTCGTGTTCGGGTAGGTCGATCACCGTCCAGTCGGGCAGGTGCAGCATGGCCTTGCCGGTGATGACGCGCGACGGAAAGTTCAGCGCCGGGTCGATGGGCAAGCGTACACCCATCCAGTCAGCAAGCAATCCGTCGGCACCGGCGCCCGCCGCACCCCAGAAGGTGGTTGCGTCGCACAGCAGGACGAAGGCCCGGTCGCAGGCGATCAGCGGCACAGCGGTACTGACGATAGCATTGAAGACCGGTTGCACATCGGTCGGCGAGCCGCTGATCACGCGCAGAATCTCCGCGCTGGCGGTCTCGCGGCTCAGCGCCTCCCTGGTATTGTTGAACAACCGCGTGTTCTGGATGGCGATCACGGCCTGGTCGACGAAGGACCGCATCAGCGCGATTTCCCTGGCGTTGAACTCGCCCGGCGCTGAGCGCGCGATCCCGAATGCGCCGATGCACTCGTCGCCCTGCAGGATGGGCAGACTCAGGGATGATCGGATGCCTTCAGACGCCTGCACCCGCTGCTCGTGCGGTGGCAGCTCGATCGCTTTCCAGTCGGGGATATGCAGCATCTGTTTGCCGAGCATCACCCGCGAGGGAAAGTTGGCCTGCGCATCAAGTGGCGTCAGATCCGCGGAGGGGCCTGTCATCGGCCATCCTTGCCGGGCCACCGACATCACCCGAAAGCTGTTGCCCTCGCGCCGAAAAAGAAAGGCGGCTTCGACCTTGAAAAGCCGCAATGCCGTGGCGACGATGGCATGGAACACGGGCTGGATGTCGCTTGGCGACTCGCTGATCACCCGCAGGATGTCGGCCGAGGCGGTCTGCTGTTCCAGCGCCTGCTGCGTCTCCCGGAACAGCCGCGCATTCTGGATTGCGATTACGGCCTGGTCGGCGAAGATCTTGAGCAATGCCTGTTCCCTGGGGCTGAAGCCCTCCCGTTCGTTGTGCGCGGCTTCGATGTCACGCGTGATCCCGATGGTGCCAATGCCACGGCCTTCCCACAGCAAAGGGGCAGCCAGTGACGAGTAGGTCATTCCCAGCCGCTGGGCGCCGAGTCGCAGGGATTGGGGCACGCCCGGGTCATTTTGCACGTCACGAAAACCGATCACGTCACCCTTGGCGAACAGCATCGCGGCCAGTGTGTCAGCCAGCGGCATCGGATACACCGAACGAATGCCCGATTCGAGCTGCGCTGCAACGGCGTCCCCAAACCGGACGCGTCCCGGCGCGGTCCAGTGCAAACGCTCCAGCGCCAACAAGCCCGCGTCGTTGACAAGGAATAACGAGACCGACATCGAGGCGAACAGCCGCTCGCAGCAGTCGAGTATCTTGTCGAACACCGGGCCGGTGTCGGCCACCGAACTGCTGATGATGCGCAGCACTTCCGAGGTCGCGGTCTGTTCCGCCAGCGTTTCGATGGTCTGCTTGAACAGACGCAAATTCTCCAGCGCCACGCCCATGCTTGAAGCGATGGTGCACAGCAGGCGGATCTCGGCATCGCCGAACGCCTGTTCACGCTCATGGTTCTTCAACCCGACGGTGCCCAGCAGGCGCTCACCGGCAAAGATCGGCACCCGGATGATGGATCGCGCCTGGTCGGTGCCCTTGACCGCGGTCATCCCCCATCTGATCGCCTCAGCGACGGTATTGAGCACCAGCGGTTGGCGCTCGCGCAACCTTCTTTCCACCGGACTATCGAGGTCACGCGCGAATGGGGGCATGCTCAGACGCACGCCGTGCTGGTAGACGTAGAGGCGATTAACCAGACCGGTATCGGTGTCGATCCAGAAAATGTCAACGTCGCCGGTCTGGAATACCTCGCGCAGTTTGTCACCTACCAGGTCGATGATGGCCTGGAAGTCCAACGCCGTGGCCGCGCCCTGCTGGATGCTGTTGATAACGGCCAGCTCGCCGGCGCGCTGCGCCAGCTCGGCCGTGCGCGCCAGCACTGTGCGCTCCAATGCCTCGACGCCGCGCAGGTTGGTCAGAGCCAGAGCAGCTTGCGAAGCCAGCATGGCTAGCAGCATCCGGTCGGCGTCTTCAAACCGCCCGTACGCGCCTTCGATGTCCGCATACAGGCAGCCCAGCGGACCCCGCAGCGTCACCAGCGGGGCGACCAGGCAACTGCGCTGGTCGATTGCGTCGGCGCCCTCGGGACCATGGCGCAGGCGACTTTGGCCCGTGGCATGCGCGTCGGCCAGCCAGGGGGTCACCGCCTGCAGCAAGGTCTCGGCATTCTCCCTTTTCGGCATCCGCGCACCGGCAATGATTTGCGGCGCGCCATCCGATTGCAGCACCAGCAGCACGCGCTGCGCACCCAGCAAGCCTACAGCTTCTTCGATCAGGACCCGATGCAATTTTGCCTCACCGCGCAGCCGGCCCAGGCGCAGGCCAAGATCCACCAGGCGCTCCATTGGTTGGGTGCCAGTAGCCAAACGGCGTGGGGTTTCAGCGTTCATTACGTGACCTTACCCGGTTCAGTGCCTCGACCAGCGCATCCACGCGGATCGGTTTGGTGAAGTAGTCGTCCATGCCGGCGGCCAGGCATTCCTCGCGGTCGCCCTGCATGGCGTTGGCGGTCATGGCCACGATGCGCGGTCTTTGCTCTGGCGTGTACCTGGCAGTGATGGCGCGGCTGGCCTCCAGACCGTCCATCTCGGGCATCTGCACGTCCATCAACACCACGTCGTAGGGTTGTCGCTCGATGCTCTCGATGGCCTCGATGCCGTTGGATGCCAGGTCGGCGCGGTAACCCATTTGCTGCAGCAGGCGTAACGCGAGTTTCTGGTTCACCACGTTGTCTTCGGCCAGCAGGATACGCAGCGGGTGGCGTTCGGCCATGGCGGCGTCGATGCGCGGCTTGGCCGGTGCGGCGGCGGGCCGGGGTGCGGCGTCTTTTGTCAGCAGGCTGACCAGCGCATCAAATAGCTGGCTCTGGCGCAAGGGCTTGGCTAGGGTGGCGGCAAACACGCTGTCGGTGGCTTCTCTGCGGCCCAGCGAGGTGAACAGCACCAGTGGCAACTTGTGCCCGGCTTCGCGGATGCGCGTGGCCAGCATCGCGCCGTCCATGCCCGGCATGTGCATGTCGAGGATAGCCAGGTCGAAAGCGTCCTTCTTGAGCAGGCCCAGCACATTGGCCGGGTCTTCGGTGTCCTGCACCACCATGCCCCATTTGGAAGTCTGCAGCGCCAGGATGCGCCGGTTGGTGGCGTTGTCGTCCACCACCAGGATGCGTTTGCCCATGAGGGCCGGCTGCTCGCCCATGAAGTCGCGCCGCGTGCCTTTGGGCAGTTCGGCCGGTTTGCTGACCATGGTGAAGTGAAAGCTGCTGCCCTGCCCGGCTCCTGCGCTCTCGGCCCACATCGTTCCACCCATCAGTTCAGCCAACAATTTGCTGATGGCCAGGCCGAGGCCAGTGCCGCCGTATTTGCGCGTGGTGGTGCTGTCGGCCTGGCTGAACTTCTGGAACAGGCGGCCCAGGCCCGCTTCCGAGAGGCCGATACCGGTGTCGCGCACGGTGAAGTGCAGCAGTTCACCATCGGGCCGCACGGTGAGCACCACCTCGCCCTTCTCGGTGAACTTGACCGAGTTGGACAGCAGGTTGAGCAATATCTGGCGCAGCCGGGTCACGTCGCCGCTGATGGCGGCCGGCACTTCTGCGTTGTCACTGCTCTCGAACTGGTAGGCGATGTCCAGACGCTTCTCGGCCGCACGGCCACCAATCAGGTCCATGGCGGACTCAACGCATTCGCGCAAATCGAACGGATGGGCCTCGATGTCCATACGCCCGGCTTCTATCTTGGAGAAGTCAAGGATGTCGTTGATGATGGTCAGCAAGGAATCGCCGGAATCACGGATGGTGGAGGCGAAGTCGCGCTGGTCGTCGGTGAGTGGTGTGTCGAGCAACAGCCCGCTCATGCCGATCACTGCGTTCATCGGCGTGCGGATCTCATGGCTCATGGTGGCCAGGAAAGCGCTCTTGGCTTCGTTGGCCGTTTCGGCCTGGGCGCGGGCTTCCTGGGCTTCCTTGAACAAACGGGCATTCTGGATCGCGATCACGGCCTGGTCGGCGAAGGTCTGCAGCATCGCCAGTTCCTTGGGCTTGAACGGGCCGGTCGAGCGCGCCACGCCAATCGCGCCGATGCCACGCTCGTCCCACAGCATGGGCGCGAAGACCATCGACCGGTAGCCGATCAGCTTGGCCATTTTGCGCAACACGCCGGGTACGTCTTCGCCGTTCACCAGGTCCGGCCAGTGCACCACGCGCCGCTCGCGCAGCGCGCGGCCGGCCGGCGTGCGCTCCACCGGTGCGGGGAAAGTGGCGGCTACGATGTCGTGCGAATCGCCCATATAGGCCGCGATGCGCAGCATGCCCTGCTCGTCCACCAGCAGCACGTCGAGTTCGTCGCCGCCGAACAGATGTTTGCAGCTCTCCAGTATCTTCTCGAACACCGGCTGCGCGTCGGCCACCGAACTGCTGATGACGGCCAGCACATCGGCCGACGCCTTCTGCTGTTGCAGCGCCTCCTGCGTCTCGTTGAACAGCCGCGCGTTCTGGATCGCAATGACGGCCTGGTCGGCGAAAGTCTTCAACAGGCTGATGTCGCGATCCGAAAACGGCTCCGGTGGAAAATGCGACACGTTCAGTGTGCCGATGCCTTTGCCTTCCCACACCAGGGGCGCGTACAGGGCGGAATAGTTGCCCACCAGCTCGGTGCTTTTACGCAGGCCTTGCGGTACATCCGGCCCGTTTTGGACGTCCGGGTAATGCAGGACCGTCTGCTTGTGGAGCGCATAACCATAGATGGAATCGCGTGCCGGCCGCGGAAACTCCTCCATCAGGCGGGCAGTGGTCGCACGCGCCCGCGGATCGGCATCGGTCAATGCGTCGCGCGGAAGAATCAAGTGCATCTGCCCGTCATCCCCAAGCAGCCCCAGGGTTACGAACCGGCTGCCAAACAGGCCCTGGCCACTCTGCAAAATCTTGTCGAACACCGGCCTTGCGTCCGACACCGAGTTGCTGATCACCTGCAGCACCTCCGCGGTGGCGGTCTGCTGCTCCAGCGCCTCCTTGGTCTCGTTCATGAGACGGGCATTCCTCATCGCGATCTGCGCTTGCGCGGCGAAAGCCTGCACCAACGCGATCTGCTTGTCGCTGAACGGCCGCACCTGGGAGCGAACGAGCGTGAGCACGCCGATCACGGCGCCGCCCTCGTCGACCAGCGGCACGCTGAGGTTGGTTCGCACCCCGCCCAGTTCGACATTGGCGACCAGGAACGGATCGCCACGCTGGTACGCCTTCGTCGCCTTGACGTCGGCGACCTGGAAGTAGGGTCGACTCCACGTCTCGCGGCGCCCAAGCACGAACTTCAACGGCACGGGCGTGTCGGCGATGTACTCGACAAAGGCCCGCGGCCCGGCGATGCCACCGCCGGAGGGCCGGGCCACGTCACCCTCGACCAGCCACAGGCCGCCCCAGTCCGCCTCGCACAGATCCACCGCCTTGTTGATGATCGCGTCGAACACCGGAGTCAGCTCGCCGGGCGAGGCGTTGATGACCTGCAGCACCTCGGTCGTCGCGGTCTGCCGCTCCAGTGCTTCCTGCGTCTGGTTGAACAGCCGCGCGTTCTGGATCGCGATCACCGCCTGGTCGGCGAAGGTCTTGAGCAGGTTGATCTCCTTTTCGGAGAACGGCCGCGGCGGCTGGCGCACCACGCCGATGGAACCGATGCCGCGGTCTTCCCACAGCATCGGTGCGTACAAGGCGGAGGTATTTCCGATGCGATCTATCAGCGCCTTGACTTGTGGCTCCCGCGCGCCCAAGGCGGCGGCGTCAGGGATGTGCAGCACGCGACGTTCGCGGATGACCTGGCCGGTACGGCTCTGGTCGAGCGGCTTTAGGTCAGAGTGGTCCACGGCCGCGGCGATCGAGCCGCGCCAGGCGGCAGTGCGCACCAGGCCATCGTCGCCGACGACGAAGATGCAGATCTGGTCGGTGCCGAAGAGCCGCTCACAACTGTCGATTATCTTTTCGAACACCGGGCCTGAGTCGGCCACCGAACTGCTGATGACCTGTAATACCTCGGCCGTGGCGGTCTGCCGCTCCAGCGCCTCCTGCGTCTCGTTGAACAGCCGCACATTCTGGATCGCGATCACGGCCTGGTCGGCGAAGGTGGCCAACAGGCCCATCTGCTCGTCGGTCATCGCGCCGGGTTGCGGCGACGACACCGAGATGACACCGATCGCGGCACCACCATGTAGCAGTGGTGCCGAGGCGATCGATCGGAAGGCCAGTTGCGCGGCGTTCGCGCGCGCATACGCCGTGGCGCCAACCGCCTGCGCGTCGGGAACTTGCAGCGCCCGGCGCTCGATCACCGCCCGACCAACAATGCTTTCCTCGTTGATGGGCATCAGGTCGTCGCCATGAAACTCGTCAGCGGTCTCGGCGTAGCTGCGCGCCCGGCGGCGCAGGCCATCGGGCTCGACCGTGCGCAAGGCCGCCTTGCGTCCGAACAGCCGCGCGACGCTGTGCACGATGGCGTCGAATACCGGTTGTGTGTCGGTGGGTGAACTGCTGATGACCTTGAGGATGTCGGCCGTTGCAGTCTGGCGCTCCAGCGCCTCGCGCGTCTCGTTCATCAGGCGCGCATTCTTCATGGCGATCTGTGCCTGCGAGGCAAATGCCTGCAGCAGCGCGATTTGCTGGTCGGTGAATGGCCGCGGATCGTGGCGCACGACCGCGAATACGCCTACCACGGCCCCACCCTCCCGCAGCGGCACGCTGAGGTTGGCTCGAATCCCGCCCAGGTCCACACCGGCGGCCAGGAAGGGCATCCCTTGTTGATAGGCCCGGGTCGCCTTGAGATCGGGGATGTGCAGAAACGGCAGATCCCGCGAGTTCCGGCCCAACAGCGTCTCCAGCGGAACCGAGGTGTCGGCCAGATAGTCCAGATAGACCTGCGGCGTGTTGCCACCGCGCGCACCGTGGGCACGGGCGACGCCCTTTTCGACCAGCCAGAGGCCACCACTGTCGGCGTCGCACAGCCGGGTGGCGTTCTTCACGATCGCGTCGAACACCGGGTCGAGGTCGCCGAGCGAGGTATTGATGACCTGCAGCACGTCCGTCGTGGCGGTCTGCCGCTCCAGTGCCTCCTGCGTCTCGTTGAACAACCGCGCATTCTGGATCGCAATCACCGCCTGGTCGGCGAAGGTCTGCAGGAGCGCAATTTCCTTGTCGGTGAACGGCTTGGGTGGCAAGCGCATGACCGCAATCGAGCCGATGCCGCGGTTTTCCCAGAACATCGGCACGTAGACCATCGACAGGTTGCCCAGGCGTGCGATCCGGTCCCGCACCTTGGGCGGCAAGTCGGGCAACGCCGCCAGGTCGGGCACGTGCAGCGCATGGCGTTCACGGATGGCCCGGCCGGTGGCGCTTTCGTTGAGCGGGATCTCGTTGTGCCCGGCGTCCTCGGCAATCGGCCCGCGCCACGCCGCCGAACGCACAATGGCATCGTCACCGACGAGAAATATGCCGAGCTGGTCGGTACCAAAGAGTCGTTCGCAACTGTCGAGAATCTTCGCAAACACCGGCGCCGTGTCCGACACCGAGTTGCTGATGACCTGCAGCACCTCGGCGGTGGCCGTCTGCCGCTCCAACGCCTCCTTAGTCTCGTTGAACAGCCGCACGTTTTCGATCGCGATCACGGCCTGGTCGGCGAAGGTGGTGAGCAATTCGATCTGCTTG
>JANNGR010000618.1:0-17333 GCA_031403955.1 Betaproteobacteria bacterium
CAACAAGACCGGGTTTTGCACCATGGGCGCGGTCTCCGACTGGGTAAACATCGGCGACACCGGCCGGATGCGTTCCTGGTTGCTGGCGATCGCGGTGGCGATGCTCGGTTTGGTGGCACTCGAGGCCACCGGCATCGTGACGCTGCCGGCCGACACCTTCCCGCCGTACCGCACCGCGAACTTCGCCTGGCTGCGCTACGCGCTCGGTGGCGTCCTGTTCGGTATCGGCATGACCCTGGGTTCGGGCTGCGGCAACAAGACCTTCGTGCGCATCGGCGCCGGCAACCTCAAGTCGCTGGTGTTGCTGGTGGCGTTCGCGGCGCCGGCCGCCTATTGGATGCTGTGGGGCGAGATCGGCGGCCAGGGGTTCTATACGCTGTTCTTCGAGGGCTGGATCCAGCCGACCACCGTCGATCTCGCGGCGCGCAATATCCAGAGCCAGGAGCTCGGCGCGATTGTCGGCGGAATCGCCGGCATGGCGGACGTCGCCAAGGTGCATCTGTTCCTGGGCGCGGCGATCGCCCTCGGTTTGCTCGGCTTCATCTTCAAGTCCGCCGACTTTCGCGGTAACTCCGACAACATCCTCGGTGGTACCGTGATCGGCCTGGCGGTGGTGGCCGGCTGGTGGATCACCGGCGGCGCGCTCGGCAGGGAGTGGCTGGACTGGGCGCAACTTGAACCCGAGTCCCCGAGCCGGGTGGCGGTACAGTCCTATACTTTCATCAGCCCGATGGGTGACGGCGCGCGTTACGCGCTGAACCCCAACAACAGTTTGCTTATCAATTTTGGCATCATGGCCGTGAGCGGCGTGATTATCGGCTCGTTCCTGTACGCCGTGGTCACGCGCAAGTTTCGCATCGAGTGGTTCGTGAACGCCAAGGACTTCCTGGCGCACGCCGTCGGCGGCGTGCTCATGGGCGTCGGCGGGGTGCTGTCCATGGGTTGCACCATCGGCCAGGGTGTGACCGGTGTGTCCACGCTGGCGCTCGGATCGTTCCTGACGTTCTTCGCCATCGTATTCGGCAGCGCGCTCACCATGAAGACCCAATACTATATACTCGACGAGAAGGGTTTCTTCGGTGCATTGCGTCACGGGCTGGCCGACCTGAAGTTGATGCCAAAACCCAAAGCCGCCTGACACCGCCCGCGAGTCATGCTACACAACGAGGCCGCGCAAGCGGGCCGGTTGTGCCCAACAAGGATGTAGTAATGCCGCGAGAGCGTATGGATTGCGCGTAGCGGCTTTGGAGCGGACACACCGATAATGCCCGTCCTTTCGATCTCCCCGTAATACGGGCCGTTAGCTCAGTCGGTAGAGCAGCTGGCTTTTAACCAGTTGGTCGGCAGTTCGAATCTGCCACGGCCCACCATTATGTTCCAGCGTCTTAACGTCGCATCGGTTGACCTGCGTGCGGTCGGTGCCGAGTCAGCGGACGTTGTTGAGGATTAAAGAATCCCGTAAAACGGCCGCACGTCCACGGGTGTTCCGAACTCAACGCTCTCGCTGTCTCGGGATAGGACCACAAAGCAGTTGGCGTGTTCATGGAACGAAGTATGCCGGAGCCTGTTGTCCCGGCCATAAATGCTGACACCTTTTTTGTTCCCTGCGCCGAGTGTACGCAAGCGCACAGAACTCGTCCCGCGGTTGCGGATAATCATCGGTGCAGTTCACTGCTGTACGGTTAATTGAAAAATCAGTATTTTTACGCTTGTAACTCTTTGAATTTTTAAAGACACGACTTTCGAACTTAAATTGAAATCGGCACCGCAGCGAAAAGCTGGAAACCCAAAACCCACATAAATGAAGGCTTTGCGTAAATCAGTCCCGAACTTAACTGGACATTACTGGGTGCAATTATCAAAGTTGGTCTGCCGCGCTGGTGGGCGGCACGCAGCGCAACAGTGTCTATCGAATTAACCTTGGAGTATCCACATGAAACAGATTTCCAGCATGAAGCGTAAATTCCTCGCGCACGGCCTTGCGGGTATTTTGCTGTGCTATGCCTCACTCATTCCCGTTGTCAGCGCCGATAACGATGAAGTTCTACAGACCAGCGACGGCGTGTCCTATGTGTCTGGAGGCGTCGGCCTGGATTCGATTAACCGGCTCAATTCGCTAGCCGCTGAGTTCAATCTCAAACTAGTGTTTGCGCTGAGGTCTGGCGCATACCTGAGCGACGTCCAGGTCGTCGTCGTTAACGCGGCAGGTAAAACAGCGCCGTGCAAAATCGCCCCAGAATACACCGACGATTGACGCGCCCTTGAGCAGCGCCAGGTTCAATGGCAGCGCGGGAATTGGTCCGGCCGCGAATCCGACCACCAGGTAACGCCCGCGCCAGGCAATCGACCGGAACGCAGGTTCAGCGAAGTCGCCGCCGACCGGGTCATAGATCACATCCGGGCCTTTGCCGCCGGTCAGTGTTTTGACCGCCTCACGCAGATTTTGATTAGCGTAGTTGATGGTTGCGTCAGCACCGAGTGACTTGCACAGCTCACATTTTTCATCGGTCGAAGCGGCCGCTATCACACGCGCGCCGACGGCTTTGGCAATCTGTATCGCGGCCGTTCCTACCCCTCCGGCCGCGCCGAGCACCAGTACGGTTTCGCCGGACTTGAGCTGGGCCCGATCCAGCAGGGCATGGTGCGATGTAGCGTAGATCATGATGAACGCGGCCGCATCGACGAACGAGAAGCCAACTGGCAGCGGCATACAGAGCTTCGCCGGTGCAATGGTGTGGGTACCAAACCCACCGGTACCGGAGAGGCACGCGACATGTTGCCCCGGCTTCAGATCCGGCACATCATCACCTACGGCCAGCACGATACCCGCATACTCGGAGCCCGGTACAAAGGGCAGGGCAGGTTTCATCTGGTACTTGTTTTGAACAATCAGCAAGTCGGGAAAATTTAGGCTTGCGGCCTTGATTTCTATCAGCACTTCCCCCGCCTTGGGTTGTGGCGTCGCAATCTCTTTCCAATTTAAGGCATCCACGCCGACCGGGTTTTCACAAAGCCAAACATGCATCAGAGTCTCCAGGAAGTTTGGCGCAATGATAAGGCGCGCGATCACTCGAAAATGTCTCACCTGCGACCGGTGGTTGGTCCAGCCACCTACAATGGGCCGACATCTTCGGCGCTCATGAAAATCCTAATTTCCAACGACGACGGCTACCAGGCCCCGGGCATTGTTGCTCTGTACGAAACCCTAAAAGACGTAGCCGACGTAGAGGTTGTCGCGCCGGAACAAAACAACAGCGCGAAGTCCAACGCGTTCACGCTGCATTCGCCCTTGTACGTCATGCGCGCCAGCAACGGTTTTCGGTACATAAATGGGACACCCGCTGACTGTGTCCATATCGCCCTCACCGGCCTGTTGGGTTATCGCCCGGATCTGGTGGTGGCGGGCATCAACAATGGCGCCAACATGGGGGACGATACGATCTACTCTGGCACGGTCGGCGCTGCGATGGAAGGTTACCTGCTCGGGGTTCCGGCGATCGCTTTTTCGCAGGTTGAAAAGGGCTGGGAGCACCTTGACGCCGCGGCCGCCAAAGTCAGGGAAATGGTGCTGCAAATGGTCCGGCAAGAACTGATCGGAGTGAGTCCCTGGTTGCTCAATGTGAACATACCCAATCTGCCGCTGGAGAAAATCAGGCCAATGAAGGTGTGTCGTCTGGGTCGTCGGCATGCCGCGGAGGCTGTCATCACCCAGGTCAGCCCGCGCGGCGAGAAGATGTACTGGATTGGCGGAGCGGGCGCGGCCAAGGACGACGCCGAAGGCACGGATTTTCATGCCACGTTGCAGGGGCATGTGTCGTTGACACCCCTCAAGACGGATTTGACGGACCATGACAATTTGGGCTTCTGGGGACAGACTGCCTCGCGACTTTCTCGCGCCAGTGAAACCGGGTCGGAATGAAGCATCGCCCGTCTTTTCCCTCTCGGCTGAATGTCTTGGCCGATGGCTCCCACGTGGCGGCTGGCCAGCGACCTGGCGCGATCAAGACGACGGGGCAAAACGTACGTACGAAGTCGATTGCCGGTAGCGCGGCGCGGCCGTCCGGCCAAACTGCGGCACAGGTGTTGCAGCGCACGCCGGACCCAATCTCGACGCGCCGAAACATGGTGCGAAAGCTCGCGGACCGGGGACTGTCCGACCCACGGGTGATGGCTGCTATCGGGATAGTTGAGCGGCACCGGTTTGTGGACAGCGCATTGCAGGCGCAGGCCTACGAGGACACCAGTCTGCCAATCGGGCTGGGGCAAACTATCTCCAAGCCTGGTGTTGTGGCCAGAATGGTTGAATTGCTGCGCGATGGTTGTGAGGGCAAGCTGGGCCGGGTACTGGAGATCGGTACCGGCTGCGGTTATCAGGCAGCGGTGTTGAGTCTTGTCGCTACCGAGGTATACAGCATTGAGCGCTTGCGCTGGTTGCATGACAAGGCGCGCGACAACTTGCGTTACTTGCGTCTTGCGAATTTGCACTTGCTGTTTGGAGATGGTATGGCCGGATTTGCCAAAGGTGCACCTTATGCAGGCATCATTGCCGCCGCGGGTGGAGACGAGATTCCCCAGGCTTGGACTGACCAGCTTGCGGTCGGGGGACGGCTGGTCGCTCCCGTGTTGGTGGCGGGTGGAAAGCCGGCCCAGCAAGCGCTGTTGGTGATTGACAAAACGGCGCTGGGATTGCGGCGAGCAGTCTTTGAAGCGGTGCATTTTGTCCCCCTAAAATCGGGTGTTGCTTGAAGGGAGTCGGGATGATCGGTATATCGGGTCGGGGCGCTGCATCGGGACTGGTGTTGATCGCCGTGATATGGATGACTGGCTGTGGCTCCTACGGGAACAATCGGGCACCCGTCGAAGACCGGGGCGCAGCGGTATCCGTCCCTGCCCCGGCCCCAGCCCCGACCCCAGCCCCAGCTACGGCTGCGACTACGGTTGATCTCGGGGCGTCTGCTCCGCGGCAGCCGGCCGGATCAGACAACGCCGGCAAGCTGGGCTACTACACGGTCAAGCCGGGCGACACGCTGATTCGGATCGGGCTTGACAACGGCCAAAACTGGAAGGACATCGCGCGTTGGAATAACCTGGAGAATCCGAACCTTGTTGAAGTTGGACAGGTCTTGCGGGTCGCGCCGCCAGTGCTGACAACCGCGACCGCTGCAGTTGTGACCAGGCCGGTTGCGCCTGCGGCTATCACAACCATAGCAGTGGCTCCGGCCCAGAGTGCCAGTGCCGCGACGCCGGCAGCAGCGGGGGTTGCTTCTTCGCCAGCCACGAACACTGACGACGACGTCACCTGGGTCTGGCCGGCACGTGGTTCCGTGCTCAACGTATTTGATGAAGCGAAGAACAAGGGGCTTGACATTGGGGGTGCTGCCGGAGATCCCGTGCTTGCGGCGGCGGATGGCCGCGTGGTGTATGTTGGCGCCAGCTTGCGCGGTTATGGCAACCTGATCATTCTGAAACACAACAACACGTACCTGACGGCATACGCGCACAATCAGGCCCTGCTGGTAAAGGAAGACCAGACGGTGCGAAAAGGTCAAAAAATCGCCGAAATGGGAAATAGCGATGCCGACCGGGTCAAGCTCCACTTCGAGGTTCGACGGCAGGGCAAGCCGGTGGATCCGGTGAAGTATCTGCCACAGCGCTAACTGGGCCGACCACGGTTTCGCGATGAACGGGCCGGTGCTGGTTTTCGATATCGAATCGATACCTGACGTCGCGGGTTTGCGCGCCTTGCGTGGCGCGCCAGAGGCCACGGACGCCGAGATTTATGCCGCCTGGCTTTCCGAGCGCAAAGAAAAGGGCCAGACTGACTTTATGCCCCTGCATCTGCAGCGTGTGCTGGTCATCAGCGCCGTGTTTCGCAATGCCGAAGGGCTGCGAATTCATTCATTTGTGGACCGGGACGATCTCTCCGAGGGCAAAATCATTCAGACGTTTTTCAACACGGTGGAGAAACACGCACCCCAACTCGTGAGCTGGAATGGAGGGGGGTTCGACTTGCCCGTGTTGCACTACCGGGCGCTCAAGCATGGCGTGGTAGCCAACAAGTATTGGGACATGGGAGAGGATGACAGGGATTTCAAGTGGAACAACTACATCAGCCGCTACCACATGCGCCATCTTGACCTGATGGATTTGCTCGCCCTGTACCAGCCGAAAAACAATGCCCCTCTCGACGCGATGGCCAAGTTGTGCGGATTCCCGGGCAAACTCGGGATGGATGGTGCGGCCGTCTACCCAGCTTATCTGGACGGCAAACTTGACGACATTCGTCGTTATTGCGAAACCGATGTGATGAATACCTACCTGCTTTATTGCCGTTTTCAGAAAATGCGCGGTGGCCTGCTGGAAAAGGAATACGAGCAAGAGATGGCGCGGGTCAAGGATACGCTGGGCCAACTGGCGCCGCGTGAGAAGCATTGGGACGAGTATTTGCGGTCCTGGGGCTGAGACTTTTCGCGGATGACTCAGCCCGCGAGCCAGCAAACCGGATTGCAGGATGACAGGCTTGTCGTTGAGTCGCTCGACATCGAGGCACAGGGCATAGCGCATCGCAGTGACGGCAAAGTTGTTTTCATCGAAGGGGCGCTGCCGTTCGAGCTCGTAACCGTCACAACCCATCGCAGCAAGGCCAGTTTCGAAAAGGCCACGGTAATGGCCATTCACCATGAGTCGTCGCAGCGCGTGCGTCCGCGATGCCCGCATTTCGGCTTGCATCAAGGGGCTTGTGGCGGCTGCAAGATGCAGCATATGCATGTCAGTGGGCAGGTGGCCGTCAAGCAGCGGGTGCTGGAAGACACCCTGTGGCACCTTGGCAAAGTGAGGCCAGACAACGTTCTGCGACCAGTTCAGGGGCCGGACTGGGCTTACCGCTACCGCGCGCGGCTATCGGTGCGTTACGTGCGCAAAAAGGGTGTCGTTCTGGTTGGTTTTCACGAGCGCAAGAGCAGTTTTGTGGCGGACATAAAAGAGTGCCACGTGTTGCCCGCGGCGGTCAGCGCCCTCTTGCTGCCGTTGCGCGAGCTGTTGTTGGCAATGCAGGCTCGAGAAACCTGTCCGCAGATTGAGTTGGCGATGGGAGACGCCGGCAGCGGCGACGTAATTGCGCTGGTGCTGCGCCATTTGGAGCCGCTCAGTTCAGGCGACATTGACAAGTTGCGCGCGTTTGCAACTGCCCACTCGGGCGTAGTGCAAGGCAAGTGGTGCGAGGTGCAGTGGTGGCTACAGCCGCAAGGCCCGGATTCGGTGCGTCTGCTTGACCAGGACGGTGCCCAACTAGCGTACGATTTGCCGGAGTTCGCCATCCGAATGCCGTTCAAACCGACCGATTTCACGCAAGTCAATCCGTATGTAAACCGCGTGCTGGTAGGCCAGACGTTGCGACTGTTGCAGCCTCAGAAAAACGAGCGCGTGATTGACTGGTTTTGTGGCCTTGGCAACTTCACCCTGCCGCTTGCGACGCTTGCCGGCGAAGTACTTGGGGTCGAAGGCAACCTGGTGATGGTCGCGCGGGCGCGGGATAACGCCCGATTAATGCGTGCCGCGGACCCGGCCAGGTTAGATTTGGCGCGCACGGATTTCGTCGCAAGAAACCTGTTCGAAATGACTGCCGAACTGTTGCTTCAGGACGGCGCCGCGCACAAGTGGTTGCTGGATCCGCCACGCGAAGGCGCGTTTGCCCTGACCCAGTCGTTGGCCGAACTGCATCGGGCGCGCAACCTACCTAATTTGCCGTCAGACGCGCCGCAAGATCAAGGCGTATTGCCGGCAAGCGCGTTGGAGCGGGGAAGCTGGACACCGCCGGCGCGTATTGTCTATGTAAGCTGTAATCCCGCGACACTGGCCCGGGACGCCGCAATGCTGGTGCACCAGGCGGGCTACAGGTGTTCCGCGGCGGGCGTCGCCAACATGTTTCCGCACACGGCGCATGTGGAGAGTGTTGCGGTGTTCGATCTAGTGGCTTGATATTGCGCCGGATGGAGGAATGTCAATTCAGTGGGCGGCGGCCTTGGCGGGGGTCTTTTCAACCGGCTTATGCGCGGCCACAGCGATACTTGGCTTGGCCTTGCTCTCAGACGCCGTTTTTTCTCTTGCAGTGACGATTGGCTTTTTGTCGTCGATGGCCATTTGTTCCGGTTCCGTCGCCTTCACTTCCTTGGGCAATATGCCTTCGATCTTGTTTTCCCGCATGTACTGGTCCATTTCCTTCCACCCCTCGAAAACAGCGGTTTTCAGCGCCTTTTCATTGAGCCCGTAACAATCTTCGATTCCCCGCAGGGCGTGGCGGCAGGCGGCGCCAATGGCTTTTCCATCGGCTTCTCGTTGCGCAATCCTTGGGTCTGGTCCAAGGCCGGGGATTTCGCACGCGGTCAACAGCACAGTGAGCGCGACGGATAGCAGTCGGGATTTCATTCAGGATTTGCAGGCTATTGACACGATTATCGGCAGATCGTGGCGCTTATTAAGGTGGGTCGATTCAACAAGCGCAAGAAAAAGGCCCCTTTCGGGGCCCATTTTTATTGGCAAGGTTGACGGTACTCAGTCGTTGCTTGCGCCACCAATGCCCAACAGCAACAAAAGACTCTGGAACACGTTATAGATGCTCAAATACAACGCCAGTGTGGCGCTGATGTAATTGGTTTCGCCGCCGTCCACAATGCGCTTGATGTCATACAGCATGAACGCGCTGAAAATGCCAATCGCCAGAACCGCAATCACCAACATGCCTGCCGACGACGCAACAAACACGTTGATGATGGCCCCGACCATCAGCACCAAGGCTCCGACCGTTAGCCATTTGCCCATGGCGGTCAGGTCGCGTTTGATCACGGTTGCGAGGCTGGCCATGACGAAAAACACACCAGCCGTGCCGCCGAATGCCATCATGATCAGGTCGGAGCCGTTTTTGAAGCCCAGCACTATCGCAATCATGCGCGACAGCATCAACCCCATGAAGAAGGTAAAGGCCAGCAAAACAGGCACACCGGCGGCCGAATTTTTGGTCTTCTCAATTGCATACATGAAGCCGAAAGCGCCACCCAGAAATACCATCAAGCCGACGCCGCCACCCAGCGCCATCGTAATGCCGGTCGATACACCGACCCAGGCGCCAAGCACAGTTGGCAACAAGCTAAGCGCCAGCAGCCAATAGGTGTTCCTAAGCACCTTGTTGCGCTGCTGGGCAGTCGCGGCGTAGCCATAACCAGCAGTCTGGTCAATTGTCTGTATGCGGTCGTTCATGTCATCAACTCCTTTAAATACCTGTATCAGGCAGATGAGGCGGATTCTAGGGTAATTCAAGGGCGAATCAGGGAAATTCGCGGTTGAAATGCCTGTGACGTGTAAGCATGGAATACCTGCAGACCAAAAGCGTCTGGATCAACAGCGGCGCGCCGTCGGCCAACCCGTTCGTGCTGCGTTGACGCGCGCCAAGCCGCTGCAGGCCTTATTGCCGCCGGATGTGCACGACCAACCGGATGCCACGCGACCGTTCGAAATCAAGAATCTTCCCGATCAGACGTTCGTCCAGCGCGTGTTCGGCTGACAGCATCAACAAGCCACTCGGGGTGATCAGGTCACGCGACAACACCATGCCGGCCATCAATCCCCGCGCGGTGACGGCCGCTTCACCGCTTGCGACCTGCCCCGGCTTTTCGTTCGCAACGCCGCCCACAACGGCGTTGAAAGCGCTGACGACTTGCGGGTCATAACGTTTCGCGCTTCCGAGCAAAATCGCGCTTTTCGCTTCCTCGGCATTCAGCCGCCGCGTTTCCAGAGCGCCCACCTGCAGGTTGTCGTAGTCGCTCGCCACTGCCAGTATCCGGGCTCCGAGCGGAATCGCATCGCCAATCAGTTGCTGCGGAAAGCCGGTGCCGTCGAAGCGTTCCAGTTGCGCGCCGATGCTGGTGGCGGCGCCGCGCAGCTCCTGCAACGGCATCAACAACTGCTCCGCGCGCGTCGCATGTTGGCGGTATTCGCTGATATGCCTGGTAGTCATGGTGGCCACCGGCATGGCCAGCAATTCGTCCGAAAACCCAAGCTTGCCAATCTCGTGCAACAAAGAGGCGACAAATATCTCCTGCGCCTGCCGGTCGTCGAGATCCATCTTCAGGGCAATCCCGCGCGCCAGGTCGGCTACTCGCCGCGAGTGGCCGGCGAGATGGCCCCCGCGCATCTCGATCAGGGTTGAAAACACCTTGAGCGAAGTGGCAAAGCTGCTCTTCAGGCGCTCATTGGCCTGCAGCGACGCGTCGTTGGCCATTGCCAGCTCGGCTGTGCGCTGCGCAACCCTTTCCTCCAGACTGGCGTTGAGCGTCTTGAGCGCCTCGTTCTGGCTCAGAGTCAGCGCTTCGAGCCGGTACTTTTCCTGCTCCAGCGCTTTGCGTTCCAGCGCCTGGCGCACCACCAGCAGCATGTCATTGTCGTCCCATGGCTTGGTAATGTAGCGGTAGATTTCACCCCGGTTGATGGCTTCGATGATGGAACCCACATCCGAGTGACCGGTCAGCAGCAAGCGCACCGTCTCGGGCCATCGCTCGCGTACCTGATGCAGGAATTTCGCACCATCCATCTCCGGCATCCGCATGTCGGAAATCACGATGTCGACCGCTTCCTTTTCCAGCAACTGCAACCCGGCGCTGCCGCCCTCGGCGACGCGTACCTGATAACCCTTGGCACGAAACAGGCGGCGCAAGGATGACAGGATATTGGGCTCGTCGTCAACGCACAGAATTACCGGCGCGGTTGCACCGGGCATGTCGGCGGCGGCGGCTGGCGCGTTGGTCATGCCAGCGCGACCCGGCTTGCGGCCTCACTCGCAGCCTGCTCGATTGGCAAGGTCACGCGGAAAGTCGTGCCGCTGCCGACTTCTGTCTGGACCTCGATACGCCCGTGGTGTTTTTGCACGATGCCGTAGGCGAGCGACAGGCCCAGGCCGGTTCCCTTCCCGACCGCTTTGGTGGTGTAGAACGGATCGAAGATCCGTGCCAGACTGTCTTTGGGAATACCCGAGCCGGTGTCCGCCACTTCAAACCAGACGTTGCTGCCTTCGGTGCCGGTGCGGATCGTGATGCTGCCGCGCTCGGGGCCAATTGCGTGGGCGGCATTGACCACCAGGTTCATCACCACCTGGTTGATTTCTGGCGCCAGGCACTCGACCGGCGGCAGTTCTCCGTATTGCTTGATGACATCGGCCTTATATTTGATTTCGTTGCTGATGACGTTCAGCGTCGAGTCGATGCCCTGCGCCAGGTCGGCCAACTGCCATTGCGGGTTGGCATCGACATGCGAAAAGTCCTTCAGGTCCTGCACAATTTTGCGCACCCGTACGATTCCCTCTTTGGATTCGCGCATCAGCACCGGAATGTCTTCCTTGAGAAACTCAAGCTCGATGCGCTCGCGCAGGCGCTTCAGGTTGGTGATGGTTTGCGGCGCGGCGTGCGACGGTTCGGCGGCTTCATAGGCCGCCAGCATCTCGAATAGGCTTGCCAGGTATTGCTCCAAGGTGCCGAAATTCGAGAATATGTAGCCGATTGGATTGTTGATCTCGTGCGCCACGCCGGCGGCAAGCTGGCCGATGGAAGCCAGTTTTTCGGACTGCACCAACTGGCCCAGTGCCATCGACAACTTTTCATTCAGCGCTGCCTGCGCTTTCAGCAGCGCTTCCTCGGCCCGTTTGCGGTCCGAGATATCCTGCAGGGTTTCAATCGCGCCCACCGTGCGGCCGTGTGCATCGCGCAATGGCGCAGCGGTGAAAAATAGCCAGCGACCGCGCTCCCCCAAATCGGGGAAGAAACCTTCGGCTTCGTAGGCATCGGGGATGATGGTTGAGCGGCGGTACTTGTTCCGGTAGAGCCGCTCCAGGTTTTCATCCAGACTGCCATCCAGTATCAGGTTCGCCAACACCGGCCGGTCATGGCCGTAAAACAATCGCCCGAGTTGTTTGGTGCCGATCACGTCCTCTGCGCGCACGCCCAACGTGATGGCGCAGGCCTTGTTGAAATGTGTCACGACATGGTCCGCATCGATGACAAACGTCGCCACCGGGCTACCCTCAAAAAAGCCCGAAGCCGAAAGATCGGCTATCCCGCCGCGCGCCGCGCCTGCCGGCTGCGGCAAGTCGCCTGCACCATTGGTTGTATCGGTCATGTCACGGGTCTCCATAATCGGGTCAAAGCGTCAAGCGCGGATTCAAACTGCCGCTCCCGGGTCATGGTTGCGCGCCCACCGTGTCGCGGCTGAGCGTCACAATTCTGCCGCTCGACGTGGAGTGTTCGCCCATGCGATGCCACTGCACCCGGTAAGCCTGGTCGCCGACATCGGTCAACCCATATTCCCCTTCCGGCGTGGCGGCCAGCAGCGCGTCGAGCTTGGGAAGCGCAGCGGCAATCCCGCGGCCCAGCAGATCAGGGGCGAGTGCAAACAGATCTTGTGCGTGGGTATTCACGAACGCAATCAAACCGTCATCGTCAAGGGCGATGACCGGCATCGGAATGCGCTGCAGCGCCTCGCGAACCACGTGCAGGCTGATTTCACCGCGCGCGATTTCGCGTTGCTTGTTGCCAAGCATTTCATGCAATTGCCGGTTGCTGGTAGCCAGTTCCTGGTTTGCGGTCCTGATTTTCAGATTGAGCTGGCGGTTCTCGTCGGCCAGTTCCTTGTGCTGGAACGCCTCTTCGATAAAACTGCGTAACTGGCTGTCGTCCCACGGCTTGGTCAGGAAGCGGTAGATCGCGCCTTCGTTGATGGCATCGGTGACCGACTGCAATTCGGTGTAACCCGACAATACGATGCGTATGGTGTCCGGATAAAGCGCTTTCGCCTGGCGCAGGAACTCTACGCCGGTCATGCCCGGCATGCGCTGGTCCGACACAATTATGTCGACCGGGTTATTGGCCAGCAGTTCCAGCCCTTGCGGCCCGTTGCTGGCGGTCAGTATCTGGTAAGCGTCACGGCGCAACAAGCGCTTGAGCGCGGCCAGCACATTGGGCTCATCGTCCACCAGCAGTAGCGTGCGGGCCTTTGTTTGCACGCGCATCAGGTGCGCGGGCAAACGCCGGTCGGCGATCAGCAGCGCCTCCAGTTGCTCCTTCGGTACCGGTCTGGAAAAGAAATAACCTTGAATTTCGTCACATGCATTGCCGCGCATGAACTCGCATTGCGCTTCGGTTTCAACGCCCTCGGCGATGACGCGCAGGCCCAATCCATGGGCCATGGAAATGACCACTTTGGCGATCACGGCGTCCTGCGCGTTATTGCTCAGGCCGCGCACAAACGACTGGTCGATCTTTACCTTGTCGAAGGGAAACAGTTTCAGGTAACTGAGCGACGAATAACCGGTGCCAAAGTCGTCCAGCGACAGCTTTACGCCCAGGTCCTTGAGTGAGCGCAACACCGTTTCACTGCGCTTGACATCCTCCATCAAGGCGCCTTCGGTGACTTCCACACACAACATGCCCGGCTCGATCTCGAATTCGCGTAGCGTGCTCTCGATTTGTTGCAGCAGCGCCGCGTCGCGAAACTGGGCCGGCGAGATGTTGACCGAAACCGGCGGTGTCTTGACGCCCCGGCCTATCCAGTCGCGCATGTCGTGGCATGCTTGCCGAAGCACCCAGGCACCGATTTCCATAATCAAACCGGACTGTTCCGCGGCTGGTATGAACTGTGCTGGCGGCACGGCGCCGAGGTCCGGATGGTTCCAGCGCAGCAAGGCCTCCATGCCACCCATCTCGCCGGTCTGCATGTCAACAAAAGGCTGGTAACGCAATTGCAGTTGATCCTGTGCAACGGCAGTGCGCAGGGCCGCTACCAGCGCCGCCTGCGCCATCGTGCTTTCGAACATCGCGGCGCTGAAGAACCGGTGCGTGCCGCGGCCAAGCTCCTTGGCCTGGTGCATGGCCACCTCGGCGGATTTGAACAACGCATCGAAATCCAGACCGTCGGATGGGTAGATGGCAATACCGAGCGATGCCGTGACGCTCAGCTCGGTATGGTTGACCTGGTATGGCTGGGCCACGATGTGCAGCAGCCTGGTGGCCAGCCGGGCGGCACCATCCGGACTGTCGCCCGGCAGCACCAACACAAACTCGTCGCCGCCGACGCGCGCCACCGTGTCCTGGTCGCGCAAGGCGCCGGTTACCCGTTTGGCGAACTGTTTCAACACCTGATCGCCAACCGCGTGCCCCAGGGTTTCGTTGACCAACTTGAATCGGTCGATCCCCAGCACCATCATGGCGACCGGTTTGCCGTCCCGCTGGGCCGTGCTGATGGCGTGGGTACAGCGGTCGGCCAACAAGGTCCGGTTCGGCAGGCCGGTCAGCACGTCGAAGTGAGACAGCCAGTTGATCCTTTCATGGGCTGCTTTTTGCTCACTGATGTCGCTGAAGGTTCCGATGTAGTTGCAGACCGCGCCGTGCTGGTCGTGCACGGCGCTGACGGTCAGCCATTCGGGGTATTCGGTTCCATCCTTGCGCCGGCCCCATGCTTCGCCCTGCCAAACACCGCGCGCCTCGACGGCTTCCCATATCGCATCGTATTGATCGTCGTCTTGCCGCCCCGAGGCGAACAGGCGTGGTTTTCTACCGAGCACTTCGGCTTCGGTGTAGCCGGAGATGGCTGTAAACGCCTGGTTCACCATCACCAGATTGCGCTGCGCATCCGCAACCATGATGCCTTCCTGGCCTTGCGCGAACACTTGCGCGGCGAGTTTGAGTTGGGTCAGATTCTCATTGCGCCGCGTCACGTCGCGCAGGACGCCGACAAAGTGGGTTAACTGCCCGTTGCTGCCAAAAACCGGGTTGATCGACAGCTCGTTCCAAAACCGGGTGCCGTCTTTGCGGTAATTCAACAACTCGCAATTGAAGGACTGCGCGGCGTCCAGCGCGCTGCGCAACTGCGCCACCGTCTCCGGGCTGGTTTGCGGCCCCTGAAGCATGGCGCAGGACCGGCCCAGCATCTCGTCCTGGGTATAACCGGTCATGTCAACAAACGCCTGGTTGACCGACAGGGTAAGCCGATCGGGACCACTGATCAGCAAGCCCTGGGAGATCGAGGCCATCGCTTGCTGGCTCAAACGCGCCGCCTGCTCGGCCTGTCGTTGCCCGGTAATATCAAAAAACGAATGAAGGCGGTAGGTGATGCCGTTGAGAGCCACCGAGGTGCTTGAAACCAGCACCAGAAGTTTCGCGCCGTCCTTGCGCTGCACGTGCAACTCGAGCCCATGGACCTTGCCATGCGCTTTAAGTTCGGCTATGAAACGCTGGCTCAGTTCATCGTCCACGCGCAGGCCGAGTTGTTCCACCGTGCGTCCCACCAGCTCAGCCCTGTCGTACCCGCTCATCTTGACCAAACGGTCGTTCACATGGGTGATGGTTGAAAACGGCACCTGCAGCATTTGCGCCACCGGGCTGCTGTCAAACATCAGGCGCCAGGCCTGCTCACTCTCCGATAAAAGGCGCTCGGCGCGTTTGCGGTCGGTGATGTCGACCAGCATGTTTACCGCCCCCACCATTACCCCGGCGCTGTCGAACAGCGGTTGCGGGTGGGACATCACGTGCAACTTCACATGGTCTGGCCGCTCGATCACTATTTCAACACCCGCGCTGGTCTGGCGCTGGCGCATCGCCAAAGCCATCGGGTATAGATCCGGCGCGAGTAAGCTGCCATCGGGCCGGTACATCTTCCAGGCGCCACTCCAGCGGTCTTTGCCAATATCCGGTTGGCGACCCCAGAGGGCCACGGCGGCCGGGTTGTACAGCGCGACCCGGCCCTCGGCGTCGCAGGTGTATACGGCCATCGGCAGCGCATCCAGCAGCCACTGGCAACTTGGCCCGTCCCGCGCGACCGGCATCGCCCCGGCTATTTCAATTTTTTCAGACACCATGGGACTCATTGGGTTGCATCCGGTTCGTGTCGACATTACGCGCGACCATTTGCTCGATGATCGGAAGCAATTCGACTACGAAGTTGGCCTTGGTGACAAATCCGACGGCACCCAGGTCGCGGGCGGCGCTCTGGTAGGCAGCGTGGTCGTGCATGGATAGAAAGATGATGCGTGGTGCCTGCGGCCAGGTTTGCATGCAACGCGCGACTTCCAGGCCATTCATTTCAGGCATGGTGATATCCAGCAATACCAGGTCGGGACGAAGTTGTTCTGCCTTGGACAATGCGTCAACGCCGTCATGCGCCTGTCCCACCACTTCCAAGTCTGGCAACCCGTCAAGAAACTGCCTGACCATGGCCACAAAGGCCCGGTTGTCGTCGACCAGCAATATCTTGAGCGTCATGGCTGGTTCAGGTATTGGTTTCCAGCGCCATGCAGCATTGAACAGCAGGCTTTCGCGCTGTCGCGCTGGTTTTTCCGGGTTTGCAACATGGGTCAGACTTTAGGCGCTGGTGGCGGTGCGCGAAAATCGGGCCGATACCTGAGCTGGAGAGGAAAAACACCTGAGCGGAGCTGGTGCAAAACTGGGAACAGGGCAGGGCCCAATGCCCAGGCGGCGCTTCTTATCAGGATGGTGGCGCGGTTTCCGGATATGGTGCAGCGGCTGGAATCGGTTTGACTCCAGGCCGCGGCAGCTTATCAGTTATCCGGAGAAATCAGCCCAATCCGCACGGCATAACGCACTAAGCCCGCCACTTCATGTATGTCGAGTTGTTTCATCAGAGCGCCGCGGTGTGTGTCGACCGTTTTGACCGATAGATCGAGCCGGCGTGCAATCTCCTTCGTGCTGTGGCCCTCGGCGATAAGCTGCAACACCTCGCGCTGGCGTGGTGTGAGTTGCGTGCCGGGCGGTTCGTCGCCGCGCAGGCGTTGCAGGTAGTCACTCATGACGCCCCTGGACACCGCCGGACTCAGGTAGGTCTCACCGCGCAGCACCGCCTTGATTGCCAGATCGAGCTCCACCGGCGCGGCGTCTTTCAAAAGGTATGCAGCCGCGCCATGGCGCAGCGCCTGACGAACGTATTCCTCGTTTTGGTGCATGGAAAGTATCACCACCCGCGTCGCGGGCCAGGCCTTGACCACCCGCGCCGTCGCTTCAAGCCCGTTCAGCCCCGGCATGGCGATATCCATCAGCACCAGATTTGGCTGTAACCGCGCAGCGAGCGCGATTAGCTCCAGACCGTCGTCGGCTTCGCCCACCACCTCGACGTCGGGCATGGCTTCGAGCAGTTTTCGCAGACCGGCGCGCACCAGCGTGTGGTCGTCGGCAAGCAAAACGCGCACCGGATTCAAGTTACCTCCTATACGGTGCGCCATGGACAGCGCAGTTGCACGGTGCAGCCATTTCCCGGTGTTGACCGGATATCGAGTTGCCCGCCGA
>JANNGR010000619.1:0-1934 GCA_031403955.1 Betaproteobacteria bacterium
GCCGGCCGCCTCCGCCCAGGTGGTCGCGACGGTGGTGGGCAACCCGGACCGCGCAGTCATCTTCGGCTACCCGAAAGGGGCCGACCTGGCCGATGGAATCACCAAAGCTCCGGCCCGAAGACTTGGTTTCTTCCCCTCGCAACAGACCATGACCGGCATCAATGCCGACGGCTACAACCTGCTGGATGCCGCGATTACCTGGGCGCTGACACCGTAGTCACAGTTTGGATTTTCGCCGGCGCACGCGCCTCGAAGTGCGCGTACCCATCGTCGTCTGTCGCGTCGCCGATCGGTGAACCCCTGATGATTCCCCGCGTCCTCATCGCCACCGCCGTGATTCCTGACACCAACAAGGAGTTGCGGCTGTACCAGGCCCGGGACCTCTTTTCGATCACGATTCCCGGCCAGGGGGATCTGATGAACAACCGCATGAACGGATCCGAGAAGGCGCTTGCAGAACTGGCCTGTGACCGGCTCGGTGACAACAAGAACCCGCGCTTGCTGATCGGGGGACTCGGCATGGGATTCACGTTGGCGGCAGCCTTGAAGGCGGTCGGTCCTGACGCCGAGGTGGTGGTGGCAGAGCTGGTACCGGAGGTGGTGAACTGGAATCGCACCCTCGTTGGCAAGGCCGCCGGGTATCCGCTGACCGATCCGCGTTGCAGTGTGTACGTCGGGGATGTGGGCGACTTGCTCCGGCGCGAGTCGGGGGGCTTCGACGCCATCTTGATGGACGTCGACAACGGGCCCGAGGCGCTGGTTCGACGCAAGAACGCCTGGCTGTACAGCCCCGCAGGACTACGCGCCACACGCAAGGCGCTGCGCCCGCGCGGCGTGCTGGCAGTCTGGTCTGCCAGCCCGGCCCCGACGTTCGCAAGTCACCTACAGCAGGCCAGCTTCAAAGTACACGAACACCAGGTGCACCCACACCGTGCCGGCAAGGGAACGCGCCACCACATCTGGATTGCGACTTCGTGACGCCGATCCGCCGATCCAGGGCCCCTCGTCGCCGGGTTGCTGGTGGGACTCGATCCGACCTGTTTGCGGTCCCAAGGTCGGCTCGGGTCCGCTACCGGGGCTGAGCCAGATCAGGACCCGGCACCCTCACTCAAGAGGGCTGATCTCCCTGAGCCCCCCGTAGGACTGAACGTCGCCTGCGGAATTGACAAACCCATGGCGCCGAAAAACCGAGGCCACTCCGTCGCAGTCCACGTCGCCTATCACGCCGACGCCCAGATACTTTTTCTGGTCGCAGACCGTCGGCGGCGGCGTTACCGGGTTGAAGGTGGCGCGGTAGTAGTGGGGCGAGGGGATATTGAACCCCAGTTCGACGAACGGTCGAGTCTGGTAGGTCATGGCGTTGCCCGGACAGCGCCCCGAAGGGGGGTTGCAGCAATCCGGCTCAATGGGTGTGATGCACTCCTGGGGTGAGGCCATCGTGGGGAACTGTCTGTCGACGACGACGCCTGCAGAATCGGCGTGGTCAGACTCGTAGTACGACACCGCCCCGGTCCAGAGCCGATTCAGGTGCGCTATCGCCTCGCTGGTCCGCGCGCGACGCACGTTTTTCTCGAACGCCGGTATAGCGATCGAGGCCAAGATACCGATGCACGCCACCACAATCATCAATTCGACCAGCGTGAAGCCTGAGTCGGATCTCCTCATGCGCGTTCCCCCACAGGCCGTTCGGTCAATGCGGCCCGCCAACCGTGACGGTCTCCTGAACTTTCGAAAGACACTTGGCTTCCGAACAGATCTCATGGTCGTGAATCTCCGCGACTGCGACGGAGTGGCTCGACAGCATCACATGTTTGATCCCAAGGGCGACTGCGTGACCGGCGATGGCTTCCAGTTCGCTGCGGCGCTCGGATTCTGAAGCAGCGTTCCAGGCCGCGCCGAGTTCCAGGTAGATCTCGTCGCCCACGCGGCTGACC
>JANNGR010000620.1:0-1827 GCA_031403955.1 Betaproteobacteria bacterium
CTATTTGGGCCCGGACGCGCTGGCCGCGCTGGTCAAAAAAGACACGGAATATTGGGGCAAGGTCATCAAAGCTCGCAACATCAAGGCAGACTGACCATGAGCCTCAAGAACTTCCGCATCGGCCAGATCGTGCCGAGCTCCAACACCACGATGGAGACCGAGATCCCGGCGATGCTGCGCGCCCGCGAGGCAGTGATCGACACCGAGCGCTTCACCTTTCATTCAAGCCGCATGCGCATGCAGAAGGTCACCAAGGAAGAACTGGCGGCGATGGACCGCGACTCCGACCGCTGCGCGCTCGAGCTGGCCGACGCCCGCGTCGACGTGCTGGGTTACGTCTGCCTGGTCGCGATCATGAGCATGGGCAAGGGCTACCACCGCGTGTCCGAAGAGCGCCTGCACGGCCGCACGGTGGAAGCCGGCGGGCCGGCGCCGGTGGTCACCAGCGCCGGTGCGCTGGTCGACGGCATCAAGGCGCTGGGCGCCAAGCGCGTATCGATCCTGGCGCCCTACATGAAGCCGCTGACCCAACTGGTGATCGAGTACATCGAGAACGAGGGAATCGAGGTGGTGGACAGCATTTCGCTCGAGATCCCCGACAACCTGGACGTCGGGCGGCAAGACCCGCGCGCGCCGATCGAGATCACCAAGCGGCTCAATATCAAGGGCGTGGACGCGATCGTGGCCTCGGCCTGCGTGCAGATGCCGTCGCTGGCCTCGGTCCAGCCGATCGAGGACCGCACCGGGCTGCCGGTGGTGTCGTCGTCGGTGTCGACGACGTACATGATGCTCAAGAAGCTGGGGTTGAAGACGGCGGCGCCGGGGTTTGGGTCGCTGTTGTCGGGGCGGTATTGAAGGGCATCCAGCGTTGGGCGCCACGAGTTGGTTCGAGTGACAATCGCGCAAGTTCTACTGTGGAGCCAATCAATGCAGCTAACAGCCGTTCTCACGCACGCCGAAGAAGGCGGTTTCGTCGCCCTGAATCCGGAGACCGGCACCACGACCCAAGGCGAAACTGTCGAAGAGGCGGTAGCCAACCTTCGCGAAGCAACAGCCCTTTACCTGTCGGAGTTTTCGTTGCCCGCAATGGGGCACCCGTTGGTGACGATGTTCACGATTCCCGAGCCGGTGCATGCTTAAGCTCCCCCGCATATCGGGGGCAGAGATCGTCCGCACACTGGAGCGTCTCGGGTTCACCGGTACGCGCGCGTAAGCAGGTGATCCAAGGCCGGCAAGCGCCGTGCCCGTTTCATTCGGTCGCACAGGCCCGTCCCGATTGCGCCCCGCCGCGCCGCATGCTGGAATCCGCGCTTCCGCCACTCCCATCGCGAGATCGAAATGAACCTGCCGACCCGTCGAGACATGCTTCTAACCGGCGGCGCGCTTGCCGCGATGGCAGCGCTTCCCGGCGCAGCGCGCGCCGCCATGGCGCCGGGCGACAAGTTCGACCTGCTGCTGCGCAATGCCAACGTGCTGGACCCGAGCCAGAACCTTTCGGGCCTGCGCGACATCGGCATGCGCTATGGCCTGATCGAAGCGATCGAAACCTCTATCGCGCCCGAGCGCGCGCAGCGCGTGATGGACGCCGGCGGCAAGCTGGTAACGCCGGGCCTGATCGACCTGCATGCGCACACCTACCCGTTCGGCTCGGCGATCGGCATCCCGGCCGACGAACTGGTGGCCCATCAATGCACCACTACCACCGTGTCGGCCGGCGACGCCGGTGCCAACAATTTCGCCGCGTTCCGCCGCTTTATCGTGCCGGCGGGCCGCACGCGCCAGTTCGCGTTCATCCACATCGCGCTGGCCGGGCTGGCCGGCTTCCCG
>JANNGR010000621.1:0-14732 GCA_031403955.1 Betaproteobacteria bacterium
TGCACATTCTTGTCCGCGAAGTCGTAAAAACGCAGCATCCAGCAGCGAGTTCTGCAGCGGCGTAGCGGTAAGCAAGACCTTGCGAGCGTGCGACAACGCGCCCTGCAGCGTGCGGGCTGTCTTGTTGTCGGGCTTGTAAACGTTGCGCAGGCGATGCGCTTCATCCACAACCACCAGGTCCCACGGCACGCTCTTGACTGCATCCGCCTTGCCGGCGGCAAACTGGTAGGAGCAAATGACGATTCTGTCCGAACGCGCGCCCATGGTCGATGCGGCGTCGAAAGGATTCGCCACTCCGTCCTTGATGGCCTGCCGGAACGACTTGGCTTCAAGGATCGTGGCGGACAGGCCGAATTTGTCTGCCAGCTCCTGATGCCACTGTTTGCGCAGATTGGCCGGCACGATGACGAGGATGTGACGCTTGCGCTCGGCCCAGCGCTGGGCGATCAGAAGGCCGGCTTCGATGGTCTTGCCCAGGCCAACCTCGTCGGCAAGGATCACGCCTTTGGAGAGTGGATTGCTAGCGGCGAACAGCGCCGCGTCGATCTGGTGCGGGTTTAGATCCACCTGCGCGTCCAGCAGCGCGCCGGCTATTCCGTCCATCGAATCGGTGGCCGCCCTGAGCGTGAGCTGGTGCGCAAAGTACGCGAGCTGGTACGGGCTGTAGTGCATGCGTCAGCGGCTCACGTCATTTGCCTGCCACGAACGCTTGCGGCGTAATCACTCGCCCATGCATGCCCGAATCCCGGAGCAGCAGCTTGTCGCCAGTGACAAGCAGCAGGTCTGCCCTCGCTGCGAGCAGCCCCCACAACAACTGGTCGCCTGGATCGGGAGCAGGCGGGGCAGCGACGGGCGCCAGCACGATCGCGTGTTGGGCAAGGTCGGTCAGGATGACGTCCACCTCCGCAACGGTCAACCGATGGAGTTTGCGCAGCTTCGGCCGCACGAGCACCGTGCGATATTCAGCCAGCAGGGCTTCGGACACGACAAAGGGAAACGCAGCGGCCAGCATGCCGTCCAGGATGCGGGCAACCGGCGACGCTTCGTGCGCGGTCAGCAGACCGGCCACGACCACGTTGGTGTCGACGATGACGGCCGGTCGAGTCACGGTTTGCGGCGCACCGCTCGAACCTGTTCCTGCGCCACGGCCAGCGCTTGCACTTCGGTCAGCTTGCTGTGTGTTCGCGCGCGGCGCACGAGGTCGCGCGCATCCTGCCGCGACTTGATGCCGTAGAAGTCCAGACTCTCGTCGATTAGTTGCCCGATGGTCTTGTCGCGCTGCGCGGACGCTTCCTTGAGCGCTCGGTAGCGCGTTTCCGACAGGGTGATGGTCAGACGACTCATGCCAGCCTCATATTGGTGCCTTGACACCAATATGTTATCGCAACCGCGGATTCATGCGGGTTCGCGGGTGGCAAGTAAGCTGCCGTGAGACGGCATGAACCCTCACAGCAGGATGATGTCGTATTGCTCCTGCCCCATTGCCGCTTCACTTTGCAGCGAAACCGACTTGCCGATGAACTCACTCAATCCAGCAAGGTGCTGGCTTTCTTCATCCAGGAACAATTCGATCACCTTGGGCGAAGCCACGACGCGAAACTCGCGGGGGTTGAACTGGCGCGCTTCGCGCAGGATCTCGCGCAGAATGTCATAAGCCACGCTGCGTGCGGTCTTGACGTTGCCCTTGCCCTGGCAGGCCGCGCAGGGTTCGCACAACATATGGGCCAGCGACTCGCGGGTGCGTTTGCGCGTCATCTCGACCAGGCCGAGTTGCGAGAAACCACCGGCCGTGGTCTTGACGCGGTCGCGCGCTAGCTGTTTGCGAAACTCCGCCAGTACCGCGTCACGGTGGTCCTCGCGCACCATGTCGATGAAATCGACAATGATGATTCCGCCCAGGTTGCGCAAGCGCAGTTGCCGCGCCATCGCCTGTGCCGCTTCCAGATTGGTCTTGAATATCGTGTCGTCGAAGTTGCGCGCGCCAACATAACCGCCGGTGTTCACATCCACCGTCGTCAGCGCCTCGGTCTGGTCGACGATCAGGTAACCCCCCGACTTGAGTTCAACCCGCCGCCCGAGCGCTTTGGCTATCTCCTCATCAATGCCATACAGGTCGAAGATCGGTCGTTCTCCTTTGTAATGCTGCAGCTTGTCGGTGGCCGAGGGCATGAACTCGCGCCCGAATGCCTGCAGGTTTTCGAATTGCTCACGCGAGTCGACCTTGATCGACTGCGTCGCGTCTCCGGTCAGGTCGCGCAAAACCCGCTGCAACAGACCGAGATCCTGGTGCAACAAGGACAGCGCCGGCAAGCGCATCGACGCGTTCTGGATGCGCGCCCAGGCCTTGCGCAGGTACGCGATGTCCTCGGACAACTCGGCATCGGTCGCGTCTTCGCCGTTGGTGCGCAAAATAAAGCCGCCGCCTTCTTCTCGCGTCAGTAACTGCAGCCGGGTACGCAATTCATCGCGCTGGTTGGCGGTGATTTTCTGCGACACGCCCACATGATCGTCCTGCGGAAGAAACACCAGCAATCGCCCGGCAATGCTGATTTGTGTCGACAACCGCGCGCCCTTGCTGCCAATCGGATCCTTGATCACCTGTACCGTCAGCGACTGGCCCTCGAAAACCTGCTTTTCGATCGGAATCTGCGCTTGCGCGACGCGCGCCAGTCCCGGGGGCTCGCCATCGGGCTGACGATTCCAGACATCGGCCACATGCAGGAACGCCGCGCGCTCCAGGCCAATGTCGACAAACGCCGACTGCATGCCCGGCAGCACCCGCGCCACCTTGCCGAGATACACGTTGCTAACCAGCCCGCGCTCGAGCGAGCGTTCGACATGCAATTCCTGCAATGCGCCGTTTTCAACAATCGCAACCCGCGTCTCCTGGGGCGACCAGTTGATCAAAATGTCTTCTTGCATGGAGCTTGTCTCACCAACTGGTTATCGCAACCTGATGCCAAAACCACGCAGTAGACGTGCCGTCTCGAACAGGGGGAGCCCCATGATGCCAGAGTAGCTGCCGCCGATGTGCGAGATGAACGCCGCCGCCCGGCCCTGCACCGCATAAGCGCCGGCCTTGCCAAGGGGTTCGCCGGATGCCACGTAAATACGGATGTCGGTTTGGCTCAGTTCCGCAAATGTCACCCGCGACACACTCAGTATCTGCTGGCGCGTGGCGGCCGTGCCAACCGCCACCGCCGTCAGCACGCGATGGGTTCGGCCCGACAGGTCCCGCAACATGCGGCGCGCCTGCGCCGCATGGACCGGCTTGCCGAGGATGCGCCGCCCGATCGCCACGCTGGTGTCGGCACAGACAACCGGCGCCGCGCGCAAGCCTCGACGCAGCAACCGTTGCAGCGCGGCGTCGAGTTTGAGTCCCGTGACACGCGCCACGTAAGCGGCCGGCGTCTCGCCAGGGTGGACCGCCTCCAATGCCTCGGCATCTTCATCGGCATCGGGCAACAACAAGTCATGGCGCAAGCCCAATTGATCCAGCAACTGACCGCGACGCGGGCTTTGCGAAGCCAGGTAGACAAAATCATTCACGGTGGTAGGGATGGTTGGCGTTGACTGACCAGGCGCGGTACAACTGCTCCACCAGCAGCACGCGCGCCAAGGCATGCGGCAAAGTCAGATCAGACAGCCGGATCCGCTCATGCGCCGCCTGTTTCAGGCCTGGATCAAGCCCATCGGGCCCGCCGATCACCAAGGCCACGTCGTCGCCGCCCAACTGCCAAAGCGCCAAGCGCTGCGCCAGTGTCATGGTGGTGAGCGCGCTGCCGCGTTCGTCGAGCACCACAATCCGGCTGCCAGGGGTGATCGCCGCACGGATGCGCTCACCTTCGGCCGCCAGCAGCGTCGCCAGCGTCTTGGAGGCGCGCGCTTCGGTCTTGACGGCCCTGAGTTCGAGCCGCAATTCGGGCGGAAAACGCTTCGCGTATTCGTCCCACGCCGCTTGGGCCCAGAGCGGCATTCGCTGGCCAACGGCAACAACCACCAGCTTCACGACAACGCCGTCAGGCTTTGCGCGCCGGGGCTTTCCTGGCCGGTGACTTGGCGACCACACGCGCGGCCGGTTTTCGGGTCTTGGCTGGCACGGCCCTCGCAGCCGCTGGCGCCGCGGTCCGACGCACGGTTTTGGCAGCGCCCTTCTTGGCCGGAGCGGCCTTTACCGGAGCGACCTTTGCCGTGGTCTTGGCGACCGGCCTGGTGGCACCAAACTTCAGCCGCACCGGCTTTTCACCCCACAACTCTTCCAGGTGGTAATAGGTACGAATGCCGGGCTGCATGATATGCACCACCGCCTGCGCGCAATCGACGATTATCCATTCACCATTCGCCTCACCCTCAATCCTGGGCTTGGGAAAACCGGCCTCCCGGACCGCGTCGCGCACACTGGCCGCCAGCGCCTTGGTCTGCCGGTTCGACGTGCCCGAGGCAACAATAACGCGCTCGAACAAGGGCGACAGGTGCTCGGTGTCAAAAACCTGAATGTCCTGGGCTTTCACGTCTTCAAGCCCATCAACGATGGCTCGCTGGAGTTTCTGGGTGTCTCTTTTAGCAGCGGCTTCAGTAATCATCAGGCGGATTGGTAGAGGTGATGGTTAGCAATATAACGCGCAACGGCTTCACAAACCAGCGGGACGACAACTTGGCCGGCCGCGACGCGAGCCCGAATGTCGGTGGCGCTGACTTGTGAAACCGGGAAATGCAACTGCAAAAAACGCTGTTCCAGCCCGTGAGGCGCAACGAAACGGTCCGCAACGCCTGCGCAATCATTACGTTGTGCTACGCAAATAATAGCAAGCTGAACTACCGCGTCCCATGCGTGCCAGCTTTGCAGCGCCCGCGCCTGGTCTTGCCCGATCAGCAGAAAAAGAGCCGCCCGCGGCAACTCGGCATGCAACTCACGCAGCGTATCAACGGTGTAACTTGGGCCGCCACGCACCGTCTCGCGTGGATCGACCCGAACCTTGGGCATATTGGCAAACGCCAGTTCAGCCATCGCGATGCGGTGTGGTGCGGGGGACAAATCGCGTGGCTTGTGCCAGGCATGCCCGGTGGGGAACAACCACAATGCATCGAGTTGCAATTGGTCCAGCGCGGACTGCACCAGCAAGTGATGCGCCGCGTGCGGCGGGTCAAACGCCCCGCCGAACACGCCCAGGCGCAACGGCGAGGCCAAGTCCGGACTCATACCCAGTCCCGGCGAACCAGGAACTTGCGGTACAAATCAGCTTCAGGCGAGCCGGCAGTCGGCAGCTGCTGATAGGCCCAACTTGCCAATGGCGGCATGGACATCAGGATCGATTCGGTGCGCCCACCGGACTGCAGGCCGAAATGGGTGCCGCGGTCCCATACCAGGTTGAACTCGACATAACGGCCACGCCGGTAGAGCTGAAATTCACGCTCGCGCTGCCCGTACGGCAGGCTGCGCCGGCGCTCGACGATCGGCAGGTAAGCGCCCAGGAACGCGTCACCGACCGAGCGCAACAAGGCAAAACCATCGTCGAAGCCCAACTCGGAGAAGTCATCGAAAAATATGCCTCCAATGCCGCGTTGCTCAGACCGGTGCTTGAGACAGAAGTAATCGTCGCACCAGGTCTTGAAACGCGGGTACAAGCCAGTTCCAAACGGTTCCAGCGCCGCCTTGCAACTGGCGTGGAAATGCACCGCGTCGGCCTCGAAGCCGTAATAAGGCGTCAAGTCCATGCCGCCTCCAAACCAGCAGACTTCCGGTCCGCTGCTGCCGCTAGCGGCCAGCATGCGCACGTTCATGTGTACCGTCGGCACAAACGGATTGAGCGGATGAAACACCAGCGACACCCCCATGGCCTCGAACGGCGCGCCGGTGAGATCGGGCCGGTGTTGCGTCGCGGAAGGCGGCAGCTTGGGACCGTGCACGTGGGAAAAGCCGCAACCGGCGCGCTCGAATACCGCCCCGCCCTCCAGCATCCGGGTGATGCCGTTGCCCTGCAAGTCGTCGCCAGGCGCCTTTTCCCACGCATCGTGCAGGAATTCCGCGCCATCGACAGCCGCAATCGCCGCGCTGATGCGTTGTTGCAGGTCCAGCAGGTAGTACCGCACCGCCACGCCTCGGGGTTGGCTGGCCGCAACGGAACTGGTCTGCATAACTGGTTTGATGTCGATTGCCTTGGCAGCCGTCAGTGCGCTAGCGCCCGGTGGCCGATATCGCTGCGGTATTGCATGCCGTCGAAATGAATTGCCCGCACGATGTCATAAGCCCGTTGCTGGGCTTGCTTCATGTTGTCCGCTAATGCCGTGACACACAACACCCGCCCGCCAGACGCGGTAACGACCTCGCCGGTGCGCAGCGTGGCGGCGTGAAACACCGCTGCGTCCGCCGCCTCCGGAGGTATGCCCTGGATCGGAGCGCCAATACGCGGCTGCAACGGGTAACCATGCGCAGCCAACACTACCGCCAAGGCGATGCGCCGGTCCCATTGCAGCTCGGTTTTGCCCAGCCGCCGGTTCGTTCCGGTTTCGGTCGCCGCCCATAACACTTCGAACAAATCCGTCTTCAGCCGCATCAGAATCGGTTGGGTCTCGGGGTCTCCAAGGCGGCAATTGAACTCAAGCGTCTTGACGCGCCCTTGCCGGTCAATCATCAACCCCGCGTACAGGAATCCGGTGTACTCGATGCCCTCCTTTTCCATACCACGCAGTGTCGGCAATATGATTTCACGCATCGCCCGCGCATGGACCGCGGGCGTAACCATCGGCGCGGGCGAATACGCGCCCATGCCGCCGGTGTTGGGGCCAAGGTCTCCATTCAGCAGGCGTTTGTGGTCCTGGCTGGCGGCCAGTGCCAGTGCGTTCTTGCCGTCACAGACCACGATAAAGCTGGCCTCTTCGCCCTGCAAGAACTCTTCAATCACGACCTTGGGGCCTGCCTGCGCGCCATGCTCCACGCCGGCGCTTGCGGGCAACATCTGGTCCACCGCGGCATGCGCCTGATCCAGCGTTGTGGCCACCACCACTCCCTTGCCGGCTGCCAGACCGTCAGCCTTGATCACAATCGGGGCCCCTTTGGCATTCACGTACGCATGCGCTGCCGGCGCGTCAGAAAAGATGGCATGCGCCGCGGTAGGAATGCCGTGGCGCAGCATGAACGCTTTCGAGAATACCTTGGAGCTCTCCAACTGGGCGGCCGCGCGCGTCGGCCCAAAGACACGCAAGCCGTGGGCGCGAAATTCGTCCACAATGCCCGTCGCAAGCGGACCCTCGGGCCCAACCACGGTCAACCCGATTTTTTCCTGCAATGCCCAGGCGCGCAACTCCTGCTGGTCCACGATATCGATATTCTGGATGTGCCCCGCACGCGCCGTGCCGGCATTGCCGGGCGCCACAAAAACAGCATCGACCTTAGGCGACTGTGCCAGCTTCCAGGCCAGCGCATGCTCGCGCGCTCCCCCTCCAACCACCAATACCTTCATATCGCTGCGTTGTGGTAGACCGCTTGCACATCGTCAAGGTCTTCCAGCACGTCCAACAGTTTTTGCATCCTCGGTACGTCGTTCGCGCCGAGTTCCACCGGGCTTGCGGAGCGCATCGTGACTTCCGCCAGTTCGGCCTTCAGGCCGGCCGCATCGAGCGCCTGGCGCACCGGCTCGAAGTCGCCCGGCGCGGTCAACACCTCGATCGCGCCGTCGTCGTCCACCACCACGTCGTCGGCACCGGCCTCGAGCGCGACTTCCATCAATTGGTCCTCGCTGGTGCCGGGCGCGAAGACAAGTTGCCCGCAATGTTTGAACTGGAACGCCACCGAGCCTTCGGTTCCCATGTTGCCACCGTACTTGCTGAACGCGTGGCGAACCTCAGCCACGGTACGCACCCGGTTGTCGGTCATGGTGTCGACAATGATCGCCGCGCCGCCAATTCCATAACCTTCGTAACGAATCTCTTCGTAATTCACGCCTTCCAGGTTGCCGCTTGCCTTGTCGATGTTGCGCTTGATGGTGTCGGCAGGCATATTGGCCGCCTTGGCCTTTTCGACCGCCAGACGCAGGCGCGGATTGATAGCCAAATCGCCACCGCCGGCGCGCGCCGCGACCATGATTTCACGTATCACGCGGGTCCACACTTTGCCTCTTTTTTCATCCTGCCGGCCCTTGCGGTGCTGAATATTGGCCCATTTGCTGTGTCCTGCCACGCGAAGTCCTTCAAAAATTCGTTACGCTACGGCCCAGATTGTACTTTTAGGATTTCCATGATCGATCCATTCCTGATTGCCCGGCGCGACGACATCCAGTGCTGCCTGCGGCCCGACAAGTCAAACCGCCACGGCCTGATCACCGGGGCCACCGGAACCGGCAAAACCATCACGCTGCAGACCATGGCCGAGGCCTTTTCGCGCATCGGTGTACCGGTGTTCATGGCCGACGTCAAAGGCGACCTGACCGGCATCTCGCAAACCGGCGCCCTGGGCGAGAAGCTGGCCAAGGTGATTAAGGAGCGCTCACTCGACACGCCGGAGTTCAGCGCCTTTCCGGTCACGCTGTGGGATGTGTTTGGCGAACAAGGCCATCCGGTACGCGCCACCGTCAGCGACCTAGGGCCGCTGTTGCTGGGCCGCATGCTAAACCTGAACGAAACCCAGGCCGGCGTACTGCAACTGGTTTTCAAGATTGCCGACGATCAGGGTCTGCTGCTGCTGGACATGAAGGACCTGCGCGCCATGTGCCAGCAGGTTGGCGACAACGCGTCGGAATTCACGACCGAATACGGCAATATCAGTGCCGCCAGCATTGGCGCGATCCAACGCGGCCTGATGCAAATCGAGACCCAGGGCGGCGACCGGTTCTTCGGCGAGCCGATGCTCAACATTGACGACTTCATGCAGACCGACTCGGCCGGTCGAGGCGTTATCAATGTGCTGGCGGCTGATCGGCTGATGAATTCGCCACGCCTGTACGCCACTTTTCTGCTGTGGCTGCTAAGCGAGTTGTTCGAGGCGCTGCCGGAAGTGGGCGACCTGGACAAGCCCAAGCTGGTGTTCTTTTTCGACGAAGCGCACCTGTTGTTCACCGACGCGCCCAAGGCCTTGATCGAGCGCATTGAGCTGGTCGTGCGACTGGTACGCAGCAAAGGCGTGGGCGTATTTTTCGTGACGCAGAATCCGCTCGATATTCCGGACTCGGTGCTGGCCCAATTGGGCAACCGGGTGCAACACGCCTTGCGTGCTTTTACCCCTAGAGACCAAAAAGCCGTGAAGTCGGCGGCTGAAACCATGCGGCAAAACCCCAAGCTGAACATTGAAACCGCCATTACCGAACTGGCCGTGGGCGAAGCGCTGGTCAGTTTTTTGGACGAGAAGGGACGCCCGAGCGTGACCGAGCGCGTATACGTGTTGCCACCGGCGAGCCAGATTGGTCCGATCTCGGCCGCCCAGCGCGGCAAGCTGATCGCCGAGTCGATCGTCGCGGGTGTTTACGAAAAAGTCGTCGACCGGGAATCGGCCTTTGAAGCCATCAAGGGTCGAACCCAGTCCCGCATGGCCGATCCGGCCACCGCCAGGGAAAAGACCGACGCGATGTCCAAGACCGTGCAGACCGATTCCGCGACCAAAGGCGCCGAAGCCGGCGCCCCGGCCGCCGCGGCAGACTCCGGCGGCAGCATTTTTGACTCGCTCGGCAACCTGCTCGGCGGCGGCGCGCGCCGCACCCGCGCCAGCGCCGGCGAGCAGATGTTCAAGAGTGCCGCCAGCGCCATTGGCCGCGAGGTCGGAAGGCAGATAATCCGCGGCGTTCTGGGTGGCATATTTGGTGGCAAGCGTTAAGTTGACCAGTGACGCAGCACGAACTACCCACGATTGAGGACCACCACCATGACCAACAACGCGTCAAGCCCCAACCTGCACCTGGTCAACCACCCGCTGGTACAACACAAGTTGACTTTGATGCGCAGGAGGGAGGCCAGCACCTATAGCTTTCGCCAACTACTGAACGAACTCAGCATGTTGATGGCCTATGAAGTCACGCGCGACATGCCCACGCAAGACGTCGAAATAGAGACGCCGCTGGAAAAAATGACCGGCAAAATGATTGACGGCAAGAAGCTGGTGCTGGTCTCGATCTTGCGCGCGGGCACCGGCATTCTGGACGGCATGCTGACGGTCGTGCCCGGCGCGCGAGTGGGGCACATCGGTCTGTACCGGGACCCGAAGACACTACAGGCGATCGAGTACTACTTCAAGATGCCGCACGACATGCATGAGCGCGATGTGGTGGTGGTGGACCCGATGCTGGCAACCGGCAATTCGGCCGTTGCGGCGGTCGACCGGGTCAAGGCGCTGAATCCGAAATCGATCAAATTCTTGTGCCTGCTGACCTGCCCCGAGGGCCTGGCAACGATGCAAAAAGCCCATCCGGATGTGCCGATCTACACGGCGGCGGTGGACCGCCAGCTAAACGACCACGGCTACATCTTGCCCGGCCTGGGCGACGCGGGGGACCGGATTTTCGGCACGCAATAAGCCGGCTGGCCGCGCACGGTTGCAAATCAGGCCGGTAGCATCGGTTCCAAGCGTCGCCAGGGTATGCACCACGATCGTTCATGCCGGTGCAATCGGCGGCGGAATCAACACCAAGTTACCTACGTGGCGCTTCTCGATGAACTCGGCCTGCGCCTGCGCGATGTGTTCCAGCGCGAAGGTCTTGGCAACCAGTGGACGAATCTCGCCACGCTCAATGTAGGTGATGAGATTGGGAAATACCGCTTCATCCCAGGCCGTGCAACCGATCAGGCTGATGTCCCTCAGATAAAGGCTGCGCATATCCAGCGTCACGAGCGGCCCTGCAATGGCGCCCGAAGATACGGTCCGGCCACCGCGGCGCAGCACCTTCAGCAGGGCGCCGAAACCTGGTCCCGCGACGTTGTCGACCACCAGGTCGACCACATCCCTGCCCAAGCGCGCGATGACATCGTCGTCGCGGTCAATCACCTGGTCGGCGCCGATGGCGCGCACCTGCTCCATCTTGGCCTTGGCTGCGATGGCGCTCACCCGGGCACCACGCCGTTTGGCCAGTTGCACCACCGCCGACCCCACACCACCCGATGCACCACATACCAGCACATGCTCGCCGCCGCCCAGCCCGGCGCGATGCAGCATGTTCTCGGCGGTCCCATAGGCGCAGGGCATCGAGCCCAGCTCCACGTCGCTCCAGTCGCAGCGCACCGCAAAAACCTCGGCGGCAGGCACTTTGACGAACTGCGCAAACGCGCCGTCGAAATCCGAGCCCATCCATAAGGTGTCCATGGACTCGAATCCGTGCGCTCGCATGCAGGGACGGACCAGTACGCGGGTGCCGATCAGACTACGGTCGCCGCCAGCGCCGACATCGACCACCCGGGCGCAACAATCGGCGCCCTGTATGAACGGAAAAGGCGTCGGCGCATTCCAGCCGCCGACGGCTTTTGCCTCGCCGCGCGCCTCCTGCGCAGGCGCAGCGCTGGGGCCGTCGGCTGTGAAGGAATCCGAATACCAACCCAGGCGCGTGTTGATATCGGTGTTGTTTACGCCGGCGGCGAGCACCTGTAACAAGGTCTCACCCGGCCCTGCAACCGGTACCGGAAGGTCCCGATACACCAGCTTATCGTAGCCACCATTGCCGGTGGTGAGGACGGCCTTCATCGTCGGACGCCGCGGTACGGATCAAGACGTTTACGCACCGACATGACACGACGCGCGGGCCCGGACGCGGCGATGAAGTCACGGTCCGAGTCGAGATAGTTGCCGGGGTAGATGCGCATGTTGTGTAATGGTAGCCTTCAGTCAAAGTTCAACACCACCTTCATGACTTGCGAGCGATCCGCCGCCACTGCAAACGCGCGGGCCGGATCGCGGTACGAGAAGGTGGCGTAGATTTATTGCGCTCGGGAGCTTCTGGCAAAACGCCTTTCTTCCACGATGGTCCACGCATGCGCTCACAACACGGCGAGCATGCCGCCGTCGACGTAAATGATGTGACCGTTCACATAATCCGACGCGGACGAAGCAAGGTAAGTCGCGGTACCGGCGAGTTCGTCCGGCCGGCCCCAGCGGCGCGCCGGTGTGCGTGCCTTGACCCGGAATGCGGCCGCTCGGTTTGCCAATTCCACGCTCTTTACTCTTGCGGGCCGACGAGGTGATTTAAGGAAGCGTCGTTCCTCCCGTCGGTCGCGAATATCGCGCATGGGCTGCCCGGCGCTTTCGGTGCAGCAATTTTGACGCATGCCCGCGATCGCATGGGAAGGCCGGCCAGTGCAGCCGGCATCGCGAGGCAGGTCAGGAAATCGGTCCTGATTCGAAGGCGAAACAGGAGCCTGGTGATGAGACTTGGTTAGAGATCCTCCGCCCTGCCGTCGTGGCACGAAGACGATGGCGATGAAGCGGTTGTCACCTTGCCTTGCTGGGGCTCGCTCCTGGCAGCCAAGCAGCTAACGAGGAATGATTTGCGCTCGTCGCCTTTCCTGCTGCCAACTGCCTTTTCACATGCAAACATGATGGCAGTCTTGTCCTGGACGGGCGCGATCTTCTGTGTCTGGGCCTGCGCAGCACCAAAAGAAAGTGCAAGGCCGATCGCGGTCACGGTGAGAAGTTTGTGCATGGCAATTCTCCAGAAATGATGCATTGAGACGGTTGCGCTTGGAATTCCAGCACACATTGAGGTGTTTGGCAAGGCCCAGCCCAGGCCCAGCCCAGCCCAGCCTTCCCCAGCCTTCCCCAGCCTTCCCAGCCCTCCCCGGCCCAGCCCTCCCTGCCCGGCTGGTCGAGGGACGGAACGGCCTGCATGGGTTACACGCGGATGGCGTTGTGATTCGGCTTATTGACGCAGCGCGAATTCGCCGATCGTTTGCAACAACTTGTCCGCTTCGTCTACGCGAATTGAATGGCTGCTGTGTTCGAAAATCAGCAGCTCGGAATTTGGAATCAATCGATTTATCTCTTCCGAAAATTCCGGGGGGCATATCCAGTCGTGGCGTCCAGCCAGAATAAGCGTGCGCGAGGTGATGGACGAAAGCTGAGGACGCAAATCGAATGTCTGAAGAAATCCGCCGGGAGCAAACGCTTGGTTGAGCGCCTCGGGTGACAATATTCCCCGCTCACGGCCCACCCTGGCTGTGACTGGATCGTATTTGCGTGAATACAACGGACCCATCACCTCGTAATAGTGGCGCAGCTTTTCCACCGTGTCCAGGCGACCAGCCCAAAGCTGGTGACAGACGAATATCTGCTCTGGCGATCCGCGCTCGGCCACTATCTGCCGCGCCCTCGCGTTGAAGCCCGCGTGGGCAGCCGTGACGACCAGAATCAAGTGAGAAACCGCGTCTGGATAACGGGCAGCATGTGCCATGGCAACCATGCCGCCGTAACTGGTGCCGACGCTGACGATCGGGCCAAGCCCAAGATGCAGCCGCAAGGCCTCCATGTCCTCGACGTTCTCTTCCAGGTTGTACAGCCTTGCATCTCCCCTGGCCGAGCGACCTTGTCCTCGGTGATCGAAATAGATCAGCTGTAACTTGTCCGCGAGTGGCTTGAATCCAACCTTGAAGTCACTGTGATCGCCTCCCGGCCCGCCATGAATGATGAAGGCGGGGCGCTTTTCTCGCATGCGAGGCCCATCCGGTACAAGTCCCGAGCCGTCGACGTCGAAGTAGATTTCAGTATCGCGAAAGCGGGCACGCATGGGTTTTCCTTAGGTGCAATTTCCGGCGGCTGGGCTTGCCATTTGACGCGCGTTGTTCCCCCAGCCGCGATACGGGGTAGTCATCGCCTCACTCGGCGGCTCCGACGTGCAGCTTGATCTCGCCGACGCCCGCGATGTGGCCGTCGATGCGGTCGCCCGCAACCACTGCGCCCACGCCCGCGGGCGTGCCGGTGAAGATCAGGTCGCCGGGCTGCAGGTGATAGAACTTCGACAGGTCGGCGATCAGCTCGCGGATGTTCCAGATCAACATGTTCAGGTCGGACTTCTGGCGCGGCTGGCCGTTGACCGTCATTGCAAGCTCACCCTGGTCGAGCACCACACCCGGCATCGGCACGATCTCGGACACCACCGACGACTGCTCGACATCCTTACCCAAATCCCAGGGCCGGCCCTTGTCGCGCGCCGCCAGCTGCAGGTCGCGGCGGGTCATGTCCAGGCCGCAGGCATAGCCGTAGACGAGCGCCGAGGCATGGTTCTCGTCGACGCGAAAGCCCGGTGCACCGATTACCACCACCAGCTCCATCTCATGGTGGTAGTCCTTCGTCTCGGGTGGATAAGCCACGGTGGCGCCGGACTCGACCAGCGTCGATGGCGCCTTGGTGAAGTAGAAGGGCCGCTCGCTGGCTTTGTCGACCGGCTTGCCCATTTCGACGGCGTGCGCGTGGTAGTTGCGGCCGACGAAGAACAGGCGGTTGATCGGCAGGCGTTCGGCCTTGCCGCGCACCGGCAGCGAGTACACCGGCGGCGGGGTCCAGAGGTAAGTGGTGGTCATGTCGATGCTCCTAAAACTTGCGGGACAGACCGTAGCCACACGCAGTGGGCAAGCTCTGTCCTCAACTAACTTAAAAACTTGCGGGACAGACCGTAGCCACACGCAGTGGGCAAGCTCTGTCCTCAACTGACTAGTAGTCCGTTTCATCAAAGGCATTACGAAATGAAACCGATGGATTTTTTCGCCAGGCTAGGCGTAGACCCGCAGCCGCACTGGCAGTGCGGCAAGGGGCTGCAACGACGCATGGC
>JANNGR010000622.1:0-7308 GCA_031403955.1 Betaproteobacteria bacterium
GCCAGGAACTGCTCGCTGCGCGTTTGGCAAGGGCCAAACGCATCGACGCGGGCGAGCGGCCCGACTTCCTGGCCGGGACACGCCATATACGCGAGGGCGACTGGAGGATCGCGCCGGTGCCAAAAGCGCTGCATTGCCGGCGGGTGGAAATCACCGGCCCGGTTGATGCCAAGATGGTCATCAACGCCTTCAATTCCGGCGCCGACAGTTACATGACCGACTTTGAGGACAGCAACTCGCCGGTGTGGAGCAACCAGATCCAGGGCCAGATCAACCTGGGCCAGGCGATCCGCCGCACACTCACGCTGGAGCAAAACGGCAAGACTTACAAGCTCAACGACCGTATCGCCACCTTGCAGGTGCGCCCGCGCGGCTGGCATCTGGACGAGAAACACGTGACGGTGGACGGACAACGTGTACACGGCGGTATTTTCGACTTCGCGTTGTTCATGTTCCACAACGGGCGCGAGCTGATTGCGCGCGGCGCCGGCCCGTACTTTTACCTGCCCAAGATGGAAAGCCATCTCGAAGCACGCCTGTGGAACGACGTATTTGTGATGACGCAAAACGAACTCGAACTGCCGCAGGGAACGATCAAGGCCACGGTGCTGATCGAAGTGATTCTGGCCGCCTTCGAGATGGACGAGATCCTGTACGAGTTGCGCGAGCACAGCGCGGGCCTGAACGCGGGCCGCTGGGACTACATATTTTCCTGCATCAAGAAGTTCAAGCTCGACAAGGATTTCTGCCTGGCCGACCGCAGCCAGATCACCATGCGTGTACCGTTCATGGAGTCTTACGCGCTGCTGTTGCTGAAGACCTGCCACCAGCGTGGCGCGCCGGCAATCGGTGGCATGAATGCGCAGATTCCGGTCAAAAACAACCCCGAATTGCACCAGCGCGCGGTTGATGCGGTGCGCGCGGACAAGTCGCGCGCCGCCAAAGACGGCTACGACGGCGCCTGGGTCGCACACCCCGGCCTTGTCGCGCCGGCAATGGAAGAGTTTGTCGCGGTGCTGGGCGACCAGCCGAACCAGTTCGGCAAACAACGCGCCGACGTCAACGTCAGCGCGGCCGACCTGCTCAACTTCAAGCCAGAGGCGCCGATCACCGAAGCCGGTTTGCGCATGAACATCAACGTCGGCATTCACTACCTCGGTGCCTGGCTGGCCGGCAACGGCTGCGTGCCGATCCACAACCTGATGGAGGACGCAGCCACCGCCGAGATCAGCCGCTCCCAGGTATGGCAATGGATCCGCTCCAGCAAAGGTGTGCTGGACGATGGCCGCAAGGTCAGCGCGGAACTGGTACGCGCACTGGTGCCCGAGGAGCTGGCGAAGATAAGGGCCGGAGGTTTCGAAGGCAAGTTCGACCGGGCGGCGCAAATCTTTACCGAGATGAGTACCAAGGATGTATTCGAGGAGTTCCTGACGTTGCCGTTGTACGAAGAGATTTGATCGTTATTCATTTGGCGGCGCAGCGCCAGGATCTGGTGTACAAGGGAATGGCCGAAATGGCGGTATCTTTGACGAGTTGGATTGGGCGGTCAATCCAGCTCAACTCACCCGTAACGGCCTCAGCCCAGCTTCAGTACCTTGACCATGGCGCGTCCCAACTCTTCCATGTCCGGTGCACTCAGCATGCCCTGCAGCCGCCCCAGGCGCGATTTGTCCACCGAACGGATGTGTTCAGTGCGTGCTTTTGAGTTGAGACCCATCGAGGGTATTGCGACCAGGATGGGCGGATGGGCCGGCTTTCGCGTTGTGGTCAGCGGTACAACCACCACAGTGCCGCGGCGCTGGTTGATAAGGGTGTCCGAAAGAATCGCGCAGGGGCGGGTCTTGGCTTGTTCGTGTCCGCGCACCGGGTCCAGTTGCGTCCAGTACACCTCGCCACGCTGGTACGCCGGCGTCATGCGCGACGGTGCCTGGGCTGCGGTTCGCCGGGCAACGCCGCTTGTGCCTGGGCAGTTTCGCGAGCCTCGGCTGCTTCCCGAGAAAAGGTTTCAGCATCGAAGTCCGAGTCCCATTCGTCCACCGATCCGGTCAGATCAGCCTCCAGCCATTCGGTGGTTTCAGCCTGCATCGCCGGACTTTCGGCTTCGATGCGGTTCAGCGCCTCGCAGGCGGCGATCAGCGCCTGATCTTCCTTTTCCAGTTCGCGCCGAACCAAATCAACCAAGAATTGATTGCGTTTGCGCGGCGCCACCGCACGAGCGAGTTTGGTGGCCAGGTCGTCGGGCAGGCGCAAGAGCACTTGTTTTGGGGGTGCGGATTTAGAAGTCAACATGATTCAATGATATCAAGATAGCTAAATCGGTTCTGCACAACGCCTGTTATCTTCCAGAACGCATTTTGCGGATGGCCGTAATACTGCCGCAAACGCCACGACGCCACGCCCGGCATGGTGCCCAGCACGAGCACCTTTGACGCATCACACGCGATCGGCGGGAAACCGTGAATTCGCGCCATGGCGTGACTGACCGTTATCGATCGAATACAGCCATGCTAGTTTTTGTCGACGCGCAAGCGCGTTGCGTGGCCATCCGTGAGGCCATCGAAAACGACCAGGATTTCCCAATGCTGGCTGGTTTCCTCGATCAGAGCCAGGCCCTCCGGTTTTGCCAAGTCCTCAAGATCGCCCGACGCGGCGGGCGGAATTGGAATGTCGCCAATCAAGCGCAGCCCGGTACTGGTGGCCGATGTGGGAGCGCCGGTGCCCGGGACTGCGTCGCGTCCATCCCATAGGTAAAGCTGGTAAGACCCCGGCCCGTCACCCACTGGTCCGGCGAGAATCAGCAGTCCGCCCTGGACTTGTGCCAGATCCCGCACGCCACGCCCGCCAAGGTTCACAAAAAGCACTTCGGGTTCACCAATCGGCGAGCCGAATCGGCAACGCAGGATCGGCGTGAAATTGCCGCGTAATACCGGGCCTCGAAAGCCGATATACAGCCGTTGATCCAGAACCGCAAGACCCTCGGCATCGATCCCGTTTTCCTTGCTGGCGATGGCGCCAAACGATTTGAACGGTTCCGTGGCGTCGAGGAAACCACGCAGGCTGGAGCGCGCAATTACACCCGCCTTGCCGGCTGCATCCAGCTCGAAGCGCAATAAGACATCGCGCGCCGGTTCGGCTTCGGCCCGGCCCATGAGTGCCGCGCGGTTCTTGGTGTACGCCTTGGAAGCGTCGGTTTTCTTGCGCCGGAAGGAATGCGCACCCAACACAAAAACGGTTTGCCCATCCACCGCTATGCCTTCTAGGTCCATCTCGTCCACCGCACTGCCCGGCAGATCGAGAACCGTCAGCCCCAGCGCCGACGCGCGATAGTCCGCGCCATCGGGCTCAAAAGCCTGTACGACGTTGCCCTTGCTGGTGTGTTCATCCGCAACGACCAAAACGCGCCCGTTCCAGAACGAAACCGCACTCGCATCCTTGCCTTCCAGCATTCCGTGCAGACGAACGATACCTATGGTGTGAATCCTGGTCATGGGCGTCCTCAAGGCATCTTGCCGATGGTTTGCGCGACGAACGCCAGGTTCATCCGCAACACCGCCAGGGCGAGATCGAAATTGATGTGCGCCAGCGTGTCGTTGGCAGTGTGGACGTGTTGGTTGGCGTCGTCGGTGCCTTCGATGGTCAGCACGGCCGGAATGCCGGCGTCGAGGAATGAGACGTGGTCGCTGTTGAAGGCATGCAGCGAGGTCTGTACCTTGAGTTGCGCGTAGGTGGCGGCCGCGTCGGCCAGGCCATCGATCACCGATTGAGACCTAGTGGCCCCTTCGAGCAGCACCGTGGGCAGGGCGGTATTCAAGCTCGCGATCATGTCCATCTGCACCACCGCCCGAATGCGCTTGCGCTGGGCGGCGGACAAGGTCGCGACGTACTGCTGACTGCCGAGCAGGCCTTGTTCCTCGCCGCCGAACAGGACCAGCCGCAGATCATCAATGGCCCGATGATCCTTGCAAGCGTGGGCGATCGACAACACACCGGCGCAGCCACTGCCGTCGTCATCGGCACCAGGGGCGCTTGCACCTGGTCCGCCGGAAATGTTGATCGAGTCCAGATGGGCTGCGACGATAACCACGCCACGCGGGGCCGGGCCTTGTCCCGCCTTGTCGGCGATCAGGTTGAAACTGGCGCCGCCGTTGACCGTGATGGTTTGCAACCGGGCCTGGAAACCCAATTGCTTTAACTTTGTACGCGCCAGTTTCGCCGCCGCCACATAGTGCGAACTGGTGGAGAAACGCGTCGGGCGGGCGACCACCTGTTTCAAGTCTGCCTCGAAAGTCGCGCGGGTAATGCGATTGACCAAAGTCTGGACCCACGGCAGCACCGCGCCGCGACTGGCTCGCGGCGCCGGCGCATCGAAGGCAACCGCGTTGTCCGGCAACCGGCGAATGGCAAAACACGGGCGATGCCCTTGGCTCCATTTGCGGGCTTTTCGCGCATCCAGGTCAACCACCAGGTAGCGGCCCTTGTCGAGCAGCACCGGCACATCTGGATGCTGTTGCTGAAACAGCCGCCCTTTTTGCACCACCATGTGCAAGCGCTCGCGCGGCGTTGCCTGCGACAGTTGTTTTAGCACCGCACCCGAACCACGCGCGGCTTTGGCCAGCCCACCCCAGCGTGGCTCTTCGGTCATGTGAAACAGGACGTCGCCAAATTGAATCGACCGGGTCCCTGAGTCAGAGACGACGGATCGCGATATTTCGGCGACCGCGACCAATGGCGAAATGGCGTAACGCATCACTAAGGAACAAAGTCTTCCACCACACCGGTCAGGTTGGTCGAGCTGGAAGGGGGTGACACGGCGTTCTTGCCAATGCCGCGTTTGGCGAACGCCTTCTTGACGTCCGGCAAGTCTGCCGGGTTCAGCGCCGCCACGGCCGACAGGATGCCATCGCGAGCCTGCGTAAAGGTCGGCTGACTGGGCGTTTGCTTCAAGCCGCCAATCACGTACTTCAGCATGCGTTTCTCGGCCTCGGCGTGTGGATGCTTCCTCACCAGGGCAACGAAGACTTCCCACAACATGCTGCACCAGACTTCGCCGGCGTTGTGAACTGCGTTGTTTGGCCCGCCGGCCGTCGGATTGCGAACCGGACCAACCGGCAGCACCGTGTTGGCGCTGATATGTTTGAAAGTCAGCGGGTTCTTTTGCATGTCGGCGGAATACGGATAACGCCGAATCGAGAAGTAATAATTCTCCTTGAAGGTTGGTGTCAGGTCGGTCCAGCCACCGGCGGCAAACGCACCCTTGGCGAAATTGTCGGTGGCTTGCGAGGTCATGCAGACGGCGAAGAAATCACCCCAGCCCTCGCCCATGGCCCCGCCCTGCTGGTTGCCCAGGCCCGACGCGTTGCCCACCAGGCGATTGCTGATGTAGTGCCCCATTTCATGAAACGTGATCAGTGCCTCGTGGTTGCTGGTGCGTTTCGGCTTGGCTGGCAACATGCTGGCAAAGGTAAACATCTGCATGCGGGGACTGGAGCCGTCCGCCGGAGTGGACATATTGGCGTTGTCGGTGCCGCTGAAATCCGCGCCTTCGGCCAGAATCGGGTCGGCCCCCAGACCTCCCAGGCCGAAGTTCTTTACCTGTGCGTTGCCCGACGCCTCGTCGAATCCGGCTTCATACCAGCGGTCATGCAGCCAGTTGACATGGAAGAACATTCCCACCAGGCTGTTCTGCAAGTTCTTCGGGTCGATGGAATCCTTGGTGTGGTTATAGGTGTAATCGAACACACCCGCAGCCGTGATCTTTCCACGCACGTCTCCGGTGCCGAATCCGTTGGGGGCTTTCAGGTCGGCGTAGGCAATACAGTTGTTGCCGCTCGTCACCTTGGCTCCAGCGTCCAACCATGGCCGGCCGGCCAGCAGACTGTCGATGGCGATCAACTTCTCTTTCACCGGCGGGGCCTGAAACCCGTTCGGCGCGCCTGTCGGATGCGGCGTCCCGGGCGCGGGGCCGTCTTCCGGGCGAAACACCGCGTCCGCGGTGTTGTGAACACGGTACTTGAACATGGCCCTGGACGTTAGATTCTTGCGGAACAACACGTCCGGCGCGTCGACGGCGTCGACGACATAACTGAAGGCGGGATAGTCGCTCACCCATAACTCGATGTAATAACCGGGCACGAATTGGCCCTCGCCGAGCGGGAACATAACGTCCTTCAGCCGTACCGGCCGCTCGAATCCTGGTCGCTTGTCGGCCTTGGCGGCTTTGTAATCGAAGTGCTGATACGGATCGTCTTGCGATGGCTTGCCGGACGCCTTGAAATCCTTGGCGGAGTATTCGACGGCTGTCAGGTCCGACGCGGCCTTGGCGATGGCGGCGGGTGCTGAAAGGCCTCCGGCACGCGCGCTGCGTGAGCGGCGTGGCGCCGAGGCCCCGGCTCCTGCAAATGCCTGCCCGGTGAGAGACAACACATTGTTGTTGGCATCGACCGACGCCTTGATTTCCCCTTGAAAGACGTCGACGCCGTTCATGCGCTGCACCAATTGCACCGTTGGTAGCCCCTGCAGGCTGACCGAACCGACCTCCAGCGTGTTGGCGTCGGCATCGCTCAAATTCCACAGGTCGGCGCGCGCATGCACAAACTGTTGAGCGGCGGCCTCCGGCGAGTCGGCGGTCCGAGCCGACATACTTCTTGCCGCGGTTTTGATCTGAATGCTCACCGGCATTTGGGTCGCTTCGTCCAGATGTACCGCCAGGTCTTGCACATCCGCCGTCAACCGCGCGACGCCCCGATGCGCAACGCCGGCGGCTCGTGTGGCCACCATTCCCCGGGCGACCCGAACCGCGGGTTCATACATTGCATGAAAATTCTCGGGTACCTTTTTGTCGGAGATGGCCATGTCGAAGCTCCTTCGCGTTAACGTCAAACCAAGCTGGGTCGCGCACCCAAGCGCCTGAGCAACAGTGTCCTGGCCCTCGGACCAGCGGTCAAGCGCCGAATCCGGTTTTCATACCCAATTGGTGTGAGGCCGGGCTGTCGCACGATTTGGACGTCATCGACGCGCGATCTTTCCACTACGCGCCACCACAAGCAGCAGCGCCAGGTTTGTCGAGTTGTAGCGGCGCAGCCGCCTGCGCCGCATGGCGCGCTCTTTGTCCGCCGTTGGAACGAAGGATTGGGCGGCACCGTTTCAAGCCCGAATTCACTGCCCCTGACGTGCGTAACTGACCGTCAACATTTCCCATTGGTGTCCATCTGGTTCGTTCCAGTAGACGATGCTGCCGCCGTGCTGCGTCTCAATTCGGAAGTCGACCGGCCCATGAACGTTGCTGCGGTACGGTATTCCAGCCGCCTT
>JANNGR010000623.1:0-1907 GCA_031403955.1 Betaproteobacteria bacterium
CCCGACACCAGCGTAGCCACCGGCAGGATGATGTGCCGCAGCCAGTTCCAGAAACCGTCGCTGATGGGCGCGTAGCCGGTCGACGGAAACCATCCGAGATACCCGGTAAACAGCATGATGACCAGGATGGCCCAGAAGAACTCGGGCACCGAGATGAAGAAGTAGCTGCCTACAGAAATGAAGTGATCGGCCTTGCTGCCGCGGCGCACGCCGGCATACACGCCTAGCCAGATGCCGATCGCGGCGACCAGCACGATCGAGAGGCCGGCGAGGACCGCCGAGCGTAGGATGGCTTGGCCGATGATCGGCGCCAGCGGCCGGTCCATCATCATCGACTTGCCGAGGTCGCCGTGCAGCAGCGCGCCCGCCCAGCGCAGGTATTGCTGGTGGACCGGATCGTCCAGATGCAGCCTTGCGCGCACGGCGCGGATCTGGTCGTCGGTGGCGAATTGCCCGACGATCATGTGCGCCACGTCGCCGGGCATCACCTGGGTGATCCAGAAAATCGCGACCGACATCACCGCCAGGATCGCGATGACCGTGAGCAGCCTTCTCGCGGTGTAGCCGATCATGGCGCGGTCAGGATGCGGCCCGCTGCGGACCTGCGGCGCCCACTTACTCCAGCGTGGTATTGCGCAGGTCGAGCCACAGGTACGGGTGCGTGCGGAATCCCTTCACGTTCGTGCGATAAGCGTTGGCGAAATTCATCACGTAGGCGATCACCCCCGGCACGTCCTCGACCGCGTACTGCTGGAACTGCTGATAGAGCTTCGCGAGTTCCTTCTCGTCCTTGGTGATGCGCGCGCGGTCCAGCACTTCGTCAATACGCTTGCTGCTGAAATGCCACATGCGCGAGTTCCAGGAGCCGGTGCTGTGATACCAGGGATAGGTGGAGGTGTCGATCGACGGGCGCGTGAAATAGCCGTCCATGTAGAACGGGGACTTGCCCGACACCTCGGTCTGGAAACGGTTGTAGGGCATGCGCTGCACCTCCACCTCGATCGCCACCTGGCGCAGCATCTGCTGGACCGCAACGGCCATTCTTTCCCTCGTGGGGCGGCCCACCGGCACGTGCAACGTGATCTTGAAGCCGTTCGGATAGCCCGCCTCGGCCAGCAGCTTCCTGGCCTGCGGCACGTCGGGCTTGAGGCTCAGCTGCTTGTTGAAATACGGATGGCGCGGCGAAATCGGCGAGTGGGTCGGCATGCCATGCCCGAACACGGCAAACTGCGCGAGCTGCGCCTTGTCCAGCGCCAGCAGCACCGCGCGCCGCACGCGCACGTCGTCGAAGGGCTTGGTGGTATTGCCCATCACGATGCCGTCCCAGGTGGAGGTCGGCACCGCGTCGACGACCAGCTTCGGATTGCCCTTCAGTTTGTCGATCGATTCGAGCGGCAGGTTCCACATCAGGTCGATGTCGCCCGCTTCCAGCGCGGCTACGCGCGCGGCGTTCTCCGGCATGATGCGGAATACCACGCCGTCCAGCTTCGGCAATCCTTTCTCGTAGTAATCGGGATTTTTTACCAGCTCGAGCTTGTCCCCCGGCGTAAACGACTTGAAGCGGAAGGGCCCGGTGCCGCTCGGCTCGGTGGCCAGCTTGTCCAGGCGGTCGGCGGGAATGATCTTCAGCTGCCGCTCGACCATCAGCTCCGCAAACCCGGCGTACGGAATCTTGAGCTTGAAGCGAACCGTATTCCTGTCCGTCGCTTCGTACGACTCGACCAGGTCCATGTGCGTGCGGCCGCTCGAGCCGGTGGCCGGGTCCGCGATGCGCTTGAAGGTGGCGATGACGTCGTCGGCGCCGAATTCCTTGCCGTGATGGAATTTCACGCCTTTGCGCAAGTGGAAGGTCCACGTCTTCAGGTCCTCGCTCGCTTCCCAGCGCTCGGCCAGTTCGCCGTGATACT
>JANNGR010000624.1:0-11052 GCA_031403955.1 Betaproteobacteria bacterium
TGACACCGGAAGCGGCATGATTACGGGCACGAGAGGATTTCCATGATGCATCTACCAACTGTATTTCCCGCCAGCGTGACTTGGGAGGACCAAGGCACAAGCCGCATTCCGTTTTCGCTCTACACCAGCGAGGAGTTACACCGCCGGGAACTGGAACGCTTCTTCTACCGCGGCCACTGGAGTTATGTTGGCCTTGAGGCCGAGATACCGAAGCCGGGAGATTTCAAGCGCACCGTGGTCGGTGAGCGTTCGGTGATCCTGGTGCGCGACGGGGCCGGTATGGTGCAGGTGGTGGAGAATGTTTGCGCGCACCGCGGCATGCAGTTCTGCCGCGAGCGGCACGGCAACCGCAAGGAATTCGTCTGTCCGTACCACCAGTGGACCTACTCACTCAAAGGCGACCTGCAGGGTGTGCCGTTTCGGCGCGGCGTGCGCCAGGACGGCAAGGTGCACGGCGGCATGCCGGCCGATTTCGACCTGGCTGACAACGGGCTGACCAAGCTAAAAACGGCGACGCGTGGTGGAGTCGTGTTCGCGTCGTTCGACCATGGGGTGGAGACGCTGGAAGACTTCATGGGTCCGGCGATCCTGGGTTATTTCGACCGGCTGTTCAACGGCCGCCGGCTGAAGATTCTCGGCTACAACCGCCAGCGTATTCCGGGCAACTGGAAGCTGATGCAGGAGAACATTAAGGACCCTTATCACCCGGGCCTGTTGCACACCTGGTTCGTGACCTTCGGCCTGTGGCGGGCTGACAACAAATCGAGCTTGGTAATGGACGCCCACCACCGCCATGCGGCGATGATTTCCACCCGCGGGCAGGCCGGCAAAGCGGCGCAGGTGACGCAGGTGTCGAGTTTCAAGGAGGGTATGCAGTTGCACGACGCGCGTTTTCTGGACATCGTGCCCGAGCCCTGGTGGGGCGGGCCGACGGCGGTGATGATGACGCTGTTCCCGAGCGTGATCCTGCAGCAGCAGGTCAACAGCGTGTCGATTCGCCACATCCAGCCCGATGGCCATGGCACCTTCAACTTCGAATGGACCCACTTCGGGTTCGAGGACGATACCGATGAGATGACACAACGCCGCTTGCGTCAGGCCAACCTGTTTGGCCCGGCGGGTTTCGTTTCGGCCGACGACGGCGAGGTGATTGAGTTTTCGCAGCGCGCATTCGAGAGCAAGCCGTTTCACCGCGCGCTGGCCGAACTCGGTGGCCGCGAGGTTGGCGATACCGAGCACATGGTCACCGAGACCTTGATCCGCGGCATGTACCAGTATTGGCGTCAGGTGATGGAGGCCGAAACATGAATATCGGCATGGATTTTCAGGATTACCTGGCGCTGGCGCAGTTGCAGTCTGACTACGCCAGCACGGTCGACGCTGGCGACTGGGACGGCTGGTGCGAATTCTTCACCGACGACTGCGTCTACCGCCTGGTGCCGCGTGAGAACCATGAGCGCGGTTTGCCACTTGCCACGTTGGCATTCGAGGGCAAGGGGATGCTCAAGGACCGCGCCTACGCGATTCGCGAAACTTTGTTTCACGACCCGTATTACCAGCGCCATGTGGTCGGCGCGCCGCGCCTGCTGTGTGTGGAAGGTGGCCGTTTCGATTGCGAGGTCAACTATGCGGTATTTCGCACCAAACTCTCGGAATTGACCACGGTGTTCAACGTTGGCCGGTACCTCGATACGGTGCTGCGCACACCGCATGGTTTGAAATTTGCATCCAGGGTCTGCGTCTACGACAGCGAGATGATCCCCAACTCAATCATTTACCCGATCTGACCTCCACCACACCCACAACCTGAAAGAGATAACCATTGCGCATGCCATAGTGGCCGCAGGTCGGGACTAAGGGTCCGTTCAGGAATAACTGGCACATTTGTATCGTCAGCTTCGGGCGCGCTGCGCGCCTAACATCGGGCCCTAGGGTGTTGCGTTTGTTCAAGCCGGGGCCGTTATGGCACCGGCCCTGAGTTGCAACCGGGCCACAACCCGAAAGCACAACAGGCAGCCAAACACGCCGAACAGCACCACACCCAGTCCGTAGCCAGCCATCGCGCCTTTGGCGCCGTACCAGTGTTGCCCGAGCCAGACGAACGGGATCACACCGAGGGTCGAGCGGCCCCAGTTCAACGCGGTTGAATACAACGCGTAACCCAGGTTGTTGAAGGCCGCATTGGCGACAAATAACGCGCCATTGAACAGAAAACTGCCGGCCACGAATAGGCAAAAGAAAACAATCAACTCATGCGCCTGCTGCCGGGCCCGAAACAGGTCGGCCACCGGCCCGGCGAAGAGTGCAAGCAAGGCCCATACGACCAGCACATACACCAGTGTGACCTTCAGGCTGTCACGCAGAGTCGATTGAACGCGGTCAAAACGCATCGCGCCGTAGTTTTGCCCGATGATCGGCCCGATCGCGCCGGACAATGCAAACAATAAGCCGAACGCAACCGGAATAATGCGTTGGATCACGGTCCATCCAGCCACGGCGTCGTCACCGAACGCGGACATGGTGCCGGTAACGTAGGCGTTGCCCACCGGTGTCGCGATCTGGGTCAACACCGCGGGCAGCCCGATCGCCATGAATGGCTTGAACTCGCGCCCAATGAAAGACAGGCGCGGGTGGGAATACAAACCGTGTACCCGCAGCAGGCCGTGCAAGCCGACAGCCACCATCACCACACGCGCCAGCACGGTGGAGATGGCGGCACCGTGCACGCCCAGGCCGAATCCAAAAATCAGCAGCGGATCGAAGACGATGGTGGCAGCGGCGGAACCCAGCGTAACGAACATGGAACGCGGCGCATCACCCAGCGCGCGCAGCAGCCCGGACAAGCACATGCCCACGCCAAGCAGCGGCCACGACGGCAGCACGATATGCAGCAGCGATAACGTCAGCTCGGCCGTGTGCCCGGTGGCGCCCAGCAGCCGGATTAGGGGTGCAAGCAGCGGATAGGCGATGCAGGCGAACAGCGACATGATCACCAGCATCAGCGCCAGCGAAGCGCCGGCAATCTCATTGGCCCGGTCGCGTTGTCCGCTTCCGAGGGCGCGCGCGGTCAGCGCAGTGGCGGCGATGGACAAACCAATCGACACCGAGGTGGCAAAAAACAGCAGCGTACCGGCATATCCCAACGCCGCGGTCAGTTCGGGCTGGCCCAGCAGCCCCACGTAGAACAGTCCAAGGGCTTCCACCGCGAACACCGAAACCAGACCAAAGGCGCTTGCCGACGTCATGGTGATGACGTGTTTGAGCGTTGACCCGGTGACCAGCCGGGCGGGGTGGGCTTGCTTGCCGCTCGCTTGGGTCATTGCTTGCAGGGCCACACTGCGGCGCGCCGTGGCACACGGGGCTGGCCTAAACCCGCACTTCCCCGTTGCCCAGCACGACGTACTTGAGCGACGTCAGGCCTTCGATGCCGACCGGTCCGCGGGCATGGAACTTGTCGGTACTGATGCCGATTTCGGCGCCCAGTCCAAACTCAAATCCGTCCGCGAAGCGTGTGCTGGTATTGACCATCACGCTGGCCGAATCCACCTCACGCAGGAAGGTCTGGGCGTGTTTATGGTCGCGCGTGATGATCGCGTCGGTGTGGTGGCTGCCGTACCGGTTGATGTGCAAAACAGCCTCGTCCAAACCCGACACCAGCTTGATGCTGATGATCGGAGCGAGGTATTCCTCGTACCAGTCCTGCTCCACGGCGTCAACCACCCGCGCACCGGGGATGTTGGCGAGCAGTGAGCGGCTTCGTGGGCAGACCCGCATTTCCACGCCTTTGGCAGCGTAGATGGCGCCAATCCTGGGCAGGAAGTCGGCCGCCACACCATGCGCTACCAACAGGCTCTCGCTGGCATTGCAGGGGCTGTATTTCTGGGTCTTGGCGTTGTCGGCCACCGTGACGGCCATCTCAATGTCGCAAGGGTCGTCCACATACACATGGCAGTTGCCGTCCAGGTGCTTGAGCACCGGTACTTTGGCCTCGCGGCTGATGCGCGTTATCAGGCCTTTGCCGCCGCGCGGTATCGCCATGTCCACGTATTGGGGCATGGTGATTAGGTGGCCCACCACCGCGCGGTCGGTGGTCTGCACCAGCTGCACGCCGTCGATCGGCAGACCACATTCCACCAGTGCCTGTTGCACCAGTTTCGCCAGCGCCTTGTTGGATTCGATGGCTTCCGAGCCACCGCGCAAAATGCAGGCATTGCCGCTTTTTATCGACAAGCTGGCGGCTTCGATGGTCACATTCGGGCGGCTCTCGAAAACCATCGCAAACACACCGATGGGCACCCGCATCTGGCCCACCCGGATGCCACTGGGTTGCTGTCGCATGCCAATGATTTCGCCGATCACGTCGGGCATCGCGGCAAGCTGGTCGCACCCCTGTGCGATGGTCTCGATCATTTGGGGCGTGAGTGTGAGCCGGTCGAGCATCGGTGCCGACAGGCCGGCGGCCACGGCGCGTGTCATGTCTTGCTGGTTGCCGGTTTGCAGTGGCTCCAGGTTGGAGCGCAGCAAAACGCCGAGGCGTCGCAAGGTGGCGTTGCGTACAGCGGCAGTGGCGCGGGCCATCAGGGCCGAAGCGGCGCGCGCCTGCAGGCCCAATGCCAGGCTGTATTCGGCGCTGTTGGTGGCGTTCATGCGGTCATTTTCTCACGCGGTATCGCACAATGGCTGCACAACATCATTGCCAGTCGATGCAGCGCCTGCCAGCCGTTCGCTGGCCAGCCGGGAAGTTTCAGTCCCTTGACGATGCCATCCACCTGGTGCGCGGCGAGCAGCAGTTCGGACACCACCTCGTTGCCCAGTCTCGGCAATACGCGCTCGAACAAACGCTCCTTGTTGCCCCAGATGCGTTGTTCACTCAGGGCCATTGGCAGCGGCCGCCCGTTGCCGATGGCGTCCTTCACGCGCTTGAGCGCACGAATGTCTTCACTCAGCGCGTAGTGCACCAGCACCTCCGACTCGCCTTCGGCCTGCAGCCCGTCGAGCATGCGTTGCACCCGCGTGGCATGCCCGCCCAACACTGCCTCGGACAGTTTGAAAACGTCGTATCGCGCCACGTTGAGTACGGCGCTTTCAACCGCATCGAAGCCCAGTTCACCGGGTGGAAAAAGCAATCCGAGTTTCTGGATTTCCTGATGTGCGGCGAGCAGATTGCCCTCGACCCGATCGGCAAAGAATTGCAGCGTCCGTTGCCCTTCGATACCGCTCCTGACTCGCTGGCCCTGCAGCGACAGGCGTTGCGCCAGCCATTGGGGTAGCGCCCCGCGCGCCACTGGTTCAACGGCGATCACCACGCCACGGCTTTCCAGGGCCCCGAACCAGGCACCGGTTCGCGTAGCCTTGTCGAGCCGTGGCAGGATGACGATGGTGAGAGTCGTGTCGTTGCCGGTTGCCTGGACGGCCAGTTGCTGAATTGCGGCACTGCCATCCTTGCCGGGTTTGCCGGAGGGAATGCGAATTTCGACGATCTGTTTTTCCGAGAAAAGGCACAGCGAGCCCCCTGCCGCCAACACCCCGCTCCAGTCGAAATTGGCCCCTGCCACGGTGTGCGAGCTGCGCTCGGAGAAGCCGTTGGCGCGCGCCGCCGCGCGAATCGCGTCAGCCGCCTCCTGAATCAGCAACGGCTCGTCGCCGTGCAGCGTGTACAGGCTGTTCAGGCCACGCTGCAAGTGGTGCTGGAGTTGTCCGGTCGCAAGTTGCATGCGCCTAGATTAGTGTCCGCACGGCCGCCAGACGGCGCAATAACTGTTGCACGATCTCGGTCTGCATGTCCCGGTACATCAGACCCTCCTCGGCCTCTTTGGCAAGCACGGCGGACTCGTTGAAGCTGATGTCGCGTTGCTGCAGCAATTCGGTCTCGGCGATCAGTTCCTTGCCCTGCGGGGTGCGCAGTCTGAAGCGCATGCGCACCCGCAACTGAAACTCACGCACCTGACCTGAGGAGTTGACACCCACGACGGTTTTCTCGCGTTGCTCGGACAGGATGTCCAGGATCGCCTGGGTGCTACTCTGCAACTTCGCATCGTTGATAACCTGCAGCGTGCCCAGCGAAGTCAGGTTGGCCCTGAGTTCATTGCCGAGGGAAGAATTCTCCGCCACGTTCAGATAAAGCGAGTTGAACGCAAGTTCCGGTGCACCGCGCAGCCGGAATCCGCAGGCGCCAAGCGCCAGCACGCCACACTGGGCCAGAAGCAGGCGGCGTCGCGGCATCAAATCACCACGTTCACCAGCCGACCGGGCACCACGATTACCTTTTTGGCGGCGGCTCCCCGGGCCAGTTTCACAAACACCTCGCTGTGCAGCGCTGCCTTTTCGATCGCTTCGCGGCTGGCGCCAGCCGGCACCAGAATTGCGCCGCGCAGTTTTCCGTTGATTTGCAGCATCAACTCGATCTCCTGTTTTTGCAGGGCCTTGGCGTCTGTCTTGGGCCAGGTGGCATCCAGCAAATCACCCTGCGAGCGGTCATATCCCAACGCTAGCCACAAGGCTTGCGTGATGTGCGGGGTGACCGGGTACAGGCAGCACAACAACATGCCAAGACCTTCGTAGGCTGCCGCGTGGTCGGCAGGCGAGCCATCAGCGTTGAAGTTTTCCAGCGCGTTGAGCATCTTCATCGCGCCCGACACCACGGTGTTGTATTGCATGCGCTGGTAATCGTAATCCACCTGCTTGAAAACAGAATGGATTTCATGCCGCAATACACGGGCTGCGTGGCCATAAGCAGAAGGGCCGCGCAACGCATCCACCGGGGCGGAGGCGCCCGATGCAACCGACAGACGCGCGGCAAAGCCCCAGAGCCGGCGCAGGAAGCGGTACGAGCCTTCTACCGCGGCATCATTCCACTCCAGCGTGGCTTCGGGCGGCGCCGTAAACATGGTGTACAGGCGGGCGGTGTCGGCGCCATACTTTTCAACCAGATCCTGCGGATCGACGCCGTTGTTCTTGCTCTTGCTCATGGTGCCCACGCCTTCGTAGCGCACCAGCGAGCCATCACTTTTCAGCTTGGCACCCGTCACCTTGCCGTCGCCGTCGTGAATATCCTCCACAGCGTCGGGCGCGAAATACTCGATGCCGCCGTTTTCATTCTTGCGCGAGTAGATATGGTTGAGCACCATGCCTTGCGTCAGTAATTTGGTGAATGGCTCGTCGATCCGCACCAGCCCGAGGTCGCGCATCACCTTGGTCCAGAAGCGTGCGTATAACAGGTGAAGGATGGCGTGTTCGATGCCGCCGATGTACTGGTCCATCGGCATCCAGTAGTTGACGCCGGAACCGGTCATGGCCTTGGCATTGTCCGGGTCGCAATAACGCATGAAATACCATGCGCTGTCCACGAACGTATCCATGGTGTCGGTTTCGCGCCGGGCGCGCTTGCCGCATACCGGGCAGGTTACTCCAGCATGGAACGCGTCATGGTGCTTGAGCGGATTGCCCGCGCCATCGGGTATGCAGTCGCGCGGCAATATGACCGGCAGATCCTGCTCGGGCACTGGAACCGCTCCGTGTTCGGTGCAATGGATGATTGGAATCGGCGTGCCCCAATACCGCTGGCGACTGATGCCCCAGTCGCGCAGGCGCCAGGTGACCCGTTTTTCCCCCAGGCCGCGCACCTGCAGCGCATGGCTGATAGCGTCGACCGCTTCCCGGTAAGACAGCCCGCTGAAACTGTCGGAGTTGATCGTGACGCCGCGCTCTTTGTCGGAGTACCAGTCCTGCCACTGGTCATATTCGTAGGTCAGCCCATCAATCAGCACAACCTCGATGATCGGAATCCGGTACTTGGTGGCAAATATGAAGTCCCGTTCATCGTGCGCCGGCACACCCATGACGGCGCCGTCGCCATAACCCATCAGCACGTAGTTGCCAACCCAGATTTCGATTTTGTGGCCGTTGAGCGGATGCGTGACGAACAGGCCGGTGCGCATGCCTTCCTTTTCCTTTAGCGCCAATTCGGCTTCGGTGGTCCCGCCACGCTGGCACTCCTGCATGAAGGCAGCCAGCGCCGGATTCGACTTTGCGGCATGGGCGGCCAGCGGATGTTCCGGCGCCACGGCGCAAAATGTCACGCCCATGATGGTATCGGCGCGCGTGGTGAAGACGTACATCCTGCCACCGTCGATCAACGCACCCGACTCGTTCCTGATGGTGTGGGTAAATGCAAAACGCACGCCTTCGCTCTTGCCAATCCAGTTTTCCTGCATCAACTTGACGCGCTCTGGCCAGCCCGGCAGTGCGTGTTGTACGCTTTGCAGCAACTCCTGCGCGTAGTCCGTGATCTTCAGGTAATAGCCGGGAATCTCGCGTTTCTCAACCGCGGCCCCGGTACGCCAGCCTTTGCCGTCAATCACCTGCTCGTTGGCGAGCACGGTCTGGTCCACCGGGTCCCAGTTCACGATCTGGGTCTTGCGGTAGGCAATGCCTTTTTCCAGCATCTTCAGGAACAGCCATTGGTTCCATTTGTAGTAACCCGGGTCGCAGGTGGCGATCTCACGGCTCCAGTCGATGGCCAGGCCAAGGCCCTGCATCTGTCGCTTCATGTACGCGATGTTGTCAAGTGTCCATTTGGCGGGTGGTACACCGTTTTTCAGGGCGGCGTTTTCGGCCGGCAGCCCAAATGCGTCCCAGCCCATGGGCATCAACACGTTGTAGCCACTCATGCGCAGTTGGCGCGTAAGCATGTCATTGATGGTGTAGTTGCGCACATGGCCCATGTGCAGCTTGCCGCTGGGGTAGGGCAACATCGAGCAGGCGTAGAACTTTTTCCTCGATGCGTCTTCGGTCACCCGATAGGCATCGCGCGCATTCCACCGCTGCTGGGCGGATTTCTCTACTTCGAGATGGTCGTATTTGTCTTGCATGGCGGGGTGTCAGGCGGCTCAATTGCCGCGCCTATCCGATTCTAGGCGTTGGTTTTGTGCGTCGGCGCACGGAAGGCCAGCCAAACCGCGCTTTGATGCGCTAGCGCGGCGCAGGCTTGGGATCAGCCACAAAGCCAATCCGGCTCAAGCCGGCCTTTTGCGCCACACCCATGATTTCCACGACCCGGCCATAAGGTACCGCCTCGTCGGCCCGCAATTGCACCTCGGCGTCGGGGTTCAGGCCGGCGATACGGGTCAATTGCCGCGCCAACTCGTCGCGTGCGACCGGCTTGTCGTTGACGAATGCCTGCCCGGCCTTGTCCACCACCAGCAGCACGAATTTAGGTGCATCGTTGGGCGTGGCAGCGTCGCTGCGAGGCAAGTCCAGCCGGATCGAACTGGCCAGCAGTGGCGCGGTAATTATGAATATCACCACCAGCACCAGCATGACGTCGATCAACGGCGTCATGTTGATATCGCTCATGGGCGGATCACCGATTGAGCGTTCGAGGCGACCGAAGGCCATGACTCAGGCTTCTTTCCATGCGTCGGGCAAATGGCCCACCAGTAATTCGCGCAGATCGCGCGCAAATCCTTCCAGATCGGCTTCGATCCGGCCGATCGATCGGCCCAGCACGTTGTAGGCCAACACCGCCGGGATCGCAACCACGAGTCCGGCCGCGGTCATGATCAGCGCTTCGCCGACCGGGCCTGAAATCTTGTCGATCGTGATCTGGCCAGCGTTGGAAATGCCAATTAGCGCATGGTAGATACCCCATACGGTACCGAGCAGGCCGACAAATGGAGCGGTGGAGCCCACGGTGGCCAGCAATACCTGTCCAAACTGCAGCTTCAACAACACCGCGTGTAATTCCTGGCGCAACACGCGGGTGAGTTGCTGCGAGCGGTCACCGGTTGTGGCGAGTGTGCCGTCGGTCCTGATTCTGGTCACTGAAATCAAAGGTACGACGAGCGCCTCACGGTCAAATGCCTGTGCCTTGCGCAAGCCCTCGTCGAGCGTGGCGGATTGCCAAAACGCCATTGTGCTGCGGTTCACATCGGTACCAGCGCGGCGCAACAACCAGCCTTTCCAGAAGATGACCACCCATGTGCCCACGGACATCAGCAGCAGCAGGACCGCCACTAGCCTGGTGACCACGTCACCGTCGACGAAAAGCTGGAACAGGCTCATTTCCGGGCGACGTCGGTGGCCCGAAGTCCCAGCACATCAAACATGTCGAACAGGCCGGTCTTATGTTGTGCCAGGTAACGCGCCGCGCGCAAGCTACCCTGGGCATAGGTGGCGCGGCTGGAAGACTTGTGGGTGATTTCAATCCTTTCCCCGGTACCGGCAAACAGGACCGTGTGTTCGCCGACGATATCCCCACCACGAATGGAAGTAAATCCGATCGACGAAGGGTCGCGCTCGCGCGTGCTGCCCGCGCGCTCAAAAACAGCGCAGTCCTTTAGGTCGCGCCCGATGGCCGTGGCGATCACTTCACCCATTTTGAGCGCGGTACCGGATGGTGCGTCGACCTTGTGGCGATGGTGCGCCTCGATGATTTCGATGTCGTATCCGGTAGCCAGCGCTTTCGCCGCCATCTCCAGCAGTTTGAGCGTGACGTTGACGCCCACACTCATGTTGGGGGCCATCACAATGGCAACAACTTTGGCCGCGGCGTCGATTTCCGCCTTTTGAGTCGGGTTGAATCCGGTGGTGCCAATTACGGTGTTGATGCCCAGTTCACGGCACACCGCGAGATGCGCCAGGCTACCTTCGGGCCGGGTGAAGTCGATCAACACATCCGCCCCTAGCAGCCCACGGCGCGGATCGGACGTGACTACAATGCCGCTCTCAACTCCGGCAAATGCGGTTGCGTCGGTGCCGATGGACGGGCTGCCGGCGATATCCAGCGCGCCGCTAAGTTGGCAGTCGTCAGCCGCCCGAACGGCTTCGATCAGCATGCGTCCCATGCGACCGGACGCCCCGGCGATGCATATCCTGTGCTTGCCGTCGGCGTTCATTCAATTCGCTTTTGCACCTAGTAGTCCGTTTCACCAAAATCATTACATGAAACCGCGGCTTTTTCCGCCATGCGTCGTTGCAGCCCCTTGCCGCACTGCCAGTGCGGCTGCGGGTCTACGCCTAGCCTGGCGAAAAAATCCATCGGTTTCATTTCGT
>JANNGR010000625.1:0-1806 GCA_031403955.1 Betaproteobacteria bacterium
AACTGGTGCGCGCTCGGGCGCCGCAAGTGGCGGTCTCGGCCTCGTTCCAGGTGTTGCCTGAAATTCGCGAGTTCGAGCGCACCAGTACCACGGTGGTCAACGCCTTCGTCAAGCCGGTCGTGGACGACTACCTGGGCGCTCTGGAACGTGGTCTGCAACGGGTCGGCGCGACAGCGCCGCTGATGGTGATGCAGTCGGCCGGCGGCGTCATGAAGTCGGCCACCGCACGCCAGTTGCCGGCGTATTGCATCGAGTCCGGGCCGGCGGCAGGAGCCGTGGGCGCGGCCGCGCTGGGCCGCGTGCTCGGCATACCCAACATCATTGCCTTCGACATGGGCGGCACCACGGCCAAAGCCTGCCTGATTGAAAAAGGCGAGCCGCGACTGACCGACCAACTCGAGGTGGGCGCTGCCCTCAACGCCGGGCAGCGTCTGCTCAGCGGCGGTGGCTATGTGGTGCGCGCGCCGGCGATCGATCTGGCGGAAATTGGCGCCGGGGGAGGTAGCCTGGCCTGGATCGATGCTGGCGGCGCGCTGCGGGTCGGCCCGAAAAGTGCCAGTGCCGTACCAGGACCGGCCTGTTACGGTCTCGGCGGCACCGTGCCTACCGTCACCGACGCCAACGTCGTGCTGGGTTTTCTCAATCGCCGCCACTTGCTCGACGGCGCAATGCCGATCGACAGTGCCGCTGCGCAGTCGGCCATTGAAAGCGCCATTGCCGGACCGCTGGGGCTACCCCTGCACGAAGCGGCTTACGGTATCCATGAAGTGGCCAATTCGACCATGGTACGCGCGGTACAGGCCGTCACCAGCGAGATCGGCCGTGCACCGGCCGACTTCACGATGATTGCATTCGGTGGCAGCGGCCCGGTCCATGCCGCGTCGCTCGCACTACACGCGGGAATAAGCCATATCGTGGTGCCACCGGCATCCGGCGTGTTCAGCGCTTTCGGCTTGTTGTTCACGCGAATCGAACACCGGCTGGTGCGCACCTGCAGCGTCGATGCAGCGCTCGCCGACGTCGACAAACTCAGCGCACTGGCGGCGGAACTGCAACGCGAGGCGGTGGAGCTGATGACCGCCGAAGGTGTTGTTGCAGCCGAGAGCGAAACCAACTTCCAGCTTGACCTGCGTTACCGCGGCCAAAGCTCGGAGTTGCCTATTGCGGTGGAATTGCCGTTTACCGGCGCGATGCTGCAACAGACGGTGCAGGCCTTTCACGTTGAGCACGAACGCACCTACGGTTACCACAGCCCGAACGAACCAACCCAACTGGTGAATCTGCGCCTGCGCGTGCGCGCCCATGCCGGAGAAGCGGTACCGGTGCGGGCGGACCGGATCAGCCCAGCCGTGCGCCGTCGGTCCGATGCCAGGGCCACCCAACGGCGGGTGTATTTCGGCCCGCGTTGGGGCTGGCACGATACCCCGGTGGTGCGGCGCGAATCGCTGACGGCCACGGAGGGCCCCCTGGTCATCGAAGAGTACGACACCACCATCGTGGTGCCGCCGGGCGCCCTGGTGCGGCGCGACGAGACCGGCAGCATACACATCGACCTTTCCCCGCTTCTGTGACCAACATGACCATCACGCGCAACCCGATCCGCCTGGAGCTTCTGAAGAATGCCTTTGCGGCGATTTCGGACGAGATGGCCGCCACCGTGGTGCGCACCGCGCGCTCGTACGTGATCAAGGAAGCGATGGATTTTTCCACCGGCCTGATCGACGCCGGCGGAAACCTGATCTCGCAGGGCTTGTGCCTGCCGATGCGAAAACGCCCACGGGGTTCGGCTGGCCCAGCGCCTCTGCG
>JANNGR010000626.1:0-1619 GCA_031403955.1 Betaproteobacteria bacterium
CGACGTCGTTGTCGATGGTCTTGGGCACGCCCACCACCGGCAGCCCTTTGCAAGGACGTGGTGAACGACCTGCCGCCGATGGACCGCAACATCGCGATGGTGTTCCAGAACTACGCGCTTTATCCGCACATGAGCGTCTACGACAACATGGCCTATGGCCTGCGCATCGCCGGCAAGAGCAAGGCCGAGATCGAGACGCGAGTGCAGAAAGCCGCGGGCATCCTGGAGCTCGGTAAATTCCTGCAGCGCAAGCCGCGCGAGCTCTCCGGCGGCCAGCGCCAGCGCGTGGCGATGGGCCGCGCCATCGTGCGCGAGCCGCAGGTGTTCCTGTTCGACGAACCGCTTTCCAACCTGGACGCCAAGCTGCGCGTGCAGATGCGCGGCGAGCTCCAGGCGCTGCACCGGCGCCTCGGGACCACCAGCCTTTTCGTCACGCACGACCAGGTCGAGGCGATGACGCTCGCGCAGCGCATGATCGTGATGCACGCGGGCCGCGCCGAGCAGATCGGCGCACCGCTCGAGGTCTATGCCAGGCCCGCCACCACCTTCGTCGCGGGCTTCATCGGCTCGCCGCCGATGAACCTGATTCCGCGGGACGGCAAGCTGCTTGGCGTGCGGCCCGAGCACCTTGAGCCCTGTGCACCGTCGGACGCGATGCTGACGATCGACGTGGACCTGATCGAGCCGCTGGGCGCCGACATCATCGTTTACGGCCACATCGGGGATAGCGAAAGTGCCCGCGTCGCGGCGCGCCTGCCGGCGGACGCGACGGTGCAGGCAGGCAAGCTTGCAGTGCGCTACGCCCCGCAGCACGTGCACTGGTTCGATCCGGCCAGCGGCAAGCGCATCGACGCATGAAGGGGTGGTTCGTTGTGGCGCTTTCGGCCTTCGCCGCGTCTGCACTGGCGTTCGACCTTCAGGGCCATCGCGGCGCGCGTGGGCTGCTGCCGGAAAACACCCTGCCGGCATTCCAACGCGCCCTCGAACTCGGCGTGACCACGCTTGAGCTGGATATCGCCGTCACGCGCGACGGCGTGCTGGTGATTTCCCACGACCCGGTGCTCAATCCCGATCTCACGCGCGACGCCGCGGGGCGCTACCTGGAGCAGCGCGGCCCCGCGATCCATTCCCTGACCTGGGCGCAGCTGCAAGCCTATGACGTGGGGCGCATCAAGCCCGGCACAGACTACGCGCGCCAGTTTCCCGACCAGCAACCCGTCGACGGCACGCGCATCCCGCGCCTTGCCGACCTGTTCGACCTCGTCAAGCGCTCCGGCGACGGCATGGTGCGCTTTGACATCGAGACCAAGCTGCATCCGGACAAGCCGGAAGAAACCCTGGCGCCGGAACCGTTCGCGCGCGCGTTGGTGGACGAAATTCGCAAGGCGGGCATGGCTGGTCGCGCGCAGATCCAGTCGTTCGACTGGCGCACGCTGCAAATCGTGCAGAAGATCGCGCCGGAGATCCAGACCGTGTATCTCACCGCGCAACAGCGCTGGCTGGACAACGTCGGCGCCGGGAATCCCGAGGGCTCGCGCTGGACCGCCGGATTCCAGTACCGCGACCATGTTTCGATCCCGAAGATGATCAAGGCCGCCGGCGGCCGAGGCTGGTCGGCG
>JANNGR010000627.1:0-7748 GCA_031403955.1 Betaproteobacteria bacterium
GAGCCGACTTGCCGTCGTAACGCTTGGTCCATTCGGCCAGAATCTTCGCCCGGTCGGCGCCCATCTTGGACAGGTCAATCTTCACCATGGCTGCATCGGCGCTCGGCGGGTAGTTGGGTGGCGCCGGATTCATGCCGGGATAACCGACGATGGCGTAATACTTGCCATACAGTTCGTAAGCCGGCTTGCTGATGGCAAAGTCAGCCAGTTTCTGCGCCGCCGCCATGTTCTTGGTGCCTTTGACGATCGCGGTTGCTTCCATGTCCCACGGCGCGCCTTCCTTGGCCAGAATAACGTCGATCGGGGCACCGGCGGTTTTCTCCTTGGCGCCGCGCATGTCGAATCCGATACCGATCACGCGTTCGCCCTTGGCGGCCTGCACGCATGGCGCCGAACCAGAGTGTGTATACACGGCTATGTTCTGGTGCAGCTTGTCCATGTATTCCCAGGCCGCCTTTTCGCCCATTATCTGGATCCAGGCGTAGACCGCCTGGTATCCGGTACCGGACGAGGCCGGGTTGGGCATCACAACTGAGTCTTTGTAAACCGGATTCGCGAGATCGGCCCAGGACGCGGGCTTGGGCAGGTTCTTCTTGGGGCCTTCGACGGTGTTGTAACACATGACCGCGAGCCACGCGTCCATGCCGGTCCAGGTGGCCGGATTCTTGCTGCTCTTGAACACTGGCTTGATCTGGTCGGCGCCTTTGGGTGTGTAAGGCTGCAGCATGTCCATGGAATCGAACAACGCGATGCTCGAGGCGCCAAGGCCCCATATGACGTCGGCACGCGGATTGTCTTTTTCGGCCAGCAGGCGCGCCGTAACGACACCGGTCGAGTCTCGCACCCAGGCAATTTCCACGTCGGCGTTGTCGGCTTCGAAAGCTTGCTTGTAAGGACCGAGCTGGTCGTTTTCGAGCGCGGTGTAGACCGTGATCCTGGTCTTTTGCGCCAACGCCGGTAACGCGAACAATGCCGACACAGCGAGCGCCGCGGCGCCGAACATCAGCCGGCGGATGGTTGGTTTGAACATTGCCTGTTCTCCTGTTTCAGTAAAGTAAATCGATCGGTCGGGGTGAGCATGTCACGGCCATATGACCGCAATATGACCGCGCCGTGTCACTTGAGCATACGCCCGCACGACAAAACACAAGGCAGGATTTACCCGTATCTCACACTGATCGCGACGTGTCCAGATGCGCCTGCACCAGGCAGGCTTGAAACACGCGCGTGGCGCGTGCGGGTTCGGGCGAGCGGCGCAGAATGCCCAGAAAACTGCACGCATAACGAAACAGCTGTGGGTTGAGCGCGCGCATCTGGCCCAGGCGCACAAAGCCGTCCGCGTAATGGTCGGGCAAAAACCCCAGAAATCGGTCCGACAGGATCAACGTGGCAATCGCCTCCTGGTCAAACGCGGTCGCCTTGCGCGGCAGGCGCATCTGCTGGCTGATCTCCATATTGGGCGAGTGGTAACCTAGGCCGGCGAACTGGTGTTCAGCCAGATCGGTCCAACCCAGGTCCTGGTCCGACCGATCGAACAACCGGTGCCGTGCGCCGCAATACAGCAACATCGTCTCATCGAACAATGGGTCATAAATCAAGCTGTCCGAGCGGCGGTGACCGGGAATAACCCCGACCTGGAACTGACCGTCAATCACGCCGCGCTCGATCGCGTTGATCGGCGCCACGTGCACATGGAGCGTCACGTCCGGGGCCCGTTCGCAAAACAGCGCAATTGCCTGCCCGATGTGTGCTTGCGGGTTGCTGGCGGTCTTGTCGAACACCGCCACGTTTAACAAGCCGCCCATGCGACGGTGGATCTCATCCACATGCGAGCGAAACGCGTCGGTCGAAGCCAGCAGGCGCAACGTGCCGGCGTAGACTTGCTCGCCCTCCGCGGTTAATGAGAATCCGGCCCGGCCTCGCCGGCAAAGCGTCAGTCCCAGACGCACCTCCAAGTCCTTGACGTGGCGGCTGATGGTCGAGGTGCCGATGTTCAGCTCCAGTTCGGCGGCCGCCATGCCGCCGCAATCGACCACGGTCTTGAACACCCGCAGCAAGCGCAGGTCCATGTCGCCGAGTTGCCCCAATACGGCATGGCTTTTTACTTGCATTTCGGCGCAACTGAATAGTGATATTTAGCCATTCATAAGAGTAACAGACCGGGCCACAATGCGCCTTCCGGCTGTCATTTGCAGCCACCACCGAAAGCCCGCGATGAACCTGAACGATACCCAACACCTAAAACCCGCCACCACACCGCGCATGGACGCCGCCTGGCTGGAAGCGCATTGGATGCCGTATACCGGCAACCGGGATTTCAAGGCCAATCCGCGCATGATGGTGAGCGCCCAGGGCTGTTACTACACCATGGCCGATGGACGCAAGATTCTGGACGGCCTGTCCGGCTTGTGGTGCTGCGGTCTTGGCCATGGGCGACCTGAAATCACTGCCGCGGTCAGCAAACAGATTGCCACGCTGGACTTTTCGCCGGCTTTTCAATATGGCCACCCGTTGTCGTTCGAGTTGGCCAACAAGATAAAGGAACTCACCCCGGCCGGACTGGACCATGTGTTTTTCACCGGCTCGGGCTCCGAGTGTGCCGACACATCGCTCAAGATGGCACGCGCTTACTGGCGCACCAAGGGGCAGGCCAGCAAGACACGTTTCATCGGCCGCGAAAAGGGTTATCACGGCGTCAACTTCGGCGGCATTTCGGTTGGCGGAATCGCCGCTAACCGCAAGGCCTTTGGACAGACCATGGAGGCCGACCACCTGCCCCACACCCTGCTCGACAAGAATGTGTTCTCGCGTGGCATGCCGGCCCATGGCGTGGAATTGGCCGATGAGTTGCTGCGGCTGATTGCTCTACACGACGCGTCCAACATAGCGGCCGTGATCGTGGAGCCGTTCTCAGGCTCGGCCGGCGTAGTGATTCCCCCGCTTGGTTACCTGCAACGCCTGCGTGAAATCTGCACGGCCAACCACATCCTGCTGATTTTTGACGAAGTCATAACCGGTTTCGGCCGTGCCGGCGCGTTCACCGGATCGGAGGCCTTCGGCGTCACGCCCGACCTGCTCAATGTCGCCAAACAGGTGACCAACGGCACCCAGCCGTTGGGGGCGGTGGTGGTGAAGAAGGAGATCTACGACACCTTCATGGCGGCTGGCGGGCCCGACTACATGCTCGAGTTTGCCCACGGCTACACCTATTCCGCCCATCCGGTCGCCTGCGCCGCCGGAATCGCGGCGCTCGACGTGCTGGTCAAGGAAGACATGGTGCAGCGCGTCAAGTCGCTGGCGCCGTATTTCGAGCAGGCGGTTCACAGCCTGAAAGGCCTCAAACACATTAGCGACATTCGCAACTACGGCCTGGCGGCCGGATTCACGATCGACGCCTTGCCGGGAGAGCCGGCGCGCAGGCCCTATGAAATTGCGATGAAATGCCTGGAGAAAGGCTTCTACGTGCGTTACGGCGGCGACACGATCCAGCTCGCTCCACCCTTCATTATTGAAAAATCCGAGATCGACAGCCTGATCAACGCACTGGGCGACGCCCTGCGTGAAACCGCCTGAACGTTACACCGACCCCGGCCTGACAAGGATACACCCCATGTACAACGACCCATTGCTCCAACCTGCCGGCTCCACCACCGTGTTGCCCACCATCGGCCACCTGATTGACGGCAAATTGGTAGGCGGCGGCAGCCGCTCACAAGATGTGTTCAACCCGGCCACCGGTAAGGCCGAGAAACGCCTGTTGCTGGCTGACCAGGCCACGATCGAACTGGCCGTTGTGTCGGCGCAGGCAGCTTATCCGGCCTGGCGCGCAACGCCGCCACTCAAACGTGCCCGTGTGATGGGCAAACTCAAACAACTGCTGGAAGAAAACGCCGAGCGGATTTGCGCCCTGCTGACGGCGGAACACGGCAAGGTAGTGGGCGACGCCATGGGTGAGTTGCAGCGCGGCGTGGAAAACGTGGAATACGCCAGCTACGCACCCGAGTTGCTGAAGGGAGAACACAGCAAGAATGTCGGCCCGTCGATCGACTCCTGGAGCGAGTTTCAACCCTTGGGCGTGACGGCGGGAATCACGCCGTTCAATTTCCCGGTGATGGTGCCGTTGTGGATGTGGCCGATGGCCGTGGTGTGCGGCAATACCTTTATTCTCAAACCGTCCGAACGCGACCCGTCGAGCGCCTTGCTGGTGGCGCAACTGGCGCTTGAAGCGGGTTTGCCGCCCGGCGTGTTGAACGTTGTCAACGGCGACAAGGAAGCGGTTGACGCCTTGCTGGCCGACAAGCGTATTGCAGCGCTCAGTTTTGTCGGCTCGACCCCAATTGCGGAGTATGTGTATGCCACCGGCTGCGCGAACGGCAAACGGGTTCAGGCCTTAGGTGGCGCCAAGAACCATGCGGTGGTGATGCCCGATGCCGACATACCGAACGCTGTCAGCGCGATGATGGGAGCGGCATATGGCTCGTGCGGCGAACGTTGCATGGCGGTACCACTGATCGTTGCAGTGGGGGATGCGACCGCCGACGCGATGATCGCTGGCCTGAAGACCGAGATTGCGAAGATGAAGGTCGGCCCCGGCAATGACGCTAGCAACGACATGGGTCCGCTGGTCACCAAACCGCATTTTGAGAAAGTCAAGGCTTATGTCAACCAGGGCGTGCTGGAGGGCGCGACACTGCTGGTGGACGGCCGCGACGTCAAGGTGGCGGGTCACGCCGACGGCTACTTCATGGCGCCGTGCCTGTTTGACAATCTGAAACCCGGCATGACTATCTACCAGGAAGAGATATTCGGCCCGGTGCTGGGTGTGGTGCGTGTCAAGACCTTGCAGGAGGCGATGGACCTGATCGACCGCCATGAATATGGCAACGGCACCTGCATCTTCACCCGCGACGGCGAGGCGGCACGTTATTTCAGCGACAACATACTGGTGGGCATGGTCGGCGTCAACGTGCCGCTGCCGGTACCGGTTGCCTACCATTCATTTGGAGGCTGGAAACGTTCGTTGTTTGGCGACCTAAGTGCCTACGGGCCAGATGCGGTGCGCTTCTATACCAAACGCAAAACCATCACGCAGCGTTGGCCGTCGGCCGGTGTGCGTGAAGGCGCGGTGTTCAGTTTTCCGTCCAACCGCTGATTGGTGCACGCAGGGCCCAAGACGCATCGAGCAGCGCCATGCGCGTCGGACTACCGCGGGAAATCAAGAACCATGAATACCGGGTAGGTCTGACACCGGCCAGTGTGCGCGAGTTGACGTCGCGCGGGCATAACGTACTGGTGCAAGCCGGCGCGGGCGCATCGATCGGGCTGAGCGACGCCCAGTACCTGGCAGCCGGCGCCACGCTGGCCACCGATGCCGCCGCGGTTTTTGCCGAATCCGACATGGTCGTCAAGGTCAAGGAGCCGCAACCGCGGGAATGCGCCATGTTGCGCAGCGGCCAGATCCTGTACACCTACCTGCACCTGGCAGCCGACCCGGCACAGGCAGCGGCGCTGGTCAAGTCAGGCGCGGTATGTATTGCCTATGAGACCGTCACCGGCCCTGGCGGCGGTTTGCCCTTGCTCGCGCCGATGAGCGAGGTGGCCGGCCGCATGGCGGTGCAGGCGGGTGCGGCCCATCTGGAAAAATCCAAGGGCGGCATGGGCGTATTGCTGGGTGGTGTGCCGGCTGCGCATGTGGTTGTGATTGGCGCTGGCGTGGTGGGCACACATGCAGTGCAGATGGCCGCTGGTCTGGGAGCGCGGGTGACGGTGCTGGACAACAACATGGACCGCCTGCGCCAGCTCGACCTGGTATTTGGCAACCGGATCAGCACGTTGTACTCCAGCGCGCAAAGCCTGGAGGACGCGGTGCTGGACGCCGAACTCGTAATTGGCGGCGTATTGATACCCGGCGCGGCGGCGCCCAAGCTGGTAACGCGGGAGATGGTTGGGCGCATGAAAAAGGGTGCGGTCATAGTGGACGTGGCGATCGACCAGGGTGGTTGTTTTGAAACCTCACACGCCACCACCCACGCCGAGCCAACTTTCGTCGTCGATGGTGTGGTGCATTACTGCGTCGCCAATATGCCCGGCGCGGTGGCCCGCACCTCGACCTTTGCTCTGAACAACGCGACCATCGGACCTGCGCTGTCGCTCGCCGGCAAAGGCTGGAAGCAGGCGCTCAGAGACAACCCACACCTGAAGAACGGCCTGAACGTGGCCCTGGGCCAGGTAACACATGAAGCGGTGGCACGCGACCTGGGTTACCGCTACGTTAGTGCCGACAGTTTACTGGCATGAGCAACCGCCTTCACCGACGCACCAGGCAGGCGGCGATGATGGCGTCAAATTGCGCCGCGCTCGGCCCCTGGAAGCCGACAATCTTGCCCTCTTCGTCCCAACGGCGCAGCCGCACCGCATCGGAGAAATAACGCTCGGCCTCGAACGCCCGTTCTTGGGCCGCAGTCATGGCGCCGCCCTGGAGTTTGAGTGAGAGCTGGGAAGCATCCGACAACTGGTCCAGGTAACCGGGCTCCATGCTGGCCAGGTAACGCTTGGCTGCCACGTGCAAACGCACCGGCTCGCTGACCTCGGGTCCAAAATATTGCGACAGCCAGGCTGAGCCGACCGACTCGTGCTGGGTATCGATGCCGCTATCTGCCACGTCTTCGGGCAGGTCGTGCAGCAGGTGGCCAATGTCGTGCAGGAACGCGGCGGCAACCATCGCGCTGGAGGCTCCATCGCGCTGCGCAAACGCGGCGCACTGGATTGAATGGTCGGACAGGCTCACACCTTCGCCATAAGCCTGGTTGCCGCGTCTGGCAAAAGCGGCGTGGATTTGAGTCAAAGCACCGATCGTATGGCCCTTCGCCGCCCCCCGGCGCAAGACCCGGCGGCGGCTTGCCAGTGCGTCGCCGTCTATGTAGCAGCCCTGCAAATGGCGCCGGCCCAGGCCGGGGTCAAAGGCCGTGCGGCCATGCAACGTCCGCTCGTTTTGCATCACCAGGCAGTCGCCTGGGTGAAGCCGGAACAGCAGTTCCAGCTCGGGCCGCTTCAGAATGTGGGCGAACTTCACATAGGCCGCGTACCAGCTTTCTGCCAGTTGCGCTGGAGCATCCAGCCAGTCGGCCGAGCGGTTGTTGAAATGCACTGCCTGCACGACACCGTCCATGTCGGCGGAGATCAGTGTCTGGCGCGCCACCAGCTCGGTGTTGGCATCCGAGTAGCGAAATGTCATTGGCACTTTCGCCAGCAACTCGAACGCGGCAAGGTCCTCGTGGCGCAGCATCTCGGCCGCGTTGAAGCCGTCCACCAGCAGCGTGTCGCCTCCGCTCGCCTGCGATTCCAGGCAATGCAACAACTGCACGCCCGGCGAAGGGTGGCGGTACGGGTTGTCGGAATGCACTCCCAACCCGACCGCGGTGTAAGCCAGGTTAGTCGGGTTTGGCACCGACTTCACGTCGAAGTAGCGCCCGTAGTTGGTGACGCGCACAAAACCCAGGCGGTCGCCCACTTGGGCCACCATGCCTGGCTCGACCGGAACATTCCTGAGCACACCGAAGCCCAGCGCCGCATAACGCTCAAGCCAGGCAAGTTCGGCTTTCGGGTCAACCTGCATCTCTGGCCAGTCCCCGCTTGGCAGATGTTGGCCGATGTCACCGCGCCACAACTCCGGCCGGTTGACACGTACGCCGCGTGCGGCGCGGTTTAGATCATGCGCCGCCAGCCATTGCAGCCCATAGTCGGACTGG
>JANNGR010000628.1:0-10913 GCA_031403955.1 Betaproteobacteria bacterium
CGACATAGGTCAGCGTGACCTGTTTTCCCGAAATCGATGTCGAGCTTACCCGGACCGCGCCCTTGGCGCAGGCGATCCATTCCTCCGGAGGATCGCCACGCGCGGCGATCAACTCGCTGTTGCGGAATCGTTTGACGTAAGCGCATCTGAGAATGTCGTGCCGTAAAGAAGGCGAGAGCGATGTAAACCAGCGACCGGAGTTGATCGCTTCTCTCTCTTCGATGGTAAGGATCGGGTTGTCCATGACCTGTCTTGTGGGTGACTGATGCCGCCACCATTGTCGCGCCGAAGGCTTCTAATCCTCTTCGTGCAACAGGCTCAGGCCAAGCGCGCCGCGCCGACGCAACCACGGGCTGGGACGGTAGCGCGGATCACCATAGACGGTTTGCATGTTGAACAGCACCTCCAGCACGTTGGCCGGACCGTAACAGTTTCCCATTTCCAATGGGCCCATCGGATAAGCCAGCCCCAGTTTCACGGCGGCCTCCAGATCCGAAGGCGTGCAGACGCCTTGTTGGCACATGTCCGAGGCAATGTTCACGATGGTCGCGACAACGCGTTGTGTGACGAATCCACCGCTGTCGCGAATCACGCTGACTGCTTTTCCGTCACGCGCCATCAAGGCGTGCGCGGCCTGGCGCATGTCGTTTCGGGTCGCGGGATTGGTCGCCAGGACGCGACGCCGGGTGCCGGCGTCATCCACCAGCATGTCGATACCGACGGTGCGTGCCGGGTCCAGCCGTTCGACGACTGCCACGGTGGTGATGTCAAAGCCCAGTGGGGCTACCAACGTGAGCGCTGCGGCTGAGGGCGCCTGGCCGGTCTCTATATCGGCGCCCAAAGTCTTCAGCAGCCCCAGCAATTGCGCCCGTCGTGCAGCGCGCGGCGAGACCCAGACTGGCGGCATGGCGTCAACTTGCGGAGCCGCCGGTTCAGCTACGACCTGTGGCGCACCATCCAGGTAACGATAGAAACCTTGACCCACCTTTTTACCGATGACGCCACCGGCGAGCCGCTGGGCTGTGATGACACTGGGTCGATAACGCGGTTCTTCGTAATACTGACGGTATACCGACCCCATGACCGGATGCGACACGTCGAGTGAGGTGAGGTCCATCAATTCGAACGGACCCAGTTTGAAGCCTACCTGGTCTTTCAGGATTCGGTCAACCGTGGCGAAGTCGGCGACTTGTTCGCTGACAATTCGGAGCGCTTCAGTGCCGTAGCCGCGCCCGGCATGGTTGACAATGAAACCCGGTGTATCCGCCGCCTGAACCGACGTGTGCCCCATTTGCCTGGCATAGGTAGCCAGGGCGGCACAGACGGCAGCATCAGTCTTCAATCCGGCAATTATCTCCACCACCTTCATGAGTGGCACCGGGTTGAAGAAATGCATTCCGGCGAAGCGTTGCGGGTGTTGGAGCCGCGCGCCAATTTCAGTTACCGACAACGAAGAGGTATTGGTGGCCAACACGGTATCGGGTCGGACCACCTGCTCCAACGCCGTGAATAGCTGCGCCTTGGCGTCGAGCCGCTCAACAATTGCCTCGACCACCAAATCGCAACCCGCCAGGCCATCAAGCGTGCTCGCATACAAAATGCGGCTCTTGTATGACGCGGCCAGGATTGCGTCCAGCCGGCCCTTGGCGCACAACTTGTCCCACTGCGCGAACAGGTCGGCTTGCGCCTTGACGCAGGCGCCAGGCTGGCTGTCGTACAGCATGACGACGCTTCCCGCCTGCGCCGCGATCTGGGCGATGCCGCGTCCCATCGCGCCGGAACCTGCGATTCCCGTGGTTTGAAAATGGGGCTGCATGCAAGGGATTATTGACCGAAAATCCGGCCCGCGGCCGCATTCGCGCACCGACCACGCAGCGTCCGGTGGCCATCACCAGGTGATCAGAAGGACGGCACCTGGTTTGGCGTCGTTGCATGCAGTGGAAGCTGTCGCGATGCGCATGTTCGACAGACAGCGTTGACGACGGCCGCAACACGCGGAATCCAGCCGTATGCCGCAAACACATGGGTGACAATCAACGCAGATTGGCAAACTTTTCACATCTCATGGCGGCAATCAAAATCAAGTTTCTCGGGGTGATTCTCCTGGTCGCTGTTTTCAACAGCCAGGCATTGACCCTTGGCCGCATGCGTGGTGCCGCGTTGGTGGGTCAGGGACTCGATGTCGCGATCCAGGTACAGCTTGATTCGGACGATAACCGGGCGAGTTTGTGTTTTGAGGCCGACGTGTTTCATGCCGACACGCGCCAGGATCCGGCCCAAGTGCGAGTGATGGTTGAGCCGACGCAAAACGCGCAGACGGTTAACCTGCGGGTCTTGTCGGCGAGCGCGGTGGACGAGCCGGTCGTGACGGTTTATCTGCGTGCCGGCTGCGCGCAAAAGTCAAGTCGCCGTTATGTATTGCTTGCCGACGTGGTGAGCGAACCGGTTGCGCTGGCGGCGCCGCCTGCAAGGCCAGTTCCGTTGCTTGCACCCGCGACTGCCGCTGCAGCCCCCGATCAGGCCGCTGCCTCGTTCAGCGCCGCCGCGCGCGGGGTGCCGGCGCCATCCGGGTCAAGGGTGGCGCGCAAGGCCGGGCCGGTTGCCGGCGCGAAGCGGCCGGCTAGCGCGACTCCAGTGCGCAAGGCTGCGCGGGTCAAGTCTGTGTCGCCGGGCGCGCCATCGCCGGCAGCGATTGAGAATTCCGTGGCCGGGCGCTCAACTGGGCAATCGCGTTTGAAGCTTGACCCGGTCGATGTTTTGTCGGAGCGCGTGGCGACGCTGGAGTCTTCGACCGCGTCCTCGCCTGCGGAGCTTGCAGCGCGCAATGCGCTGGACGCGCAGCGGCTCCAGTCCCTGGAAGCCAGTGTCAAGACCTTGACGGCGCTGGCGGCCCAGAACGCGTCCGGTTTGATGGATATGAAGGCGCGGTTGCAGCAGGCTGAGTCCGAGCGTTATAGCAATCCTTTGGTTTATGGCCTGGCCGCCTTGTTGTTGGCAAGCCTTGCAGGAATCATCTATCTGTTGTACCTCAGGGGCCGGCGATCCGGCGGCACTGGCGGCAACTCGTGGAGTGGCTCCGTAAACGCGCCTGCCGCAGTTGGCACAGGGGTGACGGCGCCTGGGTTTGCGCGGCAGTCCGGCTTTTCGCCGCTGCTTGCGCCGGGCGCGACTCGCGCTGCTAACGTTCCTGGGCAACCGCCCAGTCAGGGTGTTACGCCCAGCTCCAGGCCTGCACCGATTACCCAGGTTGACGTGAGCTTGGTCGAGATGAGCGAGTCCACTTTTGGCCGGATGATGCAATCCGGGGCTACGCACAGTGCAGTACGAAAGCCTTCTCACGCCGATGCCGCCCAAAACGCGCCGGCCGCAAGCCGGAGGTCGATCAATTCAGAAGAACTGTTTGACATTCGGCAACAGGCTGAATTCTTTGTGTCGCTGGGTCAGACCGACCAGGCGGTGCGCATTCTGGAAAACCGCATCAGCGAGAACGGTGAGTCGAGCCCGCTTGCCTATCTTGATTTGCTCAAGATATTTCATTCCCTGGGGCTGAAGGCCGATTTTCGACAGGTTCGGGAAGAATTCAGCCTCTTGTTCAATGTCCGGGTCCCAGAGTTTTCCAGCTTCAAGGATGAGGGCAAAGACCTGGAGGAGTACTCCGCCGTAGTCGCCGGTATCACGGCTGTTTGGGGCGCGCCGGCGGTGTTTGCGAGGATTGAGGATTGTCTGTTCCGCGACCAAAGCAACACGCCTCGGGAGTTGTTCGACCTCGCGGCTTTTCGCGATTTGTTGCTATTGCATGCGGTCGCTCAGGGTGCCGTCTCAGGTCCGCGCAGCATTCCCGCGCCGCTTGCCCAACCGGGTTTCGCAGCCAGGCACCCCCAGGTACCCCAGCGGGTTAGCCGCGATGCAATGCCATCGACGGGTGCATCCGGGTCCGTTGGACTTGCGCCTTCAGAGCCACCATTGCGAGTGATAGGTGGCGTGCCGGAGCTTGATATTGACCTGTCGGATTTGCACTTTTCCGAGCCAGTGCCATGGGCACACAGGCTGGCGTCAGACAATCCTGGATTGAAAGTGACCACTGGTGCAGGCAACCTGATTGATTTTGATCTGCCAGGCACACAGACCAAGATCGGGCCAAAGAGCCGCAAGTAAATGACTGATTGGCGCCGATGCTGAGGGTGGCAGACAGCGCGTGCCGGCAACTTGGCCGTTTGCGCGGTCCGCCATCAGTTCAGCGGCGAACCTGCAACGCGCCCGGATTCACGATGTTGCTTGGAGTGCCTCGAATGAAGTTGACCACGTTGTCGAAGGCGGCGCCGAAATACATTTCGTAACTGTCCTGCTCAACATAGCCAATGTGGGGCGTACAGATACAGTTTTCCAAGCGCAGTAGCGCGTGGCCCTGCAGGATCGGCTCGGCCTCGAACACGTCCACTGCCGCAAGACCCGGCTTGCCGCGGTTGAGCGCGGCAATCAGCGCGTCAGGCTCAATCAGTTCGGCGCGCGAGGTATTGACCAATAGACCGGTTGGCTTCATGCGTGACAAGTCCTCAAGCCGCACGATGCCGCGTGTTTCGTCGTTAAGGCGCAGGTGCAGACACAACACGTCGCTTTGCGCAAATACTTCCTCCCGTGTTGCCGCGGCCGAAAATCCATCTTGCGCGGCCCTTTGCAGCGAAGCGGAACGGCCCCAGACCAGCACTCGCATTCCGAACGCCTTGCCGTAACCGGCAACCAGTTGGCCAATCTTCCCGTAGCCCCAAATCCCAAGGGTCTTGCCACGCAGCAAGTTTCCCATGCCGAAATTGATTGGCATCGAAGCTGCCTTCAAGCCGGATTGCTGCCAGACGCCATGCTTTAGGTTACCAATGTAATGTGGCAGGCGGCGCGTGGCGGCCATAACCAGAGCCCAGGTGAGTTCGGCCGGCGCCACCGGCGAACCGATGCCTTCCGCTACCGCTATTCCGCGCTCGGTGCAAGCCTGCACGTCTATGTTGCTTCCCACGCGCCCGGTCTGCACCACCAGCTTGAGTTTGGTCAGCTTTTCGATCAGTGGCCGGGTTAGATGGGTTCGTTCGCGGATCAGCACGATCACGTCTGCGTCTTTGAGACGAATGGAGAGTTGCCCGATGCCTTTGACCGTATTGGTGTAGACCTTGGCCGGATACGCCTCAAGCTTGCTGGCGCAGACGAGTTTGCGAACCGCATCCTGATAGTCATCAAGAATCACAATATTCATGGCTGCATTGTGCCTTGATGGGCGAATGGCGAATGAGGGCCTTGCAGTCCGTCGCCCACAAACAATGCGGCCAGTTCTAGCCGGGTGCGCTGCAGCTCAACCGGTTAGCATGCAGCCTTTGCAAACCATCGATTGAGGAGATCAACATGCCCATTTCCATGTCGTCGGCCAGCGTGCCAATCTGCGCTTGCATGCTTGGCAATCTCAGCTGAAAGACTTGACGGCACGGAGTTAAAGGAGATTACGGTCGGACGGGACGCAACGCAGACGATGCAAGCTGAAGCGTATCTGAAATATGGATGCTTCCCAAGCTTCTCTTTCACGTGACAATGGCCTATGCGATCCTTCGCCACAATGGTGTCGGACTCGGCAAGAGGGACTTCCTGGTGGGTGGAGCTGACTGAAGTGACGTGGCACGTTGTGCGCGCAATCGGACGCATTCTTGGCCGCAGATTCAATTGCCGCGGCGTAACTACGCCTCGCGTTCGGCCATACGGTCCAATTCCGCACAGACGTCTGCCATGCGGCCCGAAATCATCATGCGCCCGCCATATGCTGACGACTGGCCGGCTTCCATCACACGGACCACACGTAACGGCGTATTGGCTCGGTTTCCGGTGCGAGAAGCGGATCTGGCCCTGGCACAATTAACAGGTACTACAACGGCATTAACCAAAGCCTCCCGAGCGTGACCGGCTGGCGGCGGATTCAGGCGGGGCATCCCGCCCGTACCAGCAGCGAACTTGCGCAAGAAACCGTGCACAGGGGCGAGTACCGCGAACGCGGCAAATAGCGTATTGCTCATAACATGCCTTTCGATTTCTAGCTACATCAACATGGTGTTGCGGATCAAGCCGACAGCCAGACCTTCAATCTCAAACGGCTCACCGGGTTCGATCACAATGGTCTGGTAGTCCGGATTTTCGGGATGCAGTTCAATCAAGTGTTTATTGCGCCGAAACCGTTTGACCGTCACCTCGTCTCCCAGCCTGGCGACCACGATCTGTCCATTCTTGGCGTCCTTGGTTGACTGCACCGCCAGCAGATCACCGTCCATGATGCCCGCGTCCCGCATCGACATGCCGCGCACTTTGAGCAGATAGTCGGGCCGACGCGGGAACAGGCTGCTTTCCACGTAATAGGTCTGATCGATATGCTCCTGAGCCAGAATTGGAGAACCTGCCGCAACACGACCGATCAACGGTAACGCGAGTTGCGCCAGATTTTGCAGTGGCAGCGAGAACTGTTTCACGCGGGATTCGTTTATGGAGCGCAATGTGGCACTGCGCAGGCGTATGCCACGCGACGTGCCGCTGACCAGATCGATCGCTCCTTTACGGGCCAAAGCTTGCAAATGCTCTTCAGCCGCGTTAGCTGACCGGAAGCCCAATTCAGTCGCAATTTCGGCCCGGGTCGGTGGTGCGCCGGTGCGCGCGATCGCATGTTGAATCAGCTCCAGAATCTGTTGCTGGCGCGCGGTGAGTTTTACTTGGAACTGCGGCGAGTCGATCATGGTCACTCCTTGGTTGAAGATCAGGTACGGCTACTGTCTTAATATCCAGTTACTGTATTTTTAACCAGTTTTCAAAAAATTGCAAGTCGTAGCCATGGCTCGGGAAACAAAGTTTCCAGTACTCGGTCGTGCAGATCTTGCGGCCTGAACGGCCTGCGTCCGGCACTCGGTCGCGTCCAAAGCTGGCGTGACAGGCATCCAAGTGGTGATGATTGGTGCGATCCGGGCGCTTCGTCGCGCAGTCCCAACGGCCCATAAGTCCACGGGACTCTCTGACGGTCGCGTCACGCCCTTGCGAGTCGTGCGTGCCGGTGGTAGTCGCAGTCACGGTGCGCAACGTGACCGAGATGCATCAGGATCTGGAAGCGCTTTTGCGTCAGGCCCGGGCGTGGAGAGCGACGGTAGTACGGGCCACGCGCATTGCGGGGTGCTGTTCAGCTATGCAGTACTTATTTCCGAATTTTCCGGCGGCGTGCATTGGGGATCGGGGATGGCCTATGCGGCAACCCGCGCTAGCTCGCCAATGCCGCAAAAGCGCGTGCTTTGATTTCGTCTACCGTACCCGTACCGCTGATGACCCGGTATCTAGGCGCCACCGCCGGTTCGGTCTTGGCCCAGTTGTCATAGTAGCTCACCAATGGGCGCGTTTGATCGTTGTACACGTCGAGACGTTTCTTGACCGTTTCTTCCTGGTCGTCTTCGCGTTGGATAAGCGGCTCCGCAGTAACGTCATCGAGGCCTTCGACATTTGGGGGATTGAATTTGACGTGGTACGTGCGGCCCGAAGCGGCATGTGATCGCCGGCCGCTCATGCGCTCGATGATGGCTTCAAATGGGACATCAATTTCCAGCACATAGTCCAGCTTGACTCCTGCGGCCTTCATTGCGTCCGCTTGCGGAATGGTGCGCGGGAACCCATCGAACAGGAATCCATTAGCGCAGTCTGCCTGGGCGATGCGCTCTTTCACCAGTCCGATGATGATTTCGTCGCTAACCAGCGACCCGCTGGCCATGACCTTTTTCGCTTCCAGCCCCATCGGCGTGCCGGCCTTGACCGCTGCACGTAGCATGTCGCCTGTCGATATCTGGGGAATGACAAATTTTTGGCAGATGTAAGTGGCTTGTGTGCCCTTGCCGGCACCTGGTGCGCCCAACAAAATCAGTTTCATGGAGGTCCTTGGGTGATTGAATCATCTGGTGTTGGTTGAGCATCCGTCGCTCGCGCCACTACTCGGGTGCCACTAAGAATAGCATGGGGGCCAGCGCGTTCCAGCCCCTGGAAGGGAGACGGACCGACTTAGCTCTGGCCGCGAACGCACGGTATGGCAGACGTATGACCATGCCGCTTTGACGCGATGGGGCCGCCATGTTCAATGACACTGCCGGTGGTGCTGCGTTATCGTGCAACCGGCCTACGCGAGTCGGTGTTTCTATCGCCAGTTAGAGCCCAAGTTCGTCATCGCTCAGCGTTCGGGCTTCATTTTCAATCAGGATCGGAATGTCGTCGCGCACCGGATAGGCCAAACGCGCGCTGCGCGATAACAATTCATGCCGCGTCCGGTCGTATTCAAGCGGGCCCTTGGTCACGGGGCATACCAGCAATTCCAGCAGTCTTGTGTCCATGGATCGATGATAACCGTGCCCCTGCCCTGGTCACCAGGAGCTGGTCGAGGGCGGACCAGAAGGCTGGTTCGATGTCTACGACGAGTGGCACGGCAAGTGCATCCGGACAATTGCGCCACAACTTCATTGCATCCTTCTCGGTACACACCAGGATATGCCCGTCGGCGTTTGACCAATCGGGGCGATCAAAGGCAGCGTGATCGGCCAGCGCCATTGTGCGCGACAGCGTCAGCCCCCGTTCGCGCAGCATGGCGAAAAATGTTTCAGGCTGCGCAATCCCAGCCACGGCCCATAGCTGCTTTTCGGACTGTCTTGCGAATTCGCGTAATGCTCCCAAGGCAATCAAACTGCCGTCGGCGCGCCGGGCATGGTCTGACAACATCCGCTGCACTGAAAACCCGGCCCCTGTCCGATCGGCCCCGGCATACAACACTAGGTCGGTTGGGCGCGGCCATGGTTCCCGCAATGGCCCGGCCGGAAGCAAATAGCCATTGCCCACGCCACGTTCGTCAAAGACGCAGACCTCGATATCCCGGTGCATCCCGTAATGCTGCAAACCGTCATCACAAACCAGCACGGTCACGTTCGGGTTTCGCGCCAGCAATTCCCGCGCGGCGTCGATGCGCGCCAATGCTACAAATACCGGCGCGCCGGTTTTCTTTCTAATTAGCAGCGGCTCATCACCTACGTCTTCGGCCAGGCTGTCGTCGCTGACGGAAAGGCAATCGTGGCGGTTTCGACCATAGCCGCGTGAAATCACTCCAGACTTGATCCCGCGCGACTGCAGGTATTGAACCATCGCGATGACCAGCGGGGTCTTGCCGCCGCCCCCGGCCACCACGTTACCGACGACGATCACCGGAACGGCGGCCCGCTGGATTCTCAATAGTCCAATCTCGTAAAGACGCTTGCGAATGTTGACAAGCACACCAAACAGTGCTGCCGCGGGCCATAGAAAAACCGCCAGGGCACCGCGCCGGTTCCAGCTATTGACCAACGCGCGCCGCAATGCTGCGCCCATTAGCTTAACGCTTGTCCGCTTTTGCCGATGGCTGGGTTGCAAAAGTGATTTGGGTGAGCCCGGCGCGGCGCGCCGCTTCCATCACCGTTATCACCGCCTGGTGTTTTGCACTCGCATCGGCATTGATCACCACAACCGTGTCCTTGCCGGCTTTTGCCGCTGCCAGGATAGCGCTTGCCAGAATCTCCGGGCTTCGGCCCGCCAATGGCGCCGCGTTGACGCCATACGCGCCGTCGCTGCTGACGCTTACCAACAACTCCTTGGGGTGGTCGCGTTGGGCCTCGGCGTCGGCGACGGGAAGTTTGAGATGAAGTTCGGTGAACTTGCTATAGGTCGTTGACAACATCAAGAAGATCAACACGACCAACAACACGTCGATAAACGGGATCAAATTGATCTCGGGCTCGTCCCGCGACGCTGAGCTGAACTTCATGGTCCCTTGCGAAGGGTCGTGAGATGGCGCACCAGACGCTCGGACGCCAGTTCAAGCGTCAACAGGTGCCCGTCCACCGTGGCCCTGAAGTAGCGCCAGAAGATCAGCGCGGGAATGGCAATAATCAAACCAAAAGCAGTGTTGTACAACGCAACAGAAATCCCGTGCGCAAGTTGTGCCGGGTTACCACCGGTGACCCCGCCGGGCAGACCTTGGGACCCAAATATTTCTATCATTCCAACCACCGTGCCGAACAGGCCCATCAAGGGAGCGGCAGAGGCGATGGTTGCCAGCGCGCTGAGGTATTTTTCCAGTCGATGTGCGACCAACCGACCGGCTCCCTCCATCGTGGCCCGGAGGTCAGCCTCGCTACAGCGCGGGTTTGCATTCAGGGCCCGAAATCCACTCGCCAGTACCTCGCCCAAAGCGGAACTGCGCTCCAGTTGCGCGACCATATCGGTCGAAGGAATACCGTTGCGCGAGACTGTCAGAACCTCATCGAGCAGGCGCGCCGGGGCGATTTTGGCGCTTTTCAGGCTGACAAACCGTTCTATCACCAGGGCAAGTGCAAGGACCGAGCAGGCGACCAATGGCCAAATCGGCCACCCCGCCGCTTGTATGATTGAAAACAAGAAAGATCTCCGCACAGATGAGAAACGCCTTGCGATTATGGCGCAGGGCTGTTGATGACTGGTCATGACCAGCCCTTCGAGCGTAGGCGTCAAACGCCGTGCGCAAACCACGGATATTGTGGATAACTTTGTGTAGAACCCTGGTACAAGACCATCGCAACCCGTGCTGGCGCGGCCTGGCGCCAGTTTGATGACAAAAAGAGCAGTGGAAATCACAATGAATTCAATCGCTTGCCACACAAGTTCTGGTTCGGCGTCGGTTCCCAGCGAGCCTTGTCGTCTTCCGGAAAATGTGGAGCAGTCGATTCCCGGGACCGGCGCGACGGTCCAAACGGCTGGATTGCGGCAGCGCTAATGCCTGAAGCCACGCCACGAGTTTGGCAGGTGGGTGCATTGTGCCGCGCCGTCGCCGATGCACTCGATTCCCGCTTCAACCCGGTTGCGGTTGC
>JANNGR010000629.1:0-7485 GCA_031403955.1 Betaproteobacteria bacterium
GGCGAATGCACGGTCAAGGATGGCCGCATGGAACAGGAAAACTTCCACACCTACCAGGTGCTAAAAATGCATGAAATGCCGGCCGTGGAAACCATCGTCATGCCTTCGGGCGGATTCTGGGGCGGCGTAGGCGAACCGACGATCGCGGTGGCGGCGCCGGCGGTGCTGAATGCCATATTCGCGGCCACCGGCAAACGCATTCGCGATTTGCCACTGAAGAACCACAGTTTGAAAAAGGCCTGAGGTCAGTTGCCGCCATGCGCCTTTTCTCCGCATTCGCGTTGGTTCTGTGGGTCGGCGCGGCACAAGCCCAAGCCACCACGCCGGTGCGTCCGTTCACGGTGGTGGGTGATGCCGTGCCGCAAGCGCTGACCGATGTGCCGGGCGACCCGGTGCGTGGTCGCGCCATCGTTGCCAACCGGCAGGACGGGCTCTGCCTGCTGTGTCACACCGGGCCATTCCCGGAGGAACGTTTTCAGGGCAACCTGGCACCGGATTTGGCGGGCGCCGGAAAACGCTGGTCAGCCGGGCAACTGCGCTTGCGTATCGTAGATGCTGGCAAGCTAAACCCGCGCACCATCATGCCGTCCTACCATCGCACCGACGGCTTGAGCCGGGTTGCGCCAGCATGGGCGGCGGCGCCGATTTTGGCTGCCCAACAGGTTGAAGACGTGGTGGCATTCCTGCAGACCTTGCGTGACTAAGAACCTATCCGTGAATAAGACGACCCTGCGTTGTGACGAGAAAGCGATGGATGCTAGGCGCAAGCCGCGGCCCAGGGTAGGCCCCTGGGCAAGGTTTGCAACGACGCAGACGCGCTTTATCGTCACAACCCCTCGGGCCGGGGCCCCAAGGAGCACATGCGGGTGTCGCAAGCCGCTTGTGGTGCAGAGCACCATGGCGCGTCTCGCTCCTACGCCTGTACCCCTTGGGACCCCGGCGCAGGGCCGCCTTATTCACGGATAGGTTCTAAAGGCAAGCCTTGACCAAAACAGCCACATTCCAAACCCGGCGCCAGTTATTGGCCACAGGCGTTGGCCTTGGCACCGGGTTGCTCGTGACGCAATCGGTGGCCGCGGCAGACCTGAGCGACGATCTGGTTGCCGCCATTGCGGCGTTCACCCGCGGTGCGCCGCTGCGGGAAGGCAAAGTCAAGCTGGACATAGCGGAACTGATTGACAACGGCAACGCCGTGCCGATCACGGTCAGCGTGGCCAGCCCCATGACAGCGGCCGATCACGTGACCGCGATCTCGGTTTTCAACCAACGTAACCCACAACGCGAAGTGCTGAGCGTCCAATTGGGGCCACGCGCCGGACGCGCCCAGTTGTCAACCCGCATCCGGCTGGCCACCTCGCAAAAACTTGTCGCCGTGGCCCGCCTGAGTGACGGAACCTGCTGGTCGAAGACGGTCGAGGTGATCGTCACGCTGGCCGCATGTATAGAGGGCGATTCCTGACCATGGCGCGCACACTGATCAACATGCCGGCCAGCGCCGCGAGCGGCGAGGTAATAGAAATCCGCACGCTGATCGCACATCCGATGCAGACCGGTTATCGCCCCGGGGCGGATGGCAAACTGCTGCTGCGCGACCTGATTCGGCGCTTTAGCTGCAGCTACGATGATGGCACCAGTAAAGAGGTGGTTTTCAGTGCCGAACTTTTTGCAGCCATCGCCGCCAACCCGTATCTGGCTTTTCACGTCGCTGTCACGGCCAGCGGAACGCTGACTTTTGTCTGGGAAGGCGACAACGGCTTCAAGCAGACCGAAACAATGGCTATTCGCGTGGCATGAACAGACGCTTCGGCCGCACGCTGGGCCTGGTCGTGGTGCTCGCGTTGCCTGGCTTCAACTTGGCGCTTGCCGCGGATCCGCCAACCGAGCAGCGACGTTCCGGCTTCGAATTCATGGGCCCGTCCACCCAGACCATGCAGCGCGACGATACGCAGAATCCGGGCATGTTGTGGGTAAAAGACGGCGAAGCATTGTGGAATCGTAAAACCGGCCAGAGCGACAAGTCGTGTGCCAGCTGTCATGCCGCGGCACAGAGCAGCATGCGCGGCGTGGCAGCACGGTACCCGGCGCTGGACGATCTAACCCGGCGTCCGGTCAGTTTGACTCAGCGTATCAATCTTTGCCGCCAAAACCAGCAGCAGGCACCGGCCATGCCATATGAGAGTCAGGACCTGCTGAGCCTGGAAAGCTTTGTGGCCCACCAATCACGCGGTTTGCCGCTGGCAGTTAGCGCCGATAACCGGTTGGAGCCGTTCATGCGGCGTGGCCAGCAACTCTTCACCCAGCGCATGGGCCAGCTCAACCTGTCCTGCGCCCAGTGCCACGACCAACTGGCGGGCCAGCGCCTGGGCGGCAGCCTGATTCCGCAGGGGCATGCCACCGGTTATCCGATTTACCGGCTGGAATGGCAGGGCCTGGGCTCGTTGCAGCGGCGCTTGCGCAGCTGCATGACCGGTGTACGCGCCGAACCGTATGCCTATGGCGCGCCGGAGATGGTGGAGCTGGAGTTGTATCTGGCGGCACGCGCTAACGGCATGCCGCTGGAAACCCCTGGTGTCAGGCCATAAGGCCCTAAGCCGGGTGAACCGGTTGCAACCGCAACCGACGCCGGCTCATCAGACCCAGGCCGATGAGGGCAACGGCAACCAGCGCCACAGTGGCCGGTTCCGGAACCAGAAAGCCGCGGATTTCACCACCAGGGAACCGGTTGGTGTGAATGTTGAAATAGGCGCGTTGTTGATCGAACCCATCGATAAGCGCGTCTTCCGCGTTTGCCAATATGCCGCCGGCGAAGTTGTTGACGAAACCTGCGGTATAGGTCGAAGCCAGGGTGAGGTCGAGCAGGACTGAGTAGGTGCCAAACGTTACCCCGACAGGAAATCCGGGCAGGGTGCCCGGGGTCACGGCCACACCGGCCAGCCCGCTATTGGGCGTCAGCGTGCAGCAATGGATGTGGGCCACGGATGTAGTACCCAGCAGGCCGCTCCAAGTGCTGAAAATCGACAGCGTGTGGTTGGTAGAGTCGTAATCCACGGTTGCGAATCCGGTGCCCGGGGACGCGTTGGGTGGCGCCTCGGCCGGACCACTCAAGGCGGCATGGTATTGGACGATGTTGGCCTGGGCGAGTGGTGTCACGCAAATCAGGGCGGCGGTAATCGCAGCAAGTCTGGCAAATCGATTCATGGTGATGTCTCCGACTGGTCAAAGTGACGATTGATCTTGAATACCCATGTGCGGTTCTGGCGGCCATTAGCGCCTGATACGTCGACCGCGCCGTCCAAGCCACCCGGATCAAAGCAATAAACATACCCGGGCTAGAGGGGTGCGCCTTTAGTGTATTGAATCAACGACTTAAGTTTTTCAGCCGGTTGACGCTGCAGATCATCCGGCCTCGAATGTAAAAACTTCTGACAGTTCCTGGTTGCCGTACGAGAGGGTTATCCCTCAGTGGCCCGGTGAAATTCCGCGTCAATCGAGCAAACGCCCCTTGGTCCGATGTGGTTGCGCCTGCGCCAATACACGCAGCAGCGAGCGGTTGACTTCGCCGATGTCGATGCGATGGGTATCACACAACGAGGGCAGTGAAGTCGAATTGGGGTATTCCAGCGCGGCGGCGATGGCCAGAAATGGCGCGTAGGGCCCGCTGTTGCCCAGGATCGCGTCGGTGATGCGCTCGGATATCGGTAGCCGCTGCAGCGCGGTGCCCAGCGGTTCTCCCAGCATCAGATCGATTTGCGACAGCAGACCGCACAGAGTGATTTCGCGCCGCAGTTTGACTTCTTCCCCGGCGTCGAGCAGGTGTTCCATCAACCGCGCGCGCAGCACCATCGCGGCACGTACCGGTTGCAGGTTCAGGTCACTGGTGGCATGGGGCAATTGCTCCAGCAGCCAGTTCTTGAAGGTCGACAGGCCAAGCACCATCAACCCATGGCGCAACGAGTCGATGCCGGTTCGCAATCCGAAGGCGGCCGAGTTCGCGTAACGCAGGAAGCGGTAAGCCAACACCGGCTCTTGCGCCAGCGTGTATTCGATCGTCTCCATCGGCGCGTCGGCGTCGGCGGCTTCGACCAGCCGCACAATCGTGCGCTGATAGGGTTGGATCGGCTGGTGGCGGTAGGCATGTAATACGTCTTCCATCGGCCAACCGGCCACGCCCCAAGCCGCCTGTTCGTCCAGGCAATGCTCGACCAGGATACGGCTGGCAACCGATTCGTAGATCTGGCCGGCAAGCACTGGGCTCATCACGCGTTTTGCCGGTGCCTCATCGGCATGGTGGCGGTGCAACGACGCGCGTAGACCCAATAACGCTTCACCGGCCGTCAGCGTGATCACGTTACAGGTGAAACTGGTCGCAATTGCGGCGTTGGCGCGTTGTCCGGGTTCGCCGCGCCAGACCATTTGGAGTCCACGCAAATGCGCGCGGTGCACCTGCGCGGCGATTTCCGGGTCCCCCAGGTGGATGTCCTGCACGGCAATCCAGGGTCCGTCCGGCGTGGCATGTTCCAGCAGGCCCGCCAGTAATTGACGGGACTGCACCGACAAGATCAACTTGGGTGATTGTTCGGACCAGGCTTGGGCCAAGGTAGCCAGTAAATGCGCTGCGTCCACCACACCGTGTTGGTTGGTGTCGACGAAGAGATGGACCGCCACCGGCTGGCGCAGCCGGTTCCAGACTAGTTGGTAGCCGAGTATCAGTTGGGCTAGGACGGAGGAGGACATGGGGTTGATTCGTTGGGTTCAGGGGTCCGCTAATCAGTTGGGGTCAGAGCCCGATTTCGTTTGGATTGGCATCGTTTCGGTGGGGGTATTGGGCGAAATCGGGATCTGACCCCAAGGTCTCAGGAATGGGATCTGACCCCAATTAATTGACAAAGTTAAACAGCGACAGCTTCTGAATCTGCGCGTACGACTGCAGCGCTGCCTGATAACCGGTCTGGAACTTGTTGAAGTCGGAGATGCCTTTGGCCATGTCCAGATCGATCGCCTGCGACCGCCTGGATTCAAGCGCCAGACTGTTTGCCGCTTGCGCCTGGGTGATGTTGTCGGCGCGATTGAGCCAGTCCCCGGCCTGGGCTCGGGCGGCCTGGAGTCGCTCCAGGCTGCTGTCCATTTGCACCAGCGACAAGGTCACCGCCTGCGCAAGTTTGTTGTCTCCCGGCGCGTTGTTGATGCTGGCGATTGCGTCGTCCAGTACTTTGAAGATATTGGTCCGGGTGCTGGGCGCGAGCGTCAAGGTGTCGCCGTTTAGCGGTTGGCCACGCACCACGACCGACAACCCATCGAACTGTATCGGCGCGCCGTCCACATAGGCCTGGCCGCTGGCCACGGTGGTTGCGGTGCTGGTGTTGACCACGTCATAAGTCGTGATGCCGGCTGCGACCGTATACGACACGCTGTAGTTGTTGCCGGTCAATGATCCGGGCGCCACGACTGTACCGGCGTCGGTCCACGCCGTGCCGGTGTTGCCGGCGCCCAGGGCCACCTCGAAGACGCCGTTGCCGCTTGGAACCTCCATCCAGATCGCCTGGCCATTCATGGCCCCCGGCAAGGCGGTGGTGGTGGCCGAACGTTGCCCCGCAACGCCCAGAAACTGCACCGCTGCCGGTGTGTCGGCAAACGGTGTGCCCGGGCTGCCCAGGCCGCCAAACAGTGGCGTGCCGTTGCTGTCGCTGCGGTTGGCCAGCGCGAACAACTGGTCGCGCAGATTGGTCATTTGGTTTGCCAGGGTGGCGCGGTCCCTGGCTGAATAACCGCCATTGCCGGCGGCGATGACCAGGTCGCGCACGTTTTGCACCAGCGAAGTAGCCTCGCCGAGTGCCGATTCAGCCGTCGCCAACGCATTGCGTTGCACCTCGAGGGCGCGTTGTTCGGTTTCGATGCGGCTGATGCGCAGCGTCGCGCGTTCGGCCTGCGCCGCGCCCGCCGGATCGTCGCTGGCACGATTCACCTTTTGTCCCGAACTTAATTTCTCCTGTTGCATGGCCAGGTCGGACTGGCGCTTGAACAGTTGTTCGAGTCCGTTGTCGTAATTGTTGGCGGTGCTAATTCGCATCGGTGGTTTGCTCTGGTTGCGGTTGGCGTGTGAACCCGGTTCAGCGTCCCAGGTTCTGGATCAGGGTGTCGAATATGGTTTGCGACACCTGCAGCATCTTGGCCGAGGCTTGGTAAGCCTGCTGAAACTGCAGCAGCTTTGCGGCTTCCTCATCCAGGTTGACGCCCGACACCGCCGAGCGGTCCGTCTCGGCGCTGGTGGCAATCGACAGTGATATCTGGGCTGCGAATCCGGCGCTTTGTACCCGCACGCCGATATGCGACATCAGGCTGGCGTAACCGTCGGTGCTTGGCGCGCCGTCGAACATCGCAAGGTCGCGCAGCGCCAGCATCGCCTCCGCATTGCCAGCGTTCAGGTTTGGAAAGCCATTCGCCTGCACGGTGTAGGTGTCGCCGGTTTTGGGTGCGCCTTTTAGCGTCAATGCCCAACCGTTGTAAGTGATGCTTTGACCGGGTGTGTACGCAACCGCCACCGGGTTACCGGTTCCGGTGCCGCTAACGTCGAACGTGCCGGCACTGGTGAAGCTCAAGGTGACGGTCTGGGTCAGGTTGGTATTGGCTTGTTGCGGCAACAGGCTTTGCAGCGTCAATGTGCCCTGGTTGGTGGCGCCGGCACGGGCCGCCACCGGGCTGGCCATCGCCAAGGCGCGTGGCGACGAAAACGCGTTATCGATGCCAATCGCCGCCTGGCGAAACGGCGTCACCAGGAAACGGTCGCCCGATGCGGCACTGCCACTGACTTGCAGACTGAGCCCGTCGACCAGCGCCGGCACCGCGCCGAAGCTTGTCAACTGGCCGTCCGACAGGCGCTTGATGGTTCCGCTGCTGGCGCTGGAAAACACCAGTTCATAGTCGGATGCCGCGAATGCCGTCACACCGCTGGCGGGAACGGTCTGGATGCCAAGCTGCACCGTCGCATTGCCGCCGTTGCCCGCTGCAGGCAGCGCATCGGGCAACGCGGCGAGCGCAAACAGGTCGCCGCCGGCCAATCCATCCAGGTCCAGCCCGAGCTGGTGCTGCTCATTCATTTTGGTGCCCAAGGCCAGCGCCAACCGTCCCAGCAGGTTGCTGGCTTCCACCAGGTCGCTGTTCTGAAAGCGCAGCAGGCCCGACACGGCACCACCACCCAGCGCGGCTTCCTCCAGCACCGTGCTCATGCCGCTTCTGGTCATGGTCAGTTTCGATTTACCCGGGTCGCCAAACTCGTCGGCCGATAGCGCCACCGGTGCGACCGTCTTGCCCAGCACCAGCGGCTGGCTGCCGGCCAGGAAAATTCCCACCGAACCGTCGTCAGCCGGTATGTTGGTGGTCTGCACCAACGCGCCCAGCTCCTTGATCAACTGGTCGCGCTGGTCGAGCAGCCCAATCGGCAGGTGGCCGCTGCCGCGCTCATTGGCGATCTGTTCGTTGGCGCTGGCA
>JANNGR010000630.1:0-1591 GCA_031403955.1 Betaproteobacteria bacterium
CACACCATGAACCCCAGAGCGCTAACCACGGGCAACGGCGGACACGTCACGGGCCTAGGATCGCGTCGATGCGGTGGCCGGTTTGCCTCGGCCTTGCCGCCGTCCTTTTCGGAGGTTTGCCGCGCGCCGTGGCTCGCGGGGGACAGCGCCCAATTGGGGGTTATTTGTTTCTAGAGCGCCAAGATCGCAAAGTCAGCATCATCGGCGGACTTATCCTGGTGGTATTGACGCTGGCCGCGGGTACTTCCGTTTATGTCGTGATGCAGCGGCAAGAGGAGTCCCTACTCACCAAGAGCCTCGCGGCGTCGCTGCAGAGCAACGTGCGTCTGTTTGAAAGCCAGATCGATCACGCGATGGCCGACACGCAGGCCGTGACTACCCGTCCTTACGCGATTCAAAATCTGCAATTGGTTGAATCGGAACCCGAAAATGCCACAGGACTGTATGAGTTGCAGCGGATCGCCAAATCATTTCTCCTGACCGGCTTTACAGGGATGTCTTTTAACGATGTTCGTGGTCATGAAGTAGCGCGAGCGGGGCTTTTTTCCCAAACCCCCGAGCTTCGCGTTCCCCTGAAAGCGAAAAACCGCGCATTCTTGTTGTGGGACGGACAGTTCCTTCTGCAGGCCAGTATGGATGTCCTCGACCAACAGGGGCGCCGCATTGGCGCCGTCAAGACGGAAGCCAACTTACCCCTGCTGACCCGCGCCTTTGCCGATGTAGCGTCCATCGGGAAAAGTGGCGAATTCGCCGTTTGCGCCGCACTGGCGGACGACGAAAAGAATATGGACTGTTTCCTGAGCAGGACTTCCGGAAAAGAGTTCAAGCGTCTTGCCCGGGTGGTCGAGGGCAAACCATTGCCGATGAACTACGCCCTGAACGGGGAAACCGGCATCATCTTTGCCAAGGATTACCGGCGGGAACAGGTGGTCGCGGCCCATGCGCCGGTGGGCGCGTTCGGCCTCGGCGTGGTGATAAAGATAGACCAAGCGGAACTTTATAACCCGGTGACCGAGCAGTTGAAGTTCATCGCGCCGCTGCTGGCGGCGCTGGTGTTTGCCGGCGTGCTGCTGCTGAACACTCTGATGACGCCGCTGGTTCGCAAGCTCGTCCATTCGGAGCGGTTAACGCGTGATGCGAATGCCGATCTGCGCGAGAGCGCCGGACGGCTGCGCCTCGCGGTGCAGGCTTCCAACGTCGGGTTCTGGGAGTGGGATCTGCGTACGAGCCAAGTCATCTATTCGCGCGAGTGGAAGAGCCAGCTTGGTTACGAGGAGAGCGAGATCAGAAACGAGTTCGGCGAATGGGAGCGCCTCGTCCACCCCGACGACCTGACCACGGCCCAGGAACGCATTCAACGTCACCTGGCCCAGCCGGAAAGGGCGTATGAGGCCGAGTTTCGGATGCGCCACAAGGACGGCACGTGGCGCTGGATCTACACGCGAGGCGAATTCTTCCGCGACGCGAGCGGAGAAACCGTGCGCATGATGGGCTGCCACATGGACATCACCGAACGCAAGGAAGCGGAGCGGACGCTGCAGTCGTCGTTGCGGGAGAAAGAAGCCCTGCTCAAGGAGGTGCACCACCGGGT